>NZ_CVTV01000049.1:0-331928 GCF_900004865.1 Pseudomonas sp. 37 R 15 | reverse complement strand
AACCGGGATCGACCCAACATCCTGATCGGTCCTGAGGCCGCCTTCGGGAGCAAGCCCCCTCCCACATTTGAACCGGGATCGACCCAACATCCTGGTCGGCCCGGAGGCCGCCATCGGGGGCAAGCCCCCTCCCACATTTGAACCGGGATCGATCCAACATCCTGATCGGTCCTGAGGCCGCCATCGCGGGCAAGCCCCCTCCCACAGGAGATCTGCGCTAACTGATCGGCATTAGGGCAAGCCTGCTCCCTATTTCCCGGCTCCGGTTCGGCCTAAGGATTCAGGCAACTGAACGCCCCGTCGCCTGGGTCGGCTGCAACTTGAACACGTAATACAACACCGTCAACAGCACCAGGAACGCAGGGCCGACATACAGCGCCACACGGGTGTCCGGGAAGTACGCCATCAGGCCCACGACCAGCAGCAGGAACGCCAGCGCCAGGTAGGAACTGACCGGGTACAGCCACATGCGGTATTTGAGGGCCGCTTGCTCGGCCGGGCTCAAGCCCTTTCGGAATTTGAGCTGCGCCAGCAGGATCATCAGCCAGGTCCAGATCGCGCCGAAGGTGGCGATGGAGGTCACCCATACGAACACCTGGTCCGGCACCAGGTAGTTGAGCAGCACGCCCAACAGCAAGGCAAAAATCGACAGCAGCAACGCTTTACGTGGCACGCCATTGCTGGACGTGGTGCCGAAGGTGGCCGGAGCCTGGCCATTCTGCGCCAGGCTGTAGAGCATGCGCCCGGTACTGAAGATGCCACCGTTGCAGGACGACAACGCGGCGGTAATCACCACGAAGTTGATGATACCCGCGGCGGTCTTGATGCCCAGGCGTTCAAAGGTCATCACGAACGGGCTGCCCTGGGTGCCGATTTCATTCCACGGGTAGATCGACAGGATCACGAACAACGCGCCCACGTAGAACAGCAGGATGCGCCAGAACACCGAGCCGATGGCGCTGGGAATCGTCTTCTGCGGGTTGCGCGCTTCACCGGCGGTGAGGCCGATCATCTCCACGCCCAGGTAGGCGAACATCACCATCTGCAACGACATCAATACGCCCTGTACGCCATTGGGCATGAAGCCGCCATGGGTCCACAGGTTGGAAATGCCCAGCGCCACGCCGTCATTGCCGAAGCCGAAGGCAATGATGCCGACGCCGCCGATCACCATGGCGATGATGGTGACGATCTTGATCAAGGCGAACCAGAACTCGAACTCACCGAACGCCTTGACCGCGATCAGGTTGATGGTGCCCATGCTGATCAGCGCCGCCAGGGCCCAGATCCAGCGGGGGGTGTCGGGGAACCAGACGCCCATGTACACCGCCACGGCAGTGATTTCCGCGACGCAGGTCACCAGCCACAGGAACCAATAGTTCCAGCCGGTGAGAAAGCCCGCCAACGGGCCGAGGTAATCCTGGGCATAACGACTGAACGAACCGGCGACAGGGTTGTGCACGGCCATCTCACCGAGGGCTCGCATGATCACCAGGATTGCCAGGCCGCCAATGATGTAGGACAGCATGATCGCCGGGCCGGCCATTTCAATGGCCTTGGCCGAGCCGAGAAACAGGCCGACGCCGATGCAGGCACCGAGGGCCATCAGGCGAATATGCCGTTCACCGAGTTCGCGTTTGAGCGGGCCGCCTTGAGCGGTCTCGCCAGGGGGCAGTGGTTTGCCAACAGGCATAGGGATACAACCTCGTTTTTATTGGATTTATCCACCGAGCCTGCGGCGTAAGAACGGGGGGTTCAGACACCGGCTTGGCCGAGTTTGCCTCGTGGGCAAACCTACCTGGCGCACGGAGTGGGACAGGTCGGCGGGACGTGCAGTATAAAAAGCTCCCGATAGGGCTTTTCACTCAATAAACAGCAATATTTGGCGATATACCCCGAAAAAACCGGCTGCCACGGAGGTGCGCTAGTGGTCTAGACCGGCCTTCTCGGCGCAAAACGGCGCGGAGTATTGCATACCTTTGAAGGGGTGGGACATGTCGAGCCCGGTGCAGGTGAGAATCCCCGACCACCGTGTGCACACGAGTCATTCACTACCGCAGGCCGCAGAGACAGCCGTCGTCAAATCGCCTGGTGGATCAGCAATCGAGCCGCAGGCCTGCATGACGGCCCCCACGGCACTGCTACCACAGGGCCTTCTGCGCGATCTTTAACCAACAAACCTCATGGCGCAGGTAATCCGCGTCTACGCTTCAGACAGGTCCGATCAATCTGCAAGCATGGATCAATCGACTATGGGCGCTCTGTGGCAAACCGGTCCCGTCAAGGCTGAACTCGACAACGACAGCCCGTCTCCAGCGTCTTTGCCTGCAAAAAAACATCCCTGGCGCCGCCTGGGTTGGCTGATCCTGGTAATGGCCTTGATCGCCCTGGGCTTTGCCGCACACCGGGAAATCCACACCGCCCGCTGGCAGGCGCGCGAATTCAGCCAGTGGGCCGCCACATTGACCTACAGCGTGGCTCCAGGCGCCAGCGATGCGATGGTGTATCCCGGCGCCGGGCCGTTCGACCGACGCCTGGGCTACAGCGACCTTGGCGAGTTCCTGCCGCGCTTGCTCAAGCGCAACTACCTGATCCAGTCCCAGGCGCGCTTCTCCGAGGCGCTGATGGACTACAGCCGCCACGGGCTGTTTATCCCCTACGCCGAGAAAATCCAGGCCGGGTTGACCCTCACCGATTGCCGCGCCGCACCGCTGTATCAGTTCAACTACCCGACCCAGTTGTATGCGCGCTTCGATGACATTCCGTCGCTGATGGTCAACAGCCTGCTGTTCATCGAAAACCGCGAGTTGCTGGCGCCTGTTCCCGCGCAGGCCAACCCGGCGGTGGATTGGCCGCGCTTTGCCAAGGCCGCATGGTCACAGCTCGCCCGTCAATTGCACTTGCCTGGGCAGACCGCGGGCGGCAGCACCCTGGCGACGCAACTGGAAAAGTACCGCCATTCGCCCGAAGGCCTGACCCTGTCGGGCAGCGAAAAGATCCGCCAGATGCTCTCGGCCAGCGTGCGTGCCTACCAGAATGGCCCGAACACGCTTGTCGCCCGGCAGAACGTGGTGCGCGATTACCTGAACAGCGTGCCTTTGTCGGCCGTGCCCGGGCATGGCGAAGTGCATGGCATGGCCGAAGGCTTGCGCGTGTGGTACGGCGCCGACTTCACCCAGGTCAATCGGGCCCTGCTCGACACGGCATCGACGCCAGCCAGCCTGGACGCGCGTGGCCTTGCGTTGCGCCAAGTATTGTCGCTGATGATCGCCCAACGCCGCCCTTCCCATTACCTGGCCAAGGGACGCGACGAACTGGCGCGACTCACCGACAGCCACCTGCGCCTGCTGGCGCAGAACGATCTGATCGAGCCAAAACTGCTCAAGGCCGCGCTGGCGGCGCATGTCACCTACCGCGACTGGCAGCAACAGCCGACCGTCCAGCCCATCGACACCAACAAGGGCATCAGCGTCGCCCGCAGCCGCCTCGCCGCGCTGCTCAACCGACCGCTGTACGACCTTGACCGCCTGGACCTTTCCGCCACCAGCACCTTGCAGGGCGAGCTGCAAACCCAGGTCACCGACTACCTCAAGCAATTGGCCGACCCGACCTTCGCCGGTAAGACCGGCCTGCTCGGCGAACGCCTGCTGACGCCCGCCAGCACCGCCCAGGTGCGCTACAGCTTTACCCTGTTCGAGCTGACTGCGCAGGGTTCGCGGGTGCGGGTGCAAACCGACAATACCGACCAACCCTTCGACATCAACGAAGGCAGCAAGCTGGAACTGGGCTCCACGGCCAAGCTGCGGGTACTCACCACTTACCTGCAAATCATCAGCGAACTGCATGAGCGCTATGCCGCGCAAACACCGGCCGCCCTTGAAAAAACCGAGATCGCCGAGCAGGACCGTATCAGCCGTTGGGCCTTGGACTATCTGATCCACGCCGCGGACAAATCCCTGAGCCGCATGCTCGCCGCCGCCCTCGACCGTACTTACTCGGCCAGCCCCAGCGAAGGCTTTTTCACCGGTGGCGGCCTGCACCACTTCCACAATTTCCGTCACGAAGACAACGGCCGCAACCCGACCTTGCGCGATGCATTACGGGAGTCGATCAACCTGCCGTTCATTCGCCTGATGCGCGACCTGGAACGTTACGTCACCTACACAGGCCCCAATAACAGCGCGCAGTTGCTCAAGGATGACGACGACCCACGGCGCCAGGAATACCTGGCCCAATTTGCCGACCGTGAAGGCACCACCTTCCTCCTCAAGTTCTGGAGGAAATACCAGAAGAAAGACACCCAGGCACGCCTCGATACCTTTCTCGACAGCCTGCACCCCACGGCGATTCGCCTGAGCGCCGTGCACCGCTACCTGTTTCCCGAGGCCGACCAGGACACGTTCAACCGTTTTGTGCGCTCACACCTGGGCACTGCCAAAACCAGTGACAAACTGACCGACGAACGCTTGCGGCGGCTGTACGCAGACTACGGCCCCGGCACCTATGATTTGCCCGACCAGGGCTATATCGCCAAGGTCCACCCGCTGGACCTATGGTTGCTGGGCTACCTGCTCAACCACCCCGACGCGACCTTTGGCGAGGTCGTCAAGGCCAGCCAGTTCGAGCGTCAGGAGGTGTACAGCTGGCTGTTCAAGAGCCGCCATCAGCGTGCGCGCGATAGCCGTATCCGCACCATGCTGGAGGTTGAAGCCTTCCTGGATATCCACCAACGCTGGCGGGCCGTGGGCTATCCCTTCGATCACCTGGTGCCATCGCTGGCCACCGCCATCGGCAGCTCCGGCGACCGCCCTGCCGCATTGGCCGAGCTGATGGGGATCATCCTCAATGACGGCGTGCGTGCGCGGGCAGTACGCATCGACAGTCTGCACTTTGCCGCCGATACGCCTTATGAAACCCGCGTGATCAACGACCCGGCCGAGGGCAAGCGGGTGATGCCGGTAGAAGTGGCGCGGGCCTTGCGTGGGGCTTTATCCCAAGTGGTGGATGCCGGTACAGCGAAACGCGTGGCCGGCAGTTTCAAGCTGGACGACGGCACACCGCTGGCCATGGGCGGCAAGACCGGAACCGGCGACAACCGCATCGAAGCCATCGGCGCTGGCGGTCGGGTACTCAGTTCCAAGGCGATAAACCGCACTGCCACCTTTGTGTTCTTTATCGGTGACCACCACTTCGGCACGCTCACCGCCTTCGTCCCAGGCAGTTCGGCACAAACCTTCACGTTCACCTCGGCGCTGCCGGTGCAAGTGCTCAAAGGCATGGCGCCCATTCTGCTGCCGTACCTGAAGCCAGGCAGCCAGACGCTGTGCCAGCCCGTGGCCGGGCAATACTGAAAACAGGCGTCGGGCAAAAGGCCGCGCACTCTTCGCCCGGTCGGGCCACCGCGCTAGGAGTGAACGCCTGACGATGCCAGATTTCTTCGGTGTGATAGAGCCATCGACGCTACAGCCTGCCGGGCACCCAGCATCAATAGACTGTTACTGCCCGGCGCTCCCTTGCGCGAGCCTAATCTGAGTGTCCGCCCCCACTGCAGAAATACGCCATGACCGCCATTGCCCCCGCCACACACGAAGATAAGGGCCAGCACTACGACGTCATTCGGGAAGCCTTGCCCGACTGGGTCACCAAGCTGTCGATATCACGCATCAGCGCTTTGAAAGCCAGCCGCAAAACGATTGCGCCCTGGTATAAAAGTGCCTCCTCCCACCAGCATCAATTATTGAAAACCGCGGTTGCCGAACATTGGAAAACCCAAACCCTCGTCGACCAGAAACTCGCCCCGATCACCGATCTCAAAGGCTTCGCCGAGCCGTTGTTAACAGCCGCGCTGAAACAGCAGTACAACCTTGATGTCGATGTGCGCAGTACCTGCCTGCGGCTCTATGCCCCGGCTGACCGGCCATGGTGGGTCATGGATTTTGGCGGTGGCGTGCAAAGCCGCACGGTGTCGCTGCTGGACGCGGCACTGCACAACTTTGCCGACAGCGAGGCGTTCACCGCCGATTCGCAATTTATCACCCTGCCCGACGCCTTGGGTCATTTCGAAGTCCTCCCCCTCAAAGCCCGGCTGTCGATCCAGCAGTTCAAAGCGCTGGTTCGCAACCTGGACATCGGCGCCCAGTACCAACAGCATCTTGAGAACTATCTCGGCCGCACCGCCCCGGTGGTCGAGGGCGTGCTGCGCGCCCGGGTGATGCTCAACCAGCAGGCCGCCCTCACGGTGGCCGCGCGCATGGCGTTGATCAAGGGCGATATCCAGGCGTTGGATCATGCGTTGATCACGGGTTTGATCAAGGGCCAGCAACACCTGATGCTCGACGGCAAGGCCGCGTACTGCCATGACCTCAGCCTGATGGACGCCACCTTGACCGGCGTGGTGCTGATTGCCGCCGACCTGGAAGTCAGTCGCCAGGCAACGCCCGTGATCGCCTATATTCCGGATGACCCGCAGCACCCACTCAAGCGCTATCCCTCGACGGTTGCGTTCATGCAGGCACTGACGGGGCAACTGCGCCAGCCCGACTATCAGCAATTTTTCAGCCGGTTTGTCGAGCATCAGTACCAGGGGCACTTTTTCAGCCAGTTGGACACGCGTTTGAGCCAGGTGAAATGGCATCAGCGCGCGCCCGGCGATCCACAGCCGACCTGGCGTGACACGCCCCTCGACAACCCCAACCTGCAGTTCAGCGGGACGCGTGTGCGCACGCCACTGTGGGAGCATCTGTATCAGCAAAGCCTCAATAAAATCCTCAACGATGCCCGTGAACTTGCGATCGCAACCGCCTACGCGGACCGCATGGCACGTTGGGCCTGGTGGGATAATCTGGAAAAAATCCTCTCGGACATTCTCAACGCGGCGCTGCTAGTGGTGACCCCCTTCGTTCCGTTTCTGGGCGAATTGATGCTGGCCTATACCGCTTATCAACTCGCGGACGAAGTGTTCGAAGGGCTGTTGGATTGGGCCGAAGGCCGAGGGCTGGAGGCCATTGAACATGTGGTCGGGGTCACGGAGAACGTGGTGCAACTGATCGCATTCGGTGCCGCCGGGCACCTGGCCCATCTCAAGCTGTCCGCCTTTGTCGAGGGTTTGAAGCCTGTGACGCTGGCTGATGGCAAAACCCGTTTGTGGCATGCGGACTTGAGCCCCTATGAACAAAAAGCCGTAACCCTGGCCCCCGACTCAAAACCCGATGCCCAAGGGTTTCACTGGCACGCCGGCAAAAAAATCCTGCGCCTGGAGAACAAACATTACGAGGTCAGCCAGGAACCCGACACTGGCCGGCACCGGATCGCCCATCCACAACGCCCGCACGCCTATCGTCCCGAGGTGGTGCTTAACGGTCAGGGTGCCGTGATGCTGGAGGGCGAAGAACCCAGGGCCTGGGACGACTCACAACTGCTCCAGCGCCTGAGCCCCGTCACCGCCACCTGGCCACCTGCACGCCTGCAGCAGTTAGGCGATATCAGTGGCACCGAACCCGGCGCGCTGAGGCATATGTACGCCGAAAACCAGGCACCGCCGCCGCTATTGACCGATACCCTGAATCGCTTCGAACTGCGACAGCACATCGACACGCTCAGTGAACCGTCCGCCGACAACGGTGAAGCCGCTTATTGGTCCGCCGACATGGTAACGCGAATGCCTGGCTGGCCGGCCGATAAAGCCATCGCGGTGTTCGAAGCAGCCGACCTGAGCGGCGAGCCGATGCAGCATGGCGCAATGCAGGCAACGCAGGCGTCGACGCTGGCCATCAGCCGTGAAGCGTTATTGGCAGGCCGGTTAACCCCACGAATCGTAGACTTTCTGGACAACGCCGAGCTTACCGCTCTACTCGGCAAGCCCTTGCCCGCCGACAATGAGGCGCGGGCGCAAACCCTGCGTGAACAGCTGAGCCGTTACGTCGCCACACGCAAGGACGATATCTTCGAGCACCTGTACGGTTTCAAACGCCAGTCAAACAGCGCCCACGGGTTGCTGCTGCAACGCCAGTTCCCCGAGCTGCCCGACAGCCTGGCCCGAGTGATACTCAACCAGGCCCGCCCGGCGGAAGTGCAGTTGATGAACGACGAGAAGCGCTTGCCGCTACGGCTCAAGCATCAGGCCAGGGAATTACAGTTCGAAGCGCGAACCACCCACGCCTACGAAGGTTTCTACCCGGGCAACGCGCCCACACCCGATACCGAACGGCTGCTGCTCAACGCGGTGAGAATCCACAGTGACGCGTTCGCCAACCTGCGCTTGAGCATCCGCGAGCAAGTGCCCAGCGGGCACCTGCGTTGCCAGGTCGGTCCGGACGAGGCGGCGACCGATGCGCTGCTGGTACGCACAGCGCCTGGGCAATACGCACGCCATGAAGCCGGCGTCGCTAGCACCTTGGACTTGTATGAAGCCGTGCTACAAGCCCTACCCCGTGGCACCCTGGGCTTCGCGCCGGGTGATGGCGAGGCGTTGCGCCAGTGGCTCACACGCACCCTGCAACCACCTGCCGAACGCCGCACGGTGTTGGCCGAACCGCCGGTCTTCAGCGTCGCCCCCCTAGAGATCCGAGATCTGCTGCAAAAGCCGATGTTCAGCGCCCTGCGCCGTAGACTGGGGCGCGCCAGCGTAGACGAGCGCCTCAAGTCGCTGTATCCGACGCTTTGCGAAGAAGATGTAGCGGCCTATGCCCTGTCGCTGGACTCGGCCGAGGGACAGCGTCTGCTCACTGAGCTTGAAACCGAGAAAAAGCACCTGCTCAAGGCACTCAACCATTGGCAGGGGCTGCCGGCTGCCGGCACTCAAAGACGTCGCGCAACACTCCCGGAGCAGTTGTTCAGGAAGCGAGTGACTGCGCTCATACAGAGCAGTTGGGAGCAATCGGCCAAGGGGTACGAAACGGATTTCGGCGAACGCCGAGTGGGCAGTGAACTGGACCTGCGTGGAGAAACCATCTACGGGTTTGTGCAAAACTTCCCCCGATTGGACACCGCGTTGAACCACATCACCAACCTCAACCTGGCAGGCACCGACTTCACTGATGCCGACAGCCCGTTCCTGCACAATTTCCCTAACCTGCGTATGCTGGATATCACCGGCAAGCACCTGAAGACTTTTCCATCGGCCATCAGCGGTATGCGTCGACTCACCCATCTGGGCCTGTCCGAAAACCCGATTCGCTGGCGAGCGCAGAACCTGGAACACCTCAGGCAATTACACCACCTGAGGGTATTGATCCTTTCGCACAATGAACACTTGATCACACCGGCGGACATCAGCCGCATGCCGGAATTGCGCATACTGGCGCTCAACAACACGCAAATCCGCGATTGGCCCATAGGGCTGTTCGAGCTGCCCCGTTCTCCCGACTTCAACCTGAATTTGCTGAATACACCGATCACCCAGGTACCGATCGTCGAACCCGGCTCGGCGCAAGCCGAACTGGTGACACGGGCACGCCTGGACAACAACAAGCTGGAGCAAGACGCCGAGGATCGGCTGGTCAGTTACCGGCGCGCCGCGGGCCTGGATCCTTATCGCACCTATCCCCCCCGAGGCAAGCTGGACAGTCAATTCTGGTTCGAACACCTGACACCCGAAATACGCCAGGGATGGCAGGAAATCTGGGACGATCTCGAACGGGAACATGGCTCACAGGGTTTTTTTGAAGTCATCAGAAGCCAGCGACAACCCGCCCCCGACATCGTCCACGACCCGGACGATCTGGTGCGCTACAACCAGAACCTCAGACAATTGCGCACCAATGTCTTGCGCCTGCTAAGGGCCGCCGACAGTGACGAGCAAACCCGTACCGCGCTGTTCAACCTGAGCGCCATGCCGACCCACTGCGCCGATGCGGGCGCCCAGCTGTTCAACGCCATGGGGATCGAAGCCATGAAGCTGGAGGCATGGCGCGAGCCCACTCCTCAAGCCCGCACCGGTGCGCTGGTACGGCTGGCCAGACAAAAGGCGCGGCTGGACAAGGTCAACCAGATTGCCAGACACGATATCCAGACTCGCCTCAACACCCCCGCACTCAATGAGGATGGCAGCGAAGGCCCCCCGTTGCGGCTGACCACCGAAGTCGTCGACGGTGTTCCGGGCACCCTGGATGAAGTCGAAGTGTACAGCGCCTACCAGACCGGCCTGAAGGAGCGCCTGGATCTGCCTTGGTTGGCGGACCACATGCTATACCGCGATGCCGGCGATGTCGCAGCCTGGCAACTGGCCAATGCCTACGACAAGGTCATCGAGGAGGAGCAAGGCGATGGGCTGGTGAACCAAATGCTTGAGCAGTATTTCTGGCGCGACTATTTGCTCAATACCCGTCCCGAGGCGTTCCGACAGATCAAATGCCAGCATGAACAGGCCAGTGAAAGCATCGACGATTTGCGCCTGGCTCAACAGGCTTGGGCCGCCCATGAACAACTGCCACCGGCGCGCAAAAGTTCGACCACCAGCACCGAACTCCGACAGCGTCTGCTCGACCTGGCAGACGCACTGAATGTCGCCCATGAGCAAGTCCTGACCGGCGAGCCTATGACGGAAGAACGGTACTTGAGCCTGTTTCTCAAGAGTTTCTACGACGAACAGGAACTGGGCCGCCGCCTGACTCGTGAGGCCATGGTTGCCGTCGGGTTTTGACCCTCAGCAGGCACCAGGCGTGCCCCTGGTACCTGCAAAAACCTGAACTCAACGCAGAGATGAAAGGCCCATGCAGTGGTTATGTATGGCCGCTGCATTACCCTGGGTAAGTAGTGTAGGTCGAGTCGATTGTTCGATTCACGTGGGGTGCCGTCACCCTCTCTCTACAGGAAACCCAGGTTATGTCGTCACTGCCCCTTCCGCCAACCGAAGACCTGCTACGTCGGTTACCGGTATGTCTCACGGCCATTGAGCATCTGCTCGATGCCCAGCCGGACTTCGCCGCGCTGATGGCCGCCCATTTGCGCCAGGCACTGGCCGACCTTGTGCCCGACACCCCGCTTGATCCCGATGCAGTTTTTCTGAACGAGTATGTGTACGACAGCCCGACGACGGACGCTCCAGACCGCCTCGAACCAAAGCCCCGGGTCACCCGCACGCGTAATCTGACCCAGGTCCTGCAAGAAGCTATTGCCACCGGAAAAATACCGACCGAGCATGCCAAGGAACCGCAAACCGGCGTAGTCGAGCAGGCAGTGGGCTTCTACTCACGCGCTCACGACGCTGGTCGCGACGGCGAACTGTCAGCCCTTGAAGTCACGGCCTTCAATCAACTGATCAGCAACCTGCAACACGACAGCCAGGCGCTCTACTTGCGCGAGCTCGACGTGTTCTGGACGTCTGCCCAGGCAACCACCGGCGCCCTCAGCGTGTCCGAAGCCATCAGTCAAAAACAACGCATCGTGTTTGTACTTGAGTCGGATCTGACCACCTACGACGCCCTGCAAGAGGTCGCCCAGGCCGAGCAGGCGTTGCAGGAAAAGCCCACGGACACTCAAGCCCTGACGGACGTTGCCGCAGCCAAGGCCCACCTGAAGGTGTACACCGAGGGCCGGCAGCTGATCGACAACCTGGTGCTCCATGAGACCTCGGGCACCGCCACACGCCCGCAGGTGGTGGCGATCACGTTGTACTCGACGGGCCAGCCCGACTGGTCGGCGGCGCTGAACGGCTGCTTCGTACTCACCGAGCGACTGCACGGCACGCGCCCGACGGTCCTCTACACCCCGCAATTGGGCGTTGAGGTATTCGAGCAGTTCTCCACCATGGAGAACACCCTGCGCAGACGCCTGGTGGCAGGTGCCGAAAAAGGCCGTCTGCTCACCAACATTGCACTCAGCCAGCGGCGCCTTGTGGACGAAGGGTTACGCAGTGGGCAGAACCTGCGCTACACACCGATGACCGGCCCCGTATTCAGGGCGTGCCTGCAAGCCCAGCGTGACCAGCAAGAGGCCGATATCGATCAAGCCTTCAGCGCCCCCCCTACCCGGTTTGACACACTGGCGGCCGCGCTGGGCGCCCCCCTGGCACTGCCGCTCAAAGGCAGCCCGAGCTTGAACGCCCGCGTGCCTGCAGCGGTAGACCCGACGACCCTGCCGGCCCTCGCCCACACACCGCCGGACCCTGAACAGCAGGCGCAGTTGATACAGCTTTGGCACTCACTCAACCAGCAGATCGAGTACGTACTGGCCCCCGACAAACATCCTTCGCTGGAGGGTGTGTTGTCAGCCCTGCTCAAGGAGACCTTCCCACAACAGGCCCAAGAAACCGGTTTATATGTCAACCGCTACCGCACCGACAGCGACGGTCAGCGCCATTTTGAATCTTCGCAAAGCCTGTTGGAGGCGCTTTGCGCTTTATTACGCTGGGAGGATGAACCCCAGGAACAAGCGAATCACACCGAAGGTGTCTTCAGCAGCGCCACAGCCTTCAGTGCTGCCGACCAGATCGCGTATACCGGTACACTCACAGCCCTGGCGCAAACCCTGCTGGCCACGTTGAGCGCACACATCACCACTTACTGGCACACGCCCATAGCGCCTGAATTGGCCTGCCCACAAGCCAGATTGATAGAGGTGCACCGTCAAGCCCTGGATGTGCAGGCGCGCCTGGGCATGGCCGACAATACGTTGAGCCCGCAGGCCAGACGGTTGATTGATCGCGTGCTGCAATGCCCAACCCTGGCCCGTCGTGAAGCCCGCTTCAGCCACGGAAACCGCCCAGGGGTGTATCAATTAACGCTGAACACCGGTGATGCACAGGGCGTACGCCTGGCCGGCAGCTTCGTCCTGACCTCCAGCGACGGCTCCAGCCCGGTACATCCCCATTGGCCCAATGGTCATAAAAATCTCAGTACCCATAAAGCTGGAGAGGGTACGGTCGTGCTGTTTACCCCGAGCCAGGGCTTTGAAGAATTTGCCACCCTGCAAACACTGCACGACACCCTGAAGGCCCGCATCGATGCCGGTGACGACACGGGCAGATTATTGATCGCCAGCGTGCCGCTGTTGGTACTGCGCGGCAAAACCGGGTTATGGGGCAGTGACCTGCGCAACACCTTTGCACCGATAGCCAGTGATTTTGTCGCCGACAACATTCAAGCGTTACTGGACAAGCAGCAGTCCGACATCGAAGCCATCCTGGGCCTGGCCGAGGGTGAACCCGATCCGCAGAGCAATGGCCGTGTAGAACTGGTCGAGCTGTTGGACATGGCAGAGCCCTTTGTGGCACGCAACCAGCGGCTGTTGGAGCATTGGCGATCGGACTGGGAGAAGCGCCTGAGCCCAGCGGACCAGAAGGCGCTGCAAGACCACCTGCGCAGCGCAGACGAGAAACAGAACGAACTGAGCAAACAGTGGCACGCGCTGATTCCCACACTGGCCGGGTACGCCAGGCAACGGGTGCTGTTGAAGATACGCGCGTTGGTGCCAGACCATCGCGCACAGGACATTGACCCGGACCAGACGATGGTCATCCGTACCACGCGAACCCGTATCAGTGCCGGTGCCGGTTTTGGCTCAGTGCATGAACGAGTGGTGCCAAGTCGCGTCAGCCTGACCAACCTGCTGCTGCAAAACAACAAGCCATGGAGCAGGAGCTTATCCTGGACAGAGGACGACACATTGCAAGCCAACCTGACCACCGCGCAGGGCAACTGGCTGCGTAACGCCCAAGGTGAAGTCATCACCGTGGACAAGGAGCGCCTCCAAGCGTGGGTCAAAGAGCTGAATATCGGTCACGAGTACACCGAGAACATCCTCAAAAAACACCTCGCACCCCAGACCGATACGGCCGTGAAAAAAGCCTGGATGGCGAGCCAACAAGGCCGCCCTGGACTATGCAGCCTTGTTGGCTCGCTTGAGTCCGGATGCCTACAGCACAGTATTGGCCAGTGACCCCGTTCAAAACAAAGGCGCCGCCTGGATGGCGGCCGTACTCGCCGCCACAGACCCCAAGGTACGCCAACCGGTCGACGGGCAGGCAATCGTCGCCAATGCCCTGATGTTCAATCCCGCCAGCGACGCGCCCGAGGGGCGCGGTGGGCAGACCGTGAACGGGGTTTTGATACTCTCCACCGCCGTCGATGAAATGCTGGTGCTTTATACCCCGCATGCGCCCGACAGCGTGGAGCTCAGGGAAGTCGCCAGCGAGGCTGAGCTGATCAAGCTGATGCGCACTTCGGCCTGGCAGGCTTACCTGCTGGCACGTTTACCGGCGAACACGCGCTTGCTCAATCATCGCCTGGTCGCCCATCCAGGCGATGTGCTGGAGGGCTTGTACCGGCAGAATTACCTGTATTTGCTGGACAAAACCGATACTGAAAGCGTGACCAATGAGGAATTGGCCTACCAATCCACGCTTAACAAAGTGATGTTCGGCATTGAAGTCGTCATGACCGTGCTCGGCGGGTTCCCCTGGGGTGGGCATCTGACCGCTTCGGCCTTGCGCTGGGTGGGCCGAATGGGCAAGACCACGGTCCAGGCCCTACGCAAAGTGGGGCAAAGCGTTGCAGGGTTGATTGTACGTCGCGGCGGGAAGGGCCAGGTTCTGTTCGAGTTCGCAACGGCCACCACCACTGTCACTGGCGCCATTCGCACCGCCGGTATTGGTATCAAGCCGTTACAGATGCTACTGCGGCCCGCAAGAAACACGCGCAAGCCCGACCTGACGGCCTATGAGTCAGCCTTCCGACAAGAGTCTCCCGCCCTGGTGGTCAAGGATGGCATTCCGGCCGGCTCATCGTTGTCCGAAGGCACAGGCATCTATCGCACACCGAGCAATCCCCCCACCTGGTTGGTCCGTGCCGCCGATGGGCAGGGTAAAGAGCAGGTATTTCGGATTCAGAATTCGTTCAAGCTCTACGACCCCCATGGGCTGGTGGCCCCGGTGCTCACCCCCCGCGCAGGCGTCACGCCTTTCAAGCTGCGTAAACTGGCCAATCAACGCTGGGAGTTGGACACGTTGAACCGCGTGCCCGGCGGAGGGCCAAAAGTCGACAGCACCGTCACCGTTGCTCTCAGGGATTGGAACGCGCACGTCGCGGCCAATGCCCAGTCAGCCAATCCGCTGACAACGCTCAACCCAGCCGATTTTTTCAAAAGCCGAGCGATCGCAGTCAAGACCTGGAACAAATATGTAAGGCAAAGCGGCGAGATAAACGCCGCGGGTTTAGCCAAAATCGGCCCCGCGCCCGCACAAGGGTACGCAAAGTTTACCGACGACCTTTTCAAGACGTGGACAGGGCTGGGTGATGAAACCTCGCAAGCAGCGCAGGCCTTTGTCAGGGCCCATCATATCAGCCCAACCGTGTGGGCAAGGTACGTGACGAAGGGCGGCAAGTTGACCGAGCCAGGCATGACCCGATCAATAAGGCTGGCCAATCTTCCATCGGGTAAGAGAAGCAAGATCACCGATCAACACCTTCTGGACTGGGACAGGCTGTACCTGCGACCGGAAGTCCCGAGAACCGCGCCCATCACAAAAGCGCAAGTGATGAAATATGCATTTGATAATGGCCTTCACATCGACTCCTGGATGAAATACGTATCCCCCAAGGGAGGCGCTTTCCTCAGGCACAACCCGGCTCAATCGGCGCGACTTGAGCGCCTGGGAATTCCCTCCACAGCGCCGCAAACAGCCCCTCTCGACCTCTCAGCGGCAGGCCCGTCCGCCCAGGCTCCGGCCTGAACGCGCGTGCTTGACCCGCACCTTCACCCGCACCTTCACCCGCGCTTTCACCCGCACTTTCACCCGCACTTTCAATAGTTACCGCCGACACAACCCGCCCCCACCCCATGCTGATAGTTCACTCCATCAGCATGAGGACCTTGCCAATGAGCACGTCGAACACACCAGCAGCATCACCGACGCCTCAAGAAATACGTACTCACCTGCTTGAAATCGATCCAGCGCTGCGTACTCAAACCCAGGCGCCTGCCGTATTCCCCTCTGAACGGCCTGCACGGCAAAAGCTGAATGCTGCCTGCCTTCTGATCGCTACCCGACGCCTATCGGCTCAAGCGCCACTCACTGCCAATTTTTCACGTTCATCCCTGCCCGGCCTGAGTGCCGTGCAGCCCTTGGCTGTTCCTCTAAAGGCAACCTGACCATGTTATTCGAGTCTCCTTATCACCACGCTGCAAGCCATGCAGAAAAGGGTATTCACTTTGACTTTATCAAGCGTGCAATACCCGATTGGCTCAGTTCGACAACGCTGGCCCGCGCTCGCGCGGTGCAGGCCGCGAGCCCTTACGTCTATACACGAATCACCTCCATCGACGAAGCCCTGAACAGTGTTTCGAAAGAGGCCATGGCCGCGCATTGGACATCCAGGAACACCGTGGATGAAACATTCAAGTACGTAAAAGACGTTTATACCTTCGCCGAGCCCCTGCTCAAAAAAGCCTTACGGGAATACGGCAACATTGATGTAAAAAACACCTTTATTCGTCTTTATGCCCCCGCTAAAAACGGCTGGTGGGCCATTGGCGTACGCAAAGGCGTAACCAGCCGGACCGTATCGTTATTGGACGCAGCCCTGCATAATTTTTCTGCCAGTGAGCAATTTTCCGACGTTGCGTTCTTGTCCAAGGCGGACGCTCAAGGCCAGCAGGACATTCTCCAGCTCACCTCGCGCACCAGCGGCCAACCCTTGACCGCACTGGGCTTCAAAAGGCTGTGCCGCAGCCTGAATATCGGCCTGCAATACCAGACGCGGCTATTGAAAGTCCTGGGGTTCAACAATCAGGTGCAGGCCGATAAATTACGCCTCAAGGTGATTGCCTGCGATAAGGCAGCGCTGAAAAACGCCGCCTGTATCGCCCTGTCGCAACAGCATATCCAAGACGATGCCCGGCGTTTGCTCTTCGACATCGCTGAGGGCAAGCCGGCCCCGGCCCTGGGTGGCATTGCGGTGCAGTACTACAACCTGAGCCTGCTGGATGCGCAACTGAGCGGCATTGTGTTGATTGCCGCGCCACAAGGCAGCGACAAACACATCAAACGCTTGATTGCCTATATCCCCGAGGACCCCGAGCATCCGTTGAAGGAGTACGCCTCACCGGTCGCATTCATGAACGCGTTGACGCGCCAATTGCGCGACAGCCCCTCGCCTCCGGATGAAACAGGCCAAACGCCGACCAAGGCCACCTACCGGCAATTCTTCAGTCAATTTATCGACCACAAACAACGCGGGCATTTTTTCGCTGAACTGCAGCGCCGCTTGTACACAGTGCAGTGGCATCAGAAGGCACGCACCGACAGCGGCCCCAGCTGGCAAACCCTCAAGGTCGACACGCCGCAGTTGCACTTCAGCGTGCAAGACATCTTTGACGATTACCAGAACCGCCCGCCCTCAGGCCACTCCGAGCCCGATACGCTGTGGCATTACCTGTATCGGGTCAGACTCAACAAGATCGTCAACGATACCCGGGAAATTGCCATCACCACCGCCTATGCAGACCTGATGGCGCGCTGGGCCTGGTGGGACAACCTGAGCAAGATCCTGTCGGACATCTTTAACGCCGCGCTGCTGGTGGTCACCCCGTTCGTGCCGTTCCTGGGAGAGTTGATGCTTGCCTACACCGCCTACCAGGTGGCCAACGATGTGTTCGAAGGTATCGTTGACTGGGCGCAGGGCAAAGGGCTGGAAGCTATCGGTCACGCCATGGCGGTCGTGGAGGCGGTGGTGCAGTTGGGCGGTTGGGCGGCGGCAGGAACTCTCGGCCAGACCCTCACCCTCAAGCTATCGCCATTCGTCGAGAGCCTGCACCCGGTGGAGCTGGCCAGCGGCGAAAAACGCTTGTGGAACCCTGACCTCTCGCCCTACCTGCAGAACATCAGCCTGCCCAAAGACACCCGGCCTGACGCACAGGGTGTGTATCAACACGCTCGAAAACAATGGCTGGTACACGCCGACAAGCACTACCAGATCGAACCGGACAAGCAACTGCTGCACCATCGCATCGTGCACCCCGGCCGGCCGGAGGCCTATCAACCGAAGGTGCGACTCAATGGCAACGGCGCCTGGGTGCGTGAAGGTGAACAGCCGCGCAGTTGGGACGACACTGCGCTGATGCGCCGTATCAGCGCCACCACTCAGGGGCTCACCCCTGAACAGCTCGAACAGGTGCGTACCATCAGTGGCAGCGAGCCCGACCATCTACGCCATATGTACCTGCGCAACCGGCCGACCCCACCGCTGCTGGCCGATAGCATTGAGCGTTTTCGCGCCGGCCGGTTGGCCGACGAATCCGCCCGCAAGCTGCGCACGGGCCAGACACTGGAGCCGTACTCCTACTGGTTCGAACAGGCCGTCACCGACCTGCCCGGCTGGCCGCCAAGCAAGGCCCTGGAGGTGTTTCACAACAGCGACCTGAGCGGCGAATCGCGCAAGTATGGCAATGCCACCGCCCTGCCGGCCGACACGCTGGCCATCAGCCTGGCCGACGTAATGGCTGCCAAACTGCCGGAGCGTGTCCTGGGTTTTCTCGACGAACAGCAGGTCAATACGTTGCTGGGCGAAACCTTGCCCAAGGCACAACAGGACCAGGCGCTGCGCAATAAACTGGCGGACTACGTAGACGGCTTTGGCGGGCACATCGCCAATAGTCATTATCAACTGGGCCAAGCCAGCAGCGATCCGCACATCGCCCTGCTGCGCCAGACCTTTCCCGAACTGCCCCTGAGCAGCGCCAACGCCCTGCTCAAACAGGCATGGCCCGAAGAACTAAAGGCAATGACAGACGAACAGCGCCTGCCCCTGCGCCTCAAAACCCTGGCTCGGGAGCTGGACTTCGACACCCAGGCGAGCCGCGCAGTCGAAGGGCTCTACCCGCCGCAGCAACCGTCTGCGCAGAGCGAACGGCTGGTGCTCCACACCCTGCGCCTGCACAGCGATTCGCTCAGCAACCTGAGAATCGACATTCGTGACAACAGCCCCATCGGCGCCTTGCGCTGCAGCGTCGGTGAAAGCGACGCCTCCCACGCCCGCACCTTGGTGCGCGACGCCCAGGGGACTTATCGGGTGTTCGACGCTGATGGCAAATCGCTGAACCCTGCAGCAGACCTGTACGAGTCCCTTCTCTGGACCCTGGCGCAGGTTCCGGACCGCACCCCGCCCTTTGCCGGCAGCGAAGGCGAGAAGCTCAGGCAATGGGTCATCAACCACAATCAGGCCCCGGCCGAGCGACGCCTGGCATTGGCCGAACCGCCCGTGCGGATGCGGCCCGGCCCCGAGACCGAGGTGCTCCTGGGCGGAGGCGTATCTTGCAAAATGAGCCGAGCCGACAGCTATGACATGCAGCCCAAAACGATTGAGGAGCGCATCAAGCTGTTGCTCCCCAACGTCAGCGACGAGGGCCTGCCACGCTTATCGCACACGCTGTCGACGCTCGAAGGCCAGCAAAAACTGGAGCACATGGAGTCACAAAAAGAACAATTGTTCAAACAGCTCGATACCTACATCAAAGGCCCGACGCGCTGGGAAGGCACGCCCCTGGAGCCCGAAGTGCGCCACCGCCGGGCAGCATTGGCAACCACCCTGTACGACGGCTGGAGCAACAGCCTGACGGTTCACCTGGACGAAAGCTTCGGCCACCGTCGCGGCATCGCCCTCGACTTGTTCAACACCAATATGCCCGATGAGCTACCGACCCTTAGCGTGCCGCTGAACCACATCAGCGACGTGGACCTGCGCGGTTGCGAGTTTGCAGACAGTCACGCCGCCTTTCTCGACAACTTCCCTCATCTGCGCGACCTGGACCTGAGCGATAACCGCATCACCAAGCTGCCCGAGACCCTCGGCAACCTCAAACGCCTGCGGCGCTTGCACCTGGAAAAAAATGCCCTGGTGCTGGATGACTCGGCCATTGCCACGCTCAAGCGCCTCAAGCGCCTCAAACAGCTTGAGATGGCCGGCAACCCATTGGGACAACCCCCGGATATCAGCCAGATGCCGAACTTGACCTTGCTGAACCTGCGCAATACACACATCAAGGATTGGCCTGCCGGGCTCGTGGGCCAATCCCGCCCGCGGGGCTTCCTGTTGGACCTGAGCGAGAACCCGATTACCCAGTTACCGCATGTCAGGCCAGGCTCGGATGATGCCCACATTATCGCCCGCACCCGGTTGGACCAGAGCAAGCTCACCTTGGACTTTCAGGACTTGCTTGCTCAATACCGCGAGTCCGCAGGGCTGGACCCGCTGCGTTCCTACGCCCCCAAAGGCGACAGCGCGCCCTGGCTCAGCTACATCAGGCCTCAAGAGAGGGAGCGGCATCGGCAACTGTGGAATGACATTGAAAAGGAACCCGGCTCCCAGGGCCTGTTTGAAGTGATCAAATCCCTCGAAGAGCCGGATGCGTTTCAAACCGAAGGTGATCGCCTGGCCTACCAGAGCAATCACCCTGATTTGAGCCGGCGCGTCTGGCGCCTGCTGAGGGCGGTCGAGGTTGACGCTCCACTGCGTGACCGCGTGTTCAAAGATACCCGCTACCCTGGGTTGTGCCCCGACGCAGGCGCGCAGATTTTCCAGAAACTGGGCGTCGAAGTACTCGCCAGCGAAGCGTATCGCACCAGCACCTCGCCAGAGGAGCTCGAGGCCAGGCTGGCGGTACTGGCCCGCGGCGCCGCCCGCGACTCGCTGATGGGCAATGCCATTGGTGAGGATGTCGCCCACCGTCTCAAACCCAAAGAACTGGGTGGGCTCGGTCAACGGCTATGGTCGGTGGTGATCAACGGCGAGCATGGCGAGGTCGACGAAGCCGGCATTCACCTGGCCTATCGCACCACATTGGCCGAGCGCCTGGACCTGCCATGGCTCAGCGACCATATGGTCTACCGCCAAGAAGCTGATGTGACGCTTGAGCAGATCGAAACCGTTGCCAATGCGGTGACCCTGCAGGAAGCAGGCGACGGGCTGGTGAACCAGATGCTGCTGCAAAGCGGTTGGGAGGACTACCTCACGCAGCACAACACTATCGCCTACCGGAACAATGAAACCACCTTCGACCTGAAATTCGCCCAGCTCGACGCGTTGCAAACGCTGCAAGGGCAATACGCAGCCTCGCAGAACCTGCCCGAGGCCGACCTGGCCTCCCTGCGGGCACAACTGCGCACACTGGCACAGGCGCTGGAGGTGGACGAAGCCGGCGTGTTGTCCGGCAACCCCATGAGTTCGACGCAATACGACACAACGCTCAACGAGTTGGGGTACCGTCACAACCAGTGGCTGCGAGATCTGACCCGCGAGGCGTTGAACCGCGCGGGCCCCCGTAAAAACCGGACTTGATCAAGGCGCCGGAAAATCAAACAGCAGGTGCACCGTGCCATAATACTCGCCGCCCTTGTAACCGTCCGCCGGTTCGATGGCGGCAATTTCCAGCTCGGCGCGGCGGCCGGCACGTGCCTCGTCGGCGCTGAGGACCAGGGTCGAATCCAGCGTCAGCGGCACCCGGTTGAACAACACCTGCAGTTCGATACGGTTGCGACCACTCAACAGGTAAGGCGTATCGCCAAGGCGCGCGGCCACCCCGCCATTGATGTTTTTCACGTCGAAGTTCTTGCGCAGGCGTCCCAACCGGGCAGTCGCCAGGTCCCAGGCCAGCACCTGGTCATGCCCCATCCAGTCGGGCTCGGAGGGCAGCACATAAGCCTCATGGATCGGGATGGTCACCGACACATCGAACGTGTGGCGCTCCTGGAACGCCAGCGCCCGCTCGCCCATCAGCACGGGCGCCATCAGTACCGCCAGCACCGTCAGTTGCTTGAACATAGTCATCACCCGTTACTGTTGACCGACATCGGTTTTTTGTTGCGGCCCTCGATCATCTGGAAGTTGAACTGGCGCTCCGGCTTTTTCTCGAGCACCAACTGGCGACCGGGCAGGATGTGGTGCTTGGTGGTGGCCTCACAGTCGGTCTTTTTCGCCACCGAACAATCGCGGAACTCATCAAGCACCACCACGCTGTTGCCGGCATTACGCAAGCTGTACTGGCTGGCGGTCTCGCTGATCCGGGTATCAAAACGGGTGTCTTGCGGACGCACGAAGAACACCGTGCCGTACCCGGCCATGACGTTGACCCCGGCTGCCAGGGCGTTCTTGTATTCGGCGCGCTCGGCATCGGTGACAGCAAAGTCATCTTCCTTTTCCGGCACCACCGGAATGAAGCGCACGCGGAAATAGCGCTCCTTGTCTCGCTGGCCCATGTACAGCAAACGCGTGCCCTGACGCCCGCCGGCCGGTACGATCAGACGCGCCGGGCTGGCCATCAGGCCGTCGCGATTGGTGGTGCTGCCTTTGGCGTCGGTCATCGACGCGACGGGCACTTCCCGGGACGTGCCGTCGGCGTTGTAGACGATCTCCAGCACATTGACCTTGATAAACGCGGTACTGGTGCCGCCGTTGTAGACCCGCTTGAGGTAGGAACTACGGTCGCCGTCCAGATAGTCATAGACCACCCCAACGTTGATCGCCGGCCCTGCATAAGCGCTCAGCGACATCAGGAACAGTCCCACCGATAACACTGCATGTTTCATGTTTGATTACGCCTTATTGAATGAGCCCAGCCAGGGGCTGAGATGCGGCCAATACCCGCTCAGACTTCTGAATCCCAGATCACCGTGACCACGCCCGAATAGGTGCTGCCCGGATGTTCGAGCATCCCTTTGACGTCGTTGTTTTCGACTTCAAAGTGCAGTTTTCCGGAGCGGTTGTTCACATAAAACACCGGCTGGAACAGCTCGGTGCCCACGCCATCCAGGCGCAGGGGCAGCTTGTTGACGGCTTGCCCGGCCTGGTCCTGCATGCCAAATGGCAGGCTGACAGCCACCTGCAACGGCACCAGGTCCCCCGCGCCATTGCGCAGGCCACAGGTGTTGCCCACCGCAAGGCTGCATTCGAGTTGCATCTTGAAGCGCCCACTGGCGGAAATGACGAAGGTCTGGTCACGGAACAGACGCGTCGGTTGGCGCCCGCGATTGAGCCAGGCTTGCCAGCCACCTTCGGGTAGCAATTCGATGCGGTTGCCGCCTGGCGGCAGGTCAACCTTGAGGTTGTGCTCGACCGACAAGGTAAAGTTAAAGGTGAGTGCGTTGTCATCCGGGATCATCGCATCGCCGAAATCGACGTCACCGCCCGGCCCCATACTGTAAGTGATGCTCCCCTCATACACACCGGCGTCCATCCCCAGCGGGTTGGGGGTCTTGAGTTCATAGCCATACTCAAGCGTGGAGTAGCTCATACGCGCGATTCCATAACCGTTGGTCACACTGCAAGCCCCGGCGTTTTCAGGCACGATCCAGAAAAACAGCGCGAAGTTGACCCCTGCCGCGATGTAATTGATCGGCATACACGGCGAGGGCGCCCCGTACCAGTAGCGGTCCCACCTTGCATCCGTAGTCGTCCAAGAAGATACCGGCGCATTCCACCGCCCTCCAATTCCAGCCATGCGCATCTGTACCGTTTCCACTCTGCCGGTGCCTCTGTGCGTCACTTGCAGATCACGGAATGCTGAAGGCACCTTGAAGTAGGCGCTCTTGCGTGGGTCGTCGGGATAGGCCGGTATGGGTCCAGTCGAATAGGCCCTGAACGAGCTATTACGAATACTGAAGGTATTGACCGCCTCACATTTGGCCGGAACGTGCCAAGGGCATAACCCACTTTGCGGCGTCGTGTTGATGAACTTGTTGCTCATGGGGTTAGAGGGGTCAGGGCGAAAGACTGCGGTAATCTCCTCCACGATGGCCAGCGCAGGCTGGCTGAACGCCCCCAGGGCCACCGCCAACACGCAAGGTCCTGCGAACTGTTTGATTGCTGTATTAACACTCATAAAAATCCCGGTTCTTTTATCCGAACCGCCGTTAACCAGCGGTTTCGGCGTTGTGGGTCGCTTCTGCGAGCGTGTCCTTGGTGCAGCGCAAATCGCCGATCATCAACACGTCGTTTTCGTTCGGCGCATTGCTTGGGTCCAAGCGGAACTGACAGAGCAACTGGTTCTGGTAGCGCACCTGCAGGGTTGGCGCGCTGGAACTCATTTCCATCGAGAAGAACCCGTCCACTTCGCTGACTCCACGGCTGGCGTGGTTGATCACGTGATGGCCCTTGAGCGGAGCACCGCGTTCATCCAACAAGCGGCCGAGCACGGTGACGGTTCTCATCACGGTGATTTTCCGGTAATCCACGCCGCCCTTGTTCAGGTGATAGCTGGTGCGGGGCGGCTGGATATTGGCGGCCGGCGGGTGATTACCTTCAAAGTCGAAGCTCACGCTGCTGCTCTTGTAGGCCGAGACCGGTACGTAGTTGCGCCCCGGCCGCAAGATCGCGCCACCACCGCCGAGGTCGTCGGCGCGCAGGGCGATTTCGTCGAGGTCGGTTTCCACGTCAATGATCATGCCGGCGCCGTTGCCTTGGTATTGGCTACTCAGCAGCATCTTGCCGGCACCGGCAACGAAGGTGCTGTTGAGGTTCAGGCCACCGCTCAGGTCGCCGTTGAAGGAACTGCGCTGTACAAAACCGTCACCGCTGAGCGCGTCCGTGTTGAAGCTGGCCATGCTCGACAGGCCGACGCCATAGGTGTCGGTGATCGCCGTCGCCGAAACGCTTTGCAGGAAGTGATCGGAGAGGTCCTGGCGCAAGGTCACCGAGGCGTTATTATCGCGCCCGCCATCACGGGCAGTCCGTGTGCCGATGCTGCCGGAAATCTGCCGGCCTTCACTGCCCAGATTGACACTCACGCTCACATCCACACCCCGGTTGCGTGCGTCATTGGTACCGGCGCTGCCGGGTCGGTCGAACACCGAAAAACGCCAGTTGGCGTCGCTGCCGAACAGGTTGTCGTAGCGGCTCCAGCCCAGGTCCAGCCCAGCGCCCTCGATATTGCCCTCACTGTGGGACAGGCGCATGTTCAGGGTGTTTTTCGCGTCGAGCCGGTGGTTGACCGACAACGCGGTGTTGCTGGCCTCGCCCACGAAGGTATTGCGGCGCAGACGCGTACCGTCCGGCAGTGTTTCGTAGGTGTCACGAGTGTCCAGCCAGCTGCGGTTATGGCTGAACACCAGGTTGGTTGAGCCCAAGGTGTAGAGCCCTTGCAGGTCCATGCCGGTGCCATGTTCCCGGGTCTGGTACAGGTTGGCATAGACGCTGGTGTTATTGGCCACCGTCCAGTCCATCGACCCGCCGTACTGGAGTTGCTCGCGCACCTGGCGGGCCGACAGGCCAAGGATCACGCGCGGGTGTATCAGATAGTTGAGCGACGCACCGGCCGTCATCGCGCCCGAGGCTTGCTCATCCCAGTTGCTGAAGAGTTTGGTCTCGCGCCCGGCAAACAGGTTGTAGCGCCAGCGGTCTTCGGCGTTGCGCCAGTTGCTGGGCTTGTAGACCAACTCCTGGGTAGTGCTGGTGGTCAGGCCGTCTTCCACCAGGCGCACTTCCACTTCATAAATGCCGCCGGGCAGTGGCCGGGTATCCAGGGTTTGCAGGCCGGCTGCCACTGCCTGAGTGTTGATCAGCAAGCCGTTGCGGTAGATCTCAACCGCTGCCTGGCGGTTGGCAGTGACGTAGATCGGGTACACGCTGGGCGCGGAATTGTTGATGGCCAGGCTGTCGGAACTGCCATACATCAGGCCCAGCGCCGTATCGGGGCTGGCGCCGAAGCTGCGCAGTTGACGGGTCAGACCATCGGAATTGGGGGTGAAATGGCCAAGGCGGAAAAACTGCCCTTCCAACTCACGCTGGGTATACAGCTCGTGGATCGCATGGCGCACTTGTTCTTCATCGCCACTCTGCCGCGCCAGTTGCAGGTTGAGCACCTGGCTCCAGTTGCCAAGGCTGGAGCTGGCCTGCAAGCCGTAGCGACCGCCCAGGCTGTCTTCCTGGCTGCCGTTGAGGTTGAGCTGGTTGTCAATGATCAGCCCCAGGCTGCCCCCTTCGGGCTGGTCATAGAAACGCGGAATGTCGTCACTGCGTTCGACGTCCTGGGTGAGGATCGACAACTGCGAGCTTTCCAGGTTGTAGAACACCGAGATCATTTTTTCCGGGCAGGCCTGGGTGCAGGCGCCCAGGGCCACGCCTTTTTCCAACAGGGCTTGCCAGGTATCACGGGTAGCAGCCGGGACTTTGCTGTCGCCGGTGTCGGTGAATTCGAGCAAGGTCACGCGATCATCCCGTGACAGCACAATCAGAGCCTCGCCCAGCGGTTGCTGGTCAAGGTCCACCCGCACCGCCAACGGCACGTCGAAAAAGTGATCACTGAAACCTGCGGGCAGGCCTTGGGCCTGGGTAATCAAGCTGCCAGGGGTTGCAGCGCCGGAGGCAGCAGGTGCAGCCAGCGCACTCGTACACATCAACAGCGCAAGCGCAGCCGCGATAGGCGTCATCGGAAACATGAACGGATACCCTGAATGCCAAGAGATAAAAAAATCAGGTCGGCGGACAGAGAAGGGAATCAGCCGACCTGCAAGTGAATGCCCGTGATTAACAGGCACTCATTGGCTTCACAGGGCTGGCAGTACGGCGTCGAACACCACCGGAATGGTGGTGGTGTAGGAACCACGCTGAGTCGCCGTAGGCTTGGCGGCAGCGATGCGCATTTCCGCACCCACGCCTGGGGTGGAGTCGGCTTCGTTGACCACTTCCTGTGGCGTGCCGGTGAGGGTCACTCCGTTGAGGGTAGTGGTAACCGGGATGTTCTGAGCGGCATCACCGTTGAACAGCACCGCCGGGCCACCTTCGATGTAGGCGGCAACCGAACCGTTGGTGTTCTTGATGTCGTAGATGGCGCTCAGGGGCGCCAATTCACCGCTGACCAGGTTGTAGGTCATGGTCTCGTCACGGCCCCAGTTCGGATCACGCGGCTGGGCGTGGAACACGGTGGTCGGGATGTTTGCCTTGAGGTTGACGGTGTGGCTGGCTTCACCGGCAGCGATAGCAGTTACCGAGGAAGACAGCGCCAGAACAGCCAGGGGAACAGCAACAGCAAACTTTTTGAACATGGTCAATACCTGTAGTTGACAACATTGATTGGTTCATTGCCAAGGACATCCCTAACAACGAATTACATTGCCGATTAGTTGGAACCAGCAATGCCAAACAATGATCAAGCGAAACTAAAGGCAGGTATGCAGGCGCATTCTAAAATGAGCGTAGCCCTTGTAAACAGGGGTTGAGCGAAAAAGATGGCATTTCGCCAAAACTTTAAAAGTATCCGTAGGAAACAGGCTACACACCTAAAAACACGATAAAGAAGTTACTGTAGGAGGCAGACCACACGAAGTAAAAAGCGCCTGCACAATACCGGACCAGACAAGAACTCGAGCTATAACTCTAATTAAAGTTATAACTCTATAAATAAAAAAGGTCCAATCGGACTTGTTTCACTTATGACTGAAACCCGTGCCTACCCCATTGACCGTTGGTCGCCAATGACTATCCTCCGCGTAAAGATATATCTTAAGTTATATCTAAACCTGTACAGAGGACTTGCGCATGAAACACGAGCATCGCGGGGAATTTGAAAAACGCGGCGGCCGCGGCCCACGGGTATTCGCCCCCGGCGACCTGAAGCTGCTGCTGTTGTCATTGATCGCCGAGCAACCTTGCCATGGCTACGACCTGATCCGCCGCATCGAGAGCCTGTTCGACGGCGCCTACAGCCCCAGTCCCGGCGTGATCTACCCCACCCTGACCTTTCTTGAAGAGAGCGAGCTGATCAGCGGCGACGCCGATGGCGGAAAAAAACGCTACACAATCACCGACGCCGGTCGTCTCTTCTTAAGCGAACAAGCCGTTGCCCTGGATGGCGTGCGCATGCGCCTGGATGTCAGCAAGCGCTCGCTGCGTGGCCACGACCGCCCACCCCAGATCCATGAGGCGGTGCACAACCTGCGCCACGCCTTGCATTCGCACAACGGGCACTGGAGCCCGGAAGAAATCATTCGTGTCGCGGCGCTGCTCAATCGCACCGCTCAAGCCATTGCCGACGGGACAGACCAATGAACACTCAAGCCATCCATCGCGTTACCCATGAAATCAAACGTCGCCGCCTGCAAGTCCTGCGGGTGGTCGACCTCACGCCGCGCATGCGTCGCATCACCCTGGGCGGGCCGGAGTTGGCAGGCTTTATCAGCCTGGGCAGTGACGATCACATCAAGCTGCTGTTCCCGCAGAACGCCGCCGAGCAGGCGGCGCTGGACAGCCCGACGTTCACCCTCAAGGCCGACGGCCCTCAACCTGCAATGCGCGATTACACGCCACGGCGTTTCGACCTGAGCACCGGCGAACTGGACATCGACTTCGTGCTGCACGGCGATGGCCCCGCTTCGACCTGGGCCGAACAGGTGCAGGTCGGCCAGCCCCTGTATGTCGCTGGGCCACGGGGCTCGATGATCGTGCCGGACATCTTCGACAGTTACCTGCTGATTGGCGATGAAACCGCCCTGCCCGCCATTGGGCGACGCCTGGAAGAATTACCCGCCGGGCGCAAGGCGCTGGCGGTGGTTGAAGTTGCCGATGCTGCCGAACAACAGACACTGCAAAGTGCGGCGGATGTTGAAATCATCTGGGTACTGCGCGGCCAGGATGATCTGCTTGAGGTGGTGCGCAACCTGACGCTGCCCGGCGGCACGCTGTACAGCTTTGTCGCCACCGAAACCAAGCTGTCGCGTCAGGTGCGGCGGGTGTTGCTGGATACGCACAAGGTCAATGAAGAGTACCTCAAGGCCGTGGGTTACTGGCGCGCTGAAGGCAGCGACGAAGACTGACCTGGAGGCGATCACACTGTGGGAGGGTTCAAGCCCCTCCCACAGTGGCTGTGCCCGCCTTAAACCGAGGCAGGTTTGACAAGCCTGTCCAACCCAATCACGGCCAGCGCAATCATCAGGAAACCCAACAGAATCCCCCCGGCATTCACGAGCACCTGTGGGTAACCCAGGCTGCCCACATCCAAAAACGGATATTGATACTGCCCAAGCAAATGCCCGCGCAGCAGCACATAAGCGAAGTACACCAAGGGGTAAATCACCCACCCGGCAATGTGCTTGAGCCGCAGGGTGCCCTTGGGCACGCACCGCCACCAATAGATCAGAAACAGCAACGGCATCACGTCATGCAGCAATTCATCAGCGATAAACTGAAAGCCCTCCGGGCTCCATAAGTGCCGCAGCAGCAGGTTGTAGGCCAGGCTCACCAGTACGATGCTCGCGGCAATCGCGCTGCTGATAACCGGCGCGAGGAAAAACCGCTTGCCGGCGGAGTCGCGCTTGACCAGCCAATAGCTCAGCACCACGACGACCAGGGTATTGGTCAACACCGTGAAGAAACTGAAGAAGCTGATCAACCCGCCCAGCAGGCTCGCGCCGCTGGACCAGCGCGAATACAGAATCAGGTATTGCTGGATCGCCAGCCCCACCCAACCGGCGAGTGCGGCCGTCGCGACATAACGCTTCATGGGCTCAGTCCAGCGGGCGTTTGGTGCGCATCAGCTTGACGTACAAGCCTTCGACTTTTTCACGGGCCCACGGGGTCTTGCGCAGGAAGGTCAGGCTTGACTTGATGCTGGGGTCGCTTTTGAAGCAGCGGATATCAATGCGTTCGGCCAGGCCGGCCCATTCGTAGTGTTCCACCAGGGTGGTAAGGACGTGTTGCAAAGTCACGCCATGAAGTGGGTCGTTGCTTGTCGCGGTCATGCCAGGCCTTTTGCGAGAGAGGAAACACAGCCGCGCACCTTAGCCGACGGGGCGTAACGGTGGAAGCACTGCATTGAATATAGCCGTCCGGCAAAAGTTCCTCTTTTCAGTGAAAAAAGAGATGTTATATTGTAACAACTCTTATTGAAGTTCTGCCAAGGAATGTCCGATGTCCCGCTCTTCTCTCTGGCGCTTGTCCCCCCTCGCCGCCGCCCTGTTGATCGGCTCCCAGGCCCACGCCCTGGAACTGCCTCCCCAAGTCGTCACCGGCAACCCGCTGGGCAGCGAACAGCTCGCCTCGCCTACCACCGTGCTGGAAGGTGACGACCTGACCCTGCAACAAAAAGGCAGCCTTGGCGAAACCCTGAACAAGCAGCCGGGGGTGTCGTCGTCGTACTTTGGCCCCGGTGCCAGTCGGCCGATCATTCGTGGCCAGGACGGCGACCGTATTCGCCTCCTGCGTAACGGGGTGGGCGCGCTGGATGCGTCGTCGCTGTCCTACGACCATGCCGTGCCGCTGGACCCGATCAATGTCGAGCGCATTGAAATCGTACGCGGCCCAGCCGCGCTCCTGTACGGCGGCAGCGCCATCGGCGGCGTGGTCAATACCTTCGACAACCGCATCCCCACCGAGGCCATCGAAGGCATCCACGGTGCCGGTGAGTTGCGCTACGGCGGCGCCGACACCACCCGCAGCAGTGCGGGCAAACTGGAGGCCGGCAACGGCACCTTCGCCTTGCACCTGGACGCCAACGCGCGGGAATTCAACGACTTGAAAATCCCGGGCTACGCGCGTAGCCGTCATGCCCCCGCAACCGAGGATGGCCCCGGCAAAAATGGCCGCCTGGGCAACAGCGACGGGCGCCAGGATGGCGGCGCGGTGGGTGGGTCCTACACCTGGGATGATGGCTACGCGGGGCTGTCCTACAGCAACTACGACAGCAACTACGGCTCCCCCGCCGAGCAGGACGTGCGCATCCGCATGCAACAGGAGCACTACGCGTTCGCCTCCGAGATCCGCAACCTGCAAGGCCCGTTTACCTCGGTCAAGCTCGACGCGGGCTACACCGACTACCAGCACCGCGAGATCGAAGGCGGCGAAACCGGCACCACCTTCAAGAACAAGGGCTATGAAGCGCGGGTGGAGGCCCGCCACCAGCCTATGGGCCCGTTCGAGGGTGTGGTCGGCGCACAAGTGACCCGCAACCAATTCTCGGCCCTGGGTGAAGAAGCCTTCGTCCCCCAGACCGATACCAATGCCGGCGCGCTGTTCATTCTTGAGCAAATGCAAGCCACCGAGCGCCTCAAGCTCAGCCTTGGCGGGCGCCTGGAACACACCAACGTCGATCCGGACGCCAAGGGCAACGCGCGCTTTGCCAATGCCGACAAGGCCAGTGACTTCACCGCAGGCAGCCTGTCCTCCGGCGCGGTCTACAGACTGACGCCGATCTGGTCCCTGGCCGCCACGTTGGGCTACACCGAGCGTGCCCCCACGTTCTACGAGCTGTACGCCAATGGTGCCCACGTCGCCACCGGCACCTACGAACTGGGCGATGCCAACCTGTCCAAGGAAAAAGCCGTGTCCAGCGACCTGGCCCTGCGCTTCGACAACGGCACCCATAAAGGCAGCTTCGGCGTGTTCTACAGCCGCTTCTCCAACTACATCGGCTTGCTCGGCACTGGCCGTACGCTGAACGACGAAGGTGAAGAGGACGCCAGCGGTATTCCCGAGTACACCTATTCCGGCGTACGCGCGCGTTTCGCCGGCTTCGAAGCCCAGGATCACTGGAAACTCGGCGAAGGCGCCTACGGCAAGTTCGCCCTGGAGCTGTCGGGCGACTACACCCGCGCGACCAACCTGGACACGGGCCAAGCCCTGCCGCGCATTGCGCCGCTGCGCTTGAACAGCGGTTTGCTCTGGGAACTGGACCGCTGGCAGGCGCGTATCGACGTGGAACATGCCGCCGGCCAGGGGCGCGTGCCGAGCAATGAAAGCGGCACCGATGGCTACACCACCCTGGGTGCGAGCGCGGGTTACCACTTCAATGTGGGTGGCAGCCAGTGGCTGGCATTCGTCAACGGTGAAAACCTGACCAACCAGACGGTGCGCTACGCCAGCTCGATCCTGCGTGACATCGCGCCAGCGCCGGGGCGCAGTGTGCAGTTCGGCATCCGCACTACCTTCTAACCCACACCACACATCCCCTGTAGGAGCGAGCTTGCTCGCGAAAACCGTCAACGATAACGCGTGCTTCCTGAACACACGCGGCGCCAGTGGGTTTTTCGCGAGCAAGCTCGCTCCTACAGAGGCTATTCTGGCAGCGACTATCTGTCACTGTTACCAAATCTGAAATGATGCATCTTACGATTCACCCTTCCTCAAAAAGCCCCGCCGCATTATCCTTCGCAACAATCTGCAACGCTTCACTTCCTGGCCGACCTCATTTTGCCAAATCTCCCTGTACGTAAAGACAGCGCTGTCCGAAATCAGCCTGCGTCCGGGGGGGTGTTACCCGTCTGTGGATAACCCGTTTATCCACAGAAAAAACCAAAAAAACGATGAACCAAGCCCGCGCCGAATCGTCATCTACAGTGAGTGAAGCACGGGGTTACATAATTCCAACGTAACGGAGAAACACACTATGAGCACTGATGGTGCCTCAAGCCCAAGCCGCCTGCTGCCCAGGTTGCTAGGCGTCTTGCTGCTGATCATGGGGCTGGCCTTGCTGGCCGGTGGGGTCAAGCTGAGCATGCTCGGCGGGTCGTGGTACTACCTGCTGGCCGGTATCGGCATCGCCCTGACCGGCGTGTTGCTGCTGGCCACCCGCCGCGCCGCGCTGGGCCTGTACGCATTGGTGCTGTTCGCCAGCACCGTGTGGGCACTGTGGGAAGTGGGCCTTGACTGGTGGCAGCTGGTGCCGCGCCTGGCCCTGCTGTTCGCCCTGGGCATCGTCATGTTGCTGCCGTGGTTTCGCCGTCCGTTGCTGCATGGCCAGGCCGCGCCGCTGGGCACCGGCGCGCTGAGCGCCGCCGTGGTACTGGCGGGCGCTACCGCCCTGGCCAGCCAATTCACCAACCCCGGTGAAATGGTCAAGACCGGCCAACTGAACCGCGACACCGTGGCCGGCATGACCAACACTGCGCCGAGCCAGGCTGACGGTGACTGGAATTCCTATGGCCGCTCGGCCTTCGCTGACCGTTACTCGCCACTGGCCCAGATCACCCCGGCAAACGCGCACAAGCTGGTGCCGGCCTGGACCTTCCGTACCGGTGACATTCCCGGCGCGGGCGATCCCGGTGAAACCACTGCGGAAAACACCCCGCTGAAAGTCAACGGCATGCTTTACGTGTGTACCCCGCACAGCCAGGTGATTGCCCTGGACCCGGACACCGGCAAGGAAATCTGGCGTTTCGACCCGAAGATCAGCACCCAGGGTGCCGAGAACTTCAAGGGTTGGGCGCACATGACCTGCCGTGGCGTGTCGTATCACGATGACGCCGCCTACGCTTCCGAGCAGAAGCCAACCGGCAAGGCCAGCCCGGCCGCCGTACCGAACGCCTGCCCGAAACGCATCTTCGTGCCGACCGCCGACACCCGTCTGATCGCCCTGAACGCCGACACCGGCAAGATGTGCGAAGACTTCGGTGACAAAGGCCAGGTCGACCTGCGCGCCAATATCGGCAGCTTCGCCCCAGGGGGTTACTACTCCACCTCGCCACCGGCCGTGACCAAAAACCTGGTGGTCATCGGCGGTCACGTGACCGACAACGTTTCCGTCGACGAGCCAAGCGGCGTGATCCGTGCGTTCGACGTGCACACCGGCAAGCTGGTGTGGAACTGGGACAGCGGCAACCCGCACGACACCACCCCGTTGGCCGAAGGCAAGACCTACACCCGCAACTCGCCGAACATGTGGTCCATGTTTTCCGTGGATGAAAAACTCGGCATGCTCTACCTGCCGATGGGCAACCAGATGCCCGACCAGTACGGCGGCGACCGTACCGAAGACTCCGAGAAGTACGCGGCCGGCCTGACCGCCCTGGACATCGCGACCGGCCATGTGAAGTGGACCGTCCAGTTCACCCACCACGACCTGTGGGACATGGACGTAGGCGGCCAGCCGTCGCTGATCGACATCAAGACCGCTGCCGGCGTCAGGCACGCGGTGATGGCATCGACCAAGCAAGGCAGCATCTACGTGCTGGACCGCGCCACCGGCTGGCCGATTGTGCCTTTCAATGAAATCCCGGTACCACAGGGCGCCGTCGCGGGCGATCGCACCGCGGCTACCCAGCCCAAGTCCGAGCTGAACTTCATGCCACCGCCCCTCAAAGAGCGTGACATGTGGGGCGTGACGCCGTTCGACCAACTGATCTGCCGGATCGACTTCAAGTCGCTGCGCTACGACGGCCCGTTCACCCCGCCGTCACTGCAAGGCTCGATCGTGTACCCAGGCAACTTCGGCGTGTTCGACTGGGGCGGCATTTCGGTTGACCCGGTGCGCCAGATCGCCTTCGTGAACCCGAGCTACATGGCGTTCAAATCGAAACTGATCCCGGCGGCCGACATTGCCAAGCAAGGCCCACGCGTCAGCGAAACCGAAGGCGTACAGCCAAACAAAGGCGCGCCGTACGGTGTGATCCTCGAAGCGCTGCTGTCGCCAATGGGCCTGCCGTGCCAGGCGCCGGCATGGGGTTACGTGGCAGCGGTCGACCTGACCACCAACCAGACCATCTGGATGCACAAGAACGGCACCGTGCGTGACAGCTCGCCGATCCCGATCCCGCTGACCATGGGTGTGCCGAGCCTGGGCGGTACGTTCACCACCGCCGGTGGCGTCGCGTTCCTCAGCGGCACCCTCGACCAGTACCTGCGTGCCTATGACGTGAAAAACGGCAAGCAACTGTGGGAAGGCCGCCTGCCTGCAGGCGCGCAAACCACCCCGATGACCTACACCGGCAAGGACGGCAAGCAATACGTGCTGGTCGTGGCCGGCGGTCATGGCTCCCTGGGCACCAAGCAGGGTGACTACGTGATGGCGTTCAAACTGCCGGAATAAGCAAGACTGGCGGTATTAAAAAGGCGGTTACCTTCAACAGGTAACCGCCTTTTCTTTGCGCCACTGAATGCTCGTTCCCTTGCTCCGCGTGGGAATGCATCCCGTGACGCTGCGCGTCAGCCTCGCCGGGCCCGCATGAAATCCCCCCAGCGCCGCACCAGGTAGTTGTGCTCATCCATGACCGAATTCCATACCGCAATATGCCCCATGCGCTGTTCATAGGAGCCGCCGTCGCGCACTTCGCCAATATCGATCAGCGGCAGGCCATCGCTGCCCGGCAGTTGCTCTCGCGCAGGCTTGCCCGCGTACCAGTAATCCCACTCCGCACGGCTCAAGTGATCGCGACTGCGCGCCGGATTGCCAATGTAATAGCCCTGCCGAGCCATCACCGCCCCGGGCCAGCCCGACAGCCACCAATTCAAGTAAGCATAGGCCGCATCCAGCACCGCGCCCTGGGCATGGCGCGATAACGACAAGCCACCAAACCAGGCCCGATAGCCTTCACGTGGCACCGCCAGGCGGTATTTCACCCCGGCGCGGTGCAGGCGCATCAAGGTCGGCGACCACAGGCTCTGGATATCGATGCTGGGGCTGAGCATCAATTGCGCGGCTTCTTCGTCATCGGACCAGAACGCCGCAAAGTGCCCTTCCTTCTGCTTGCGCACCAGGACGTCGGCCAGCAAATCGATCTCTTCGATGCTCATGTTGCCAATGTCCTTGAAGCTGGCCAGCCCTGCCCCCTGCACCGCCAGCGCGGCGTCCAGGGCGCCGATGGCGGCGTCGCTTTGCAAGGCCGTGCGCGCACGCCACGCGGGGTCCAACAGCCAGCCCCAGCTTTCATTGCCGTGGCAAAACCCGTCGGGCATACGCTCGGGACGGTAGGCAAAGCTGTCGGCGTTGTGGGTCAGGGGCAGCATGCTGATGCGCTCGGTAACCGTGCTGCCCAGGCTGCCATCGTGCTGCACGAACAACCGCTCGCTGGGCACGCTGCCGCTGCCCAGGCGGTCATCGGGCGACAGACGTCCGCGCTTGGGCAGGTCATTGATCTCGTGCCACAACGCGACGCGCCGGGTGTCGATGGGTTGGATCGCCCGGGCCGGCCACACGAAATCGACATTGTGAAACCACTGGTCGTACAGGTCGTAGCTTTCGGGCTGCATCACCGCGATGCGCTGGGCTTGTTCGACGTCGTGTACCTGATACACCAGGCGGATACCCAGTTCCTGCTCGGCCCGCACGCGCAGGCATTCGAGCAAGGTGACCGACGTGCCGAGGACCCTCAACGTGATCATGCTGCGAACCGCCGCGAGAACACATCAAAGGAGCGGCGCAACAGCGCAGGGTCGAGGCCGCGCAGGATAAACACCAGGCGCGATTGCCGGTCGCTGCCCGGCCACGCAGGCAGATGCACCGGCGCATGCAGGCAGTGCTGCACGCCATGAATGACGATGGGGGTGTGACTGGCGTTCACGTTGAGCAGCCCTTTGACACGAAGGATTCGTTCGCCGTGGCATCTTAACAGCATCGACAACCACACCCCGAAACCGACCCAATCCAAAGGCTGGTCGAAGGTCAGGCTGCACACTTGCGCGGTGCCGTGGCTGGCCGTGGTGGTCTGATGCAACTGCCAGCGGCTGACTTCAATGGCGGGTTCGGCGCTGCGCAGGCCTTCGCCAAGCAGCAGTTGGTCGCCGCTGTGAATGGCATGGGTATCGAGGATCGGCGTGCCGGCATTGAGTGCCCGCAAATGCGCGCGCAGTGCCGTGCAGTCGCCCGCCAGGTCGGTCTTGCTCAACAGCAAGCGATCCGCCGCCGCCACCTGGGCCAGCCATTCCGGGTGCAGGCGTTCCTGCAGGACGGCGTGGCTGGCGTCCACCAGGGTAATCACCAGGCCGATGTGCAAACGCCCGCGCAGTTGCACGTCGTTATTCAAGGTGGCGAGGATGGGCGCCGGGTCGGCCAGGCCGGTGGTTTCCAGGATCACCCGCTTGAATGCCGGGATTTCACCGCGCTCGCGACGTTGCAGCAAGGTCAGCAGCGCCTCCTTCAGCTCGCCACGGATCGAGCAGCACACGCAGCCGCTGGGCAGCAGCACCGTGTCCGGCGCGATGTCTTCCACCAGCAGGTGGTCGATGCCGACGTCGCCGAATTCGTTGATCAGCAACGCGGTGTCGCCCAGGCTTTCACCCTGCAACAGGCGCTTGAGCAAGGTGGTCTTGCCGCTGCCGAGGAAGCCGGTGATGACGTTGAGAGCGATGCTCATTTTTATACCTCCGCCCCTTGCAGGAGCGAGCTTGCTCGCGAAGCACTCAGGGACACCGCGTTTATCCAGGATGCACGCGTTATCGTTGAGGTTTTTCGCGGGCAAGCCCGCGCCTACAGTGGGTTGCATTCCAAATGGTCGAGCAGTTTGGGGTCGAGGGGATCCAACGGACGACCGAGCATGTTCTGCGCCGCCTGCCACAGCTGATCCAGGCCGCTGGCCAGTTCCTGTTTGCCAGTGGCACCCAGCAACAGATACGACGCGCCCTGGAAGTCTTCGACTTTGAGCCGAAACACCGCCAGCACCTGGTTGATCGCCGCGATCCGGCGCAGGCGTTCACGACGCCTGGGCAGCTCGTCGCCCAGGGGGTCGCTCCAATGCAGGTCTTCGCCGAGCAATCCGCAGAGTCCGCACATGATTACACCCCGCTCATGGCATGACATCGCCGGCGTTCGGGCCCAGGGTCTGGCCGACGAACAGGTTGCCGCCGGGCTCGCTGGCCAGCAGCACCGCCGTCGGCGCCACTTCGTCGGCCAGCCCGAAGCGGCCCAGGGGCAGCTCCCTGGCCTTGGCCCGCTTCCAGTCAGCGCTGATGCCGCTGACCAATGGCGTCTCGATGGGGCCGGGGGCGATGGCGTTGACCAGCACATTGTCCTTGGCCACTTCCAGCGCCAGGGACTTGGTAAAGCCAATCACGCCGGCCTTGGCGGCGGCGTAATGCGTCAGTTCGGCGCCGCCCTTGATGCCCAGTTGCGAGGCGACATTGATGATCCGCCCCCAACGCTGCGCAAGCATGTGCGGCAAGGCGCGCTGGCTGGCGACGAAGACGCTGGTGAGGTCGACGCGCAGCATGTCGTTCCACATCGCGATGGACAGGTCGACGCAGCGCGCCTGGGTGAGCATGCCTGCGTTGTTGACCAGGATATCGATACCGCCCAAGTGCTCGACGCAACAGTCGACACTGGCCTGGGCGCCTTCGACGGTGCCGACGTCAGCCAGGCATTCGAACACCTCGGCACCGAGGTTGCGGCAGGTGATCGCGGTTTCGGCGAGGCTGGCGGCGTTGCGGTCGGCCAGCACCAGGCGTGCGCCTTCAGCGGCGTACGCACGGGCGATAGCGGCACCGATGCCGCTGCCGGCGCCGGTGATGACGGCGCGGCGGTGGGTGAGTTGAGGCATGTAAATAATCTCCCGAATAAACACAGTTGCGATGTGGGAGGGGGCTTGCCCCCGATAGCGGTGGGTCAGTCACAGCTGTTTTTCTGAGCCACAGCCATCGGGGGCAAGCCCCCTCCCACATTTTTGATCCAGTACAGTCAGTCGGGCCAGCGTACGGTCAGGCCACCGTCGATGACGATGCTCTGCCCGGTCAGGTAACTCGATGCATCACTGGTTAAAAACTGCACCAATGAAGCCACCTCATCCGCACGCCCTACCCGTCCCAGCGGGATCGCTTTCGCCGCTTTCGCCAACCCTTCCGGCCCCAGCGAGTTCTTCGCATCCAATGACTGCGGCGTCTCGATCAACCCTGGAATCACCGCATTACAGCGTATGCCCTTTGCCGCCAACTCCACCGCCAGCGAGCGGCACAACCCCGGCACGCCGGCCTTGGCGGCCGCGTAATGCGAATGCTCTTGCCAGCCATACACGCCTCCGGCAATCGACGAAATCGCCACCAACGCGCCGCCTTCGTGCATATGCCGGGTCGCCGCGCGAAAGGTGCGCATGACCCCCGTCAGGTCGACATTGAGCATCTCGTCCCACAGCGCATCGGTCATCTCCAGCAACGGCGCGCGACGCAGCAACCCGGCGTTGGCCACGGCGTAATCCAGCCGACCAAAACGCTGCACGCCCTGCGCGGCCAGTGCATCCACCGAGGCGGTATCGCCCACGTCCAACGGCAACATCAGGCATTCGCCGCCGGCGGCCTGCACCAGGCTGACGGTGGCCTGCGGGTCATGGGGGTCCGCCGGGTAATACCCGCCGACCACCGCCACACCGTGGCGCGCATAGGCCACGGCGAGGGCTTGGCCGATGCCGCTGGCGGCACCGGTAATCAAGGCAACGTTACGGTTCATCATTGACTCCTTACTGAACGGTTTCCGGACGCACATGGCGCGCGGCAAACATCAACAGGCCGGACAAGAAGCACGGCACGGCGCCAAACCACAGCGCGGCGGTCTGCCAGTCACTGCCGGCGGACAACACCTGGGTTGCACCAAAGCCTGCGACCACCGCACCAATCGGGCCCATGGCATGGATGATCGCGCCGCCAGTGGCGCGGATGCTGGTAGGGAAACTCTCGCTGATAAAGAACAGCGCCGCCGAATATGGCCCGATCAGGAAGAACAGGCCCAGGCTGTACAGCCCGACCACCATCGCCATATTGCTCGGGCCGAACAGCATCCCGGCGAACGCCAGACCACCGAGCATCCAACCCAGGCCGATCACGTTGCGACGGCCGATCTTGTCGCCCATCCAGCCGTGGCTCAAGTAGCCGCAATAACCCACCAGGTTCGACAGCACGAGGATGATCAGCGAGTTCTCGAACGAGATGTGGTGCACGCTGACGATCACCGAAGTCCCCAGCACGCTGAACACCTGGATCGCCGCCCAGTTGAGCAACAATGCGGCGCCGATCACCAACGTGGCACGGCGAGCCGGCCCACGGAACGCGGCCTTGAGACCGGCCTTGCTGTGCTCGTCATAGTCCACGCCATAGGTCTGCGCGACGTTCTGCGCGTCGCTCACCGCGCCGCTTTTACGCAGCCGGCTGATGCGTTCGTGGACCTGGAACTGCGGGCTCTCCTTGAGCTTGCGCGCCATGATCGCGATCACCACAGCCGGGATCGCCGCAAAAATGAAGCAGCCCTGCCAGCCGATGATCGGCAGCAACAGCGCGGTCAACCCGGCGGCGATCAACGCGCCGACCGGCCAGCCGCCCTGCACCAGGCTGTAGATGAAGCCGCGACGCTTGGTCAGCCGCGGGTCTTCGGAGGCGCCGTACAACTCGGTCAGGTAGGTGGCGTTGACGGTTTCCTCGGCATAGCCCAGGCCGCCCAGCGAACGGATCAGGATCAGCGGCGATTTGCCCCACGCCCCGCCTATCGCAGTCAGCGCCGAGCACAACGCGGAACCGGCCACGGTGAAGATAATCCCTTTGCGTCGCCCCAGCTTGTCCACGATCGGTCCGATGGCCAGGGCGACCACGGCGGTGCCCACCGCCACCCAGGTCGCAATCTCGGCCTGCTCCACTTCACCCCATCCAAAGTGCCGGCCAATCTCCGGCAGCAGGGTGCCGAACAGGATGAAGTCGTACACCGCAAACACCCAGGCGAAAAACGCGATCCAGGTGGCGAAGCGCACCTCCCGGGAAGTCAGCTGCCGGGGTTTCCAGCCAGTCAGGTCAAGCTTGTTGTAGATGGACATAGATCGCGCCTCAGGGGGATTGATGGGCCCTTTAGGAGCGAGCTTGCTCGCGAAAAACCGGAGAGCGCGGCGTGCATTCAGGATGCCCGCGTCATCGTTGACGATTTTCGCGAGCAAGCTCGCTCCTACAGGGTGACGCAGGTTCAGGTACGCGGCTGGCGGCGGATGAAGTCATCGGCAATTTCGTCAAAGGTGACGAAGCGCACGCCGGCATGGCTCTGGATGTGTTCGATCAGACGCTCGAGCATCAGCAGCACTTGCGGGCGGCCGGACACGTCGGGGTGGATGGTCATGGTGAACACGGCGTGTTCGTGTTCGCGGTAGACCCAGTCGAACTGGTCGCGCCACATTTCTTCCAGGTGACGCGGGTTGACGAAGCCGTGGCTGTTGGGGGCTTTCTTGATGAACATCATCGGCGGCAGGTCGTCGAGGTACCAGTTGGCCGGGATCTCCACCAGGTCGGTTTCTTCGCCGCGCACCAGGGGTTTCATCCAGGTATCGGGGTGCTGGCTGTAGTCGATCCTGGTCCAGGTATCGCCCTTGCGCACGTAGTAAGGGTGGAAGTCGTTGTGCATCAGGCTGTGGTCGTACTTGATGCCTTTTTTCAGCAGCAGTTCGTTGGTGACCTTGCTGAACTCCCACCACGGCGCCACGTAGCCGGTGGGGCGCTTGCCGGTGACCCGGGTGATCAGTTCGATGGACTTGTCGAGAACGATTTCTTCCTGCTCGGCGGTCATCGCGATCGGGTTTTCGTGGCTGTAGCCGTGCACGCCGATCTCGTGGCCGGCGTCGGCCACGGCCTTCATCTGCTCGGGGAAGGTTTCCATCGAGTGACCGGGGATAAACCAGGTGGTGCGCAGGCCGTAGCGTTCGAACAGTTTGAGCAGGCGTGGCGCGCCGATTTCACCGGCGAACAGGCCGCGAGAGATGTCGTCCGGCGAGTCTTCACCGCCGTAGGAACCGAGCCAGCCGGCGACGGCGTCAACGTCGACGCCAAATGCACAGAGGATGTCTTTAGCCATGGTGTGTCTCCTTAAATTGTCATTACGGATTCAACGCACAACGCTGCGCGCAGCAGGCGTGCGTCTTCTCCCGTCGGGACGCTGAGCAGCAACCCGGTGGGCAGCCCCTGGGCATCGCAGCCGCTGGGCAGGGTCACGCCTGGCATGTCGAGCAAACTGCCGGGCATGGTCAGGCGCAGGGTGGCGAGGTTGGTTTGAACGAACAGGTCATCGTCAGCTTCAAGCGCGGCTAACGGCGGGGCCACGTGGGCAACGGTCGGCGTAATCAGGACGGCGCCGTCGAGGTCTTCGATCAGTTGCTGTTGCAGGCGGCGGCGGGAGTCGGTCAGGTGGATCAGTTGGCTGGCCGGCAGTGAGCGCGCGGCTTCCAGGCGACGGCGCACGCGAGGGTCGAGCTGATCGGCGTCGCGGCTGTCGAGTAACGCCTGGTGCAGGGCGAAGGCTTCGAAGGCGCCGAGCCAGCCATGGTGCTTGATCAGTTCCAGTGTCGCCTGGAAGGCCGGGCATTCGCGCGCCTCGACCAGCGCGCCGTGGGCCTTGAGTTGCGCGACCGCGCGCAACAGGTTGTTGCCCACGGCGGGTTCGACGTCCTGCTGCGCCAGCACGAAGCGCTGGCCCTTGAGGCTGCGGGCGATGGAGGTCTGGCTCTGGGTGTGGATGCGGCCATGCAGCAAGTCGTCGACGGCCAGGGCGTCACGCATGCTGCGGCTTATCGGGCCGAGGCTGTCGAGGCTGTGCGCCAGTGGGAACACGCCATCGCGGCTGTAGCGCCGACTGCTGCTGCGGTAACCCACCAGGCCGTTGAACGCCGAGGGAATGCGGATGGACCCGGCAGTGTCGGTGCCCATGGCGATGGGCACGATGCCGGCGGCAACGGCCACGGCCGACCCCGAGGAAGATCCGCCGGGGATGCGCGGTTGATCATTGCCATGGGGATTGTGCGGGGTGCCGAAATGGGGGTTCAGGCCCAGGCCGGAATAGGCCAGTTCGCTGAGGTTGGTCTTGCCGACGCTGACCATTCCGGCACGACACAGCCGGCCGACGGTGGGTGCATCGAGCAACGCGACGGGCGCATGGCGGCGATAGGCGGCGCCCGCCGTGGTGATGCTGCCAGCCACGTCGAACAGGTCCTTCCAGGCCAGCGGCACGCCATCGAACCTGCTCAACGGCTGGCCGGCGCGCCAACGTGCGGCAGAGGCTTGGGCTTCACGACGGGCGCGCTCGGGCGTCAGGCTGATAAACACCGACGGGGCCTGGCTGGCTTTGTCCAGTGCCTGTTCGAGGGCTTGCACCGGGTCGCTGCGACCACTGGCGAAGTCCTCGGCCATTGAAGTGGCGTCTGACATCAGGATGACCCTCAAAAACGTACATATTAATAAAATGTACATTTTATAAAGGCAGCTTTCGTGCCAGTCTGTGCTCACCCAATTTTGCGCTGACAGCGGTTTTCGCCCAAAGCCGCGAGGTAGAGGGTGTTTGACCAGGTAAAAAATCTGGGCAGGCGCTTGCTCAGCACTTTCAAGGAAATAATGTACTTTTTAGTAATAAGTACATTTTGGTGCAGAAAAGTAACAGGTCGACTTTCCAAGCCCCAAAAACGTGCCGCCGACGTGGCGCAGAGTGACAGGCGCATCTATGAGAGAATCCCCGGTCAACGGTCCCTCCACCTCTGAGAACGCAATGAAAGCAGTGTCCGCCTCGGCCTCCCGTTACGCGATGATTCACAAAGTGATGCGCGACGCGATCGTCAACGGCACCGCCCGCCATGGGCTGGTGTTGCTCGAAGCGCCGCTGGCCGAGTTGTTCGGCACCAGCCGCGTGCCGGTGCGCAAGGCCCTCGACCTGCTGCATGACGAAGGCTTGATCTGCCGCTTCAACGGCCGGGGCTACCTGATCAATCCGCAAGGCCTGGCCATGGAGCCGTTGCGCCTGCCCCTGAGCCATGCGCACCTGGGTCTTAACGGCGAGGACGAGCTAGTGGACACGCGGCCGCTGGGCGAACGCATCGTCGAGGAAATCGGCGCAGCGTTGTCCACCTGCATTGCCTTCGGCCACTACCGCCTGGACGAGCAAGCCGCCGCCGACCACTACGGCGTCAGCCGCGCGGTAGTGCGTGAAGCGCTGATGCGCCTGCGCGACCGTGGCCTGGTGGAAAAAGAGCCCTACTCCCAATGGCTGGCCGGGCCTTTGACCGCGCGGGAAGTCACCGAAGACTACGAACTGCGCGCCTGCCTTGAGCCCGAAGCCCTGCGCCAGAGCGCGCCCAACCTCGATCGCGAGCTGCTTGAAGCCATGCTGCAACGCGTGCTGGACGCCCAGGACAGTGCGCAGTGCAGCCTGGAGGCCATCGAGCAGATCGAGGAAGACTTGCACCAACGCTGCCTGGCCGGCCTGCAGAATCGCAAGATCGCGGCGCTGATTCGACAGGGGCAGAGCCCGATGATCATCAGTCGGATTTTTTATCGGTTGCTGGGGATTGGCGCCGATCCGGCGATGTTGGCCGAACATCGACTGATTCTGGAGTTGTTGCTGCACGGCGCGTTTGATGCGGCGGCGCTGAATCTGCGTGAGCATTTGCAAAGGGCCAGTCAAAGGATGTTGCAGCGGTTGAAGGTGTTGTCGGTGCTGCCCGAACAACCGCTACCCGCCTACCTGCACAAAATCAGCTGACCCAGCACAGACCCAATGTGGCAGGGGGCTTTCCTCCTCCCACACTAGTCCAGCGTCGTTCTGATAATTTCATGCAATATGTTGCTATCTCACCCCCACCATTGAAACCACCACAGCCCTGCCCCATCTAAGCACCATACTTCCTGATGCAGGTGCCCCATGAGCGACCAGCAAGACATCCCTGATTACGACTTGAACGACTACGCCGACCCCGAAAACGCTGAATCCTCGTCCAACACCGGCCTGGCCCTGCCTGGGCAGAACCTGCCGGACAAGGTTTACATCATCCCGATCCACAACCGGCCGTTTTTCCCAGCGCAAGTCTTGCCGGTGATCGTCAACGAAGAGCCCTGGGCCGAGACCCTGGAACTGGTGAGCAAATCCGACCACCACTCCCTCGCCCTGTTTTTCATGGACACACCGCCCGAAGACCCACGCCATTTCGACACCTCGGCCCTGCCGCTGTACGGCACGCTGGTCAAGGTGCACCACGCCAGCCGCGAGAACGGCAAGCTGCAATTCGTGGCCCAGGGCCTGACCCGCGTGCGTATCAAGACCTGGCTCAAGCATCACCGCCCGCCGTACCTGGTGGAGGTCGAATACCCGCACCAGCCGAGCGAGCCGACCGACGAGGTCAAGGCCTACGGCATGGCGCTGATCAACGCGATCAAGGAACTGCTGCCGCTCAACCCGCTGTACAGCGAAGAGCTGAAGAACTACCTCAACCGCTTCAGCCCCAACGACCCGTCGCCGCTCACCGACTTCGCCGCCGCGCTGACCTCGGCCACCGGTAACGAGTTGCAGGAAGTGCTCGATTGCGTGCCCATGCTCAAGCGTATGGAGAAAGTGCTGCCGATGCTGCGCAAAGAGGTCGAAGTCGCGCGTCTGCAGAAAGAGCTGTCCGCCGAAGTGAACCGCAAGATCGGCGAGCACCAACGCGAGTTCTTCCTCAAGGAACAGCTCAAGGTCATCCAGCAGGAACTGGGCCTGACCAAGGACGACCGCAGCGCCGACGTCGAGCAATTCGAGCAGCGGCTGGAAGGCAAAGTACTGCCGGCCCAGGCGAAAAAACGCATCGATGAAGAACTCAACAAACTCTCCATCCTCGAAACCGGCTCGCCGGAATACGCAGTGACGCGCAATTACCTGGACTGGGCCACCTCGGTGCCGTGGGGCGTGTATGGCGAAGACAAACTCGACCTGAAACACGCGCGCAAGGTGCTGGACAAGCACCACGCGGGCCTGGATGACATCAAGAGCCGTATCCTCGAATTTCTTGCGGTGGGTGCCTATAAAGGCGAAGTCGCCGGTTCCATCGTGCTGCTGGTAGGCCCGCCGGGCGTGGGCAAGACCAGCGTGGGTAAATCCATCGCCGAATCCCTGGGCCGGCCGTTCTACCGGTTCAGTGTCGGCGGCATGCGTGATGAGGCCGAGATCAAGGGCCATCGCCGCACCTACATCGGCGCCCTGCCCGGCAAGCTGGTGCAGGCGCTCAAAGATGTGGAGGTGATGAACCCGGTGATCATGCTCGACGAGATCGACAAGATGGGCCAGAGCTTCCAGGGCGACCCGGCGTCGGCGTTGCTCGAAACCCTCGACCCGGAACAGAACGTCGAATTCCTCGACCACTACCTGGACCTGCGCCTGGACCTGTCCAAAGTGCTGTTCGTGTGCACCGCCAACACCCTGGACTCGATTCCCGGCCCGCTGCTCGACCGTATGGAAGTGATTCGCCTGTCGGGCTATATCACCGAGGAAAAAGTCGCCATCGCCAAGCGTCACCTGTGGCCCAAGCAGCTGGAAAAAGCCGGCGTCTCGAAAAACAGTCTGAGCATCAGCGACGGCGCCTTGCGTGCGCTGATTGATGGCTATGCGCGGGAAGCCGGTGTGCGTCAGTTGGAGAAACAACTGGGCAAATTGGTGCGCAAGGCCGTGGTCAAGCTGCTGGATGAGCCGGATTCGGTGATCAAGATCGGCAGCAAGGACCTGGAAAGCTCCCTGGGCATGCCCGTGTTCCGTAATGAACAGGTACTGTCCGGCACCGGCGTGATTACCGGCCTGGCCTGGACCAGCATGGGCGGCGCCACCCTGCCGATCGAAGCGACGCGCATCCACACGCTCAATCGCGGCTTCAAGCTCACCGGCCAGTTGGGTGAAGTGATGAAGGAGTCCGCAGAAATCGCCTACAGCTTCATCAGCTCGAACCTGAAGTCGTTTGGCGGTGATCCGAAGTTCTTCGATGAAGCCTTCGTCCACCTGCACGTGCCGGAAGGTGCCACGCCCAAAGACGGCCCGAGCGCGGGTGTGACCATGGCCAGCGCGTTGCTGTCACTGGCACGCAACCAGCCGCCAAAGAAAGGCGTGGCGATGACCGGCGAACTGACCCTGACCGGGCATGTGCTGCCGATTGGCGGAGTGCGCGAAAAAGTGATTGCGGCGCGGCGCCAGAAGATTCACGAGCTGATCCTGCCGGAGCCCAACCGTGGCAGCTTTGAAGAACTGCCGGAGTACCTGAAGGAAGGCATGACCGTGCACTTTGCCAAGCGCTTTGCGGATGTGGCGAAGGTGCTTTTCTGACAGTTATGTAGTGCCTGAGCTGGCCTCATCGGGGGCAAGCCCCCTCCCACACTTGAATGTGTTCACACATCAACATGTGGGAGGGGGCCTCCGATGAGGCCAGACCTGCCCCCTTCTGTCACAACTTGACCCATCTTCGGTTATGCTCGCCCTTCGTCGTGTATAAACGGAGCCCCCATGACCGCAGCCCGCCTGCTTCTCCCCCTGAGCCTTGCCCTGCTCGCCGCGTGCGCCAGTGCGCCGAAGCAAAACGTCACCGTGGACAACCAGAGCGCCTGTCCGCTCCCGCTTAAAACCGGACAAAACCTGATCCTCACCCTGCCCAGCAATCCCACCACCGGCTATCGCTGGGCTATCCAGGATTCCGCCGGCGGCGTGTTGCGCGCGCTGAGCCCAGAGGTGTACAGCAGCAGCGAATCCGGCGTGATCGGGGGTGGCGGCCAGTCGACCTGGCGCTTTCAGGCATTCGCCGCCGGCCAGGGCCGTTTGCGCCTGACCTCGCAGCAACCGTGGGAACCGGAAGCCGAACCCGTCGAGATCTTTGAATGCGCGATTACGGTGAACTGATGGGTCAAGGCTGTGGTGACGTGCTGATTCCGGCACCGCGTTCATCCAGAATGTCTGCGTAATCGTTGACGACCATCGCAGGCAAGCCAGCTCCTACGCTAAAATGCCGGCCTTTCCCCTTCGTCGCCGGAACAACCGTGAGCAAAGAACCCGATCGCCTATTCGCCCAGCCCCTGCCCCAGGTGCCGGACTTCGCCTTTAACGAGGACGTGGTGCGGGTGTTCCCGGACATGATCAAGCGCTCGGTGCCCGGTTACCCGACCATCGTTGAAAACCTCGGCGTGCTCGCCGCCCGGTTCGCCCAGCCCAACAGCGTGCTGTATGACCTGGGCTCATCCCTGGGCGCGGTCACCCAGGCCCTGCGCCGCCATGTGCGCACCGAGGGTTGCCGGGTGATCGCGGTGGATAACTCGACGGCGATGGTCGAACGCTGCCGCCAATACCTCAATGGCCAGGACTCGATGTTCGAGGAATTGCTGCCGGTGGAGGTGATCGAAGGCGATATCCTCGCCCTGCACTTCCAACCGGCCTCAGTGGTGGCGCTGAACTTCACCCTGCAATTTATCGCACCCGATGAGCGCCTGGCGCTGCTCGGGCGCATCCGTCAGTCGCTGCTGCCGGGCGGCGCACTGATCCTCTCGGAAAAGCTGCGTTTCAACGATGGCGAAGAACACGCGTTGCTGACCGACCTGCATATCGCGTTCAAGCGCGCCAACGGCTACAGCGAACTGGAAATCGCCCAGAAGCGCAGCGCCATCGAAAATGTCATGAAGCCCGACAGCCTCGAAGAACACCGCGAACGCCTGCTGGCGGCCGGGTTCTCGAAAGTCGTGCCGTGGTTCCAGTGTCTTAACTTTGCCTCGTTGATTGCCTTGCCATGATTGATTTGTCTCCCCTCGCCCGCCACCTGGTCGGTACTCCCCTGGCCGTGTGGGCCCAGGGCCTGCAAGCGCAGCTCGATAGCAAGATGGAAAAAGGCCACGGCGACCTCGAGCGCTGGCAGAGTGCCTTGGACGCACTGCCGAAGATCCAGCCCAGTGAAGTGGACCTGTTGAACGGCCTGGTGCTGGACACTGATTGCGACGACGAGACTCGCGCACAGATGCACACCGCGCTCATGGGGTTGAGCCCTTGGCGCAAAGGCCCGTTCCACCTGTTCGGCGTGCATGTTGACACCGAATGGCGCTCGGACTGGAAATGGTCCCGCGTGGCGCCGCACCTGGACTTGAAGGGCAAGCGCATCCTCGATGTGGGTTGCGGCAACGGCTATTACATGTGGCGCATGCTCGGTGCCGGCGCCGACAGCGTGATTGGCGTAGACCCCAACTGGCTGTTCTTCTGCCAGTTCCAGGCGGTGCAGCGTTACCTGTCCGAACCCAGGGCCTGGCACCTGCCGTTCCCGTTCGAAGACTTGCCGGCAAACCTTGAAGGCTTCGACACGGTGTTTTCCATGGGCGTGTTCTATCACCGGCGTTCGCCGATCGAACACTTGCTGGCGCTGAAAGACACGCTGGTCAAAGGCGGTGAGCTGGTGCTGGAAACCCTGGTGGTGGAAGGCGATCAGCAGCAAGTGCTGGTGCCGGAAGACCGCTATGCGCAGATGCGTAACGTGTGGTTCCTGCCCTCGGTGCCGGCGCTGATGCTGTGGTTGCGCCGCGCGGGATTCAGCGATGTGCGCTGCGTGGATGTGAGCGTGACCACGGTCGAGGAACAACGCGGGACGGCATGGATGAAGTACCAGTCGCTCAGTGATTTCCTCGATCCCGAAGATCACAGCAAGACCATTGAAGGGCTGCCGGCGCCGATGCGGGCGGTGATCATCGCCAGGAAATAACGGTGAGTTATCACTGAATATATGGAGATCCAAATGTGGGAGGGGGCTTGCCCCCGATAGCGGTGTATCAGCCATGGATGTGGTGACTGACACTCTGCTATCGGGGGCAAGCCCCCTCCCACACTTTTATCCTCAGTGTTCTTTAGAGTGGAGGCTTGGCCCGGCGAGCCTTGAAGAATTCACTCAGGACGGTGCCGCACTCCTCGGCCAGCACCCCACCTTCAAACAGGACCCGATGGTTGAGAAAGCCCTGGGTAAAAAACTGCCCCTGGCTCTGCACGATCCCGGCCTTGGGCTCCAGTGCGCCGTACACCACCCGTGCAATTCGCGAATGCACGATCAGGCCCGCGCACATGCTGCACGGTTCCAACGTCACATAGAGGGTGCTGCCCGGCAGGCGGTAATTGCTGACGGCGTGGGCGGCCGCGCGGATTGCGACCATCTCGGCATGGGCACTGGGGTCATTGCCGCTGATCGGGCAGTTGAAACCGCGGCCGATGATCTCACCGTCCTGCACCAGCACCGCGCCCACCGGCACTTCACCCAGCGCGGCGCCCTGGGCGGCGAGTGCCAGGGCTTCGCGCATGAAGTCCTGGTCGCGGCTGCGGTCGATGATCGCCGGGCGAATCTGGCGCATCACGCCACCTCGATGGCGGCCATCAGGCCGGTTTCCATATGGTCGATCACATGGCAGTGGAACATCCATACGCCCGGGTTATCCGCCACCAGCGCCACACGGGCGCGTTCGTTCTTGCCCAGCAGGTAGGTGTCGGTGAAGTACGGGATGACCTTGTGGCGGTTCGACGCAATGACCTTGAAACTCATGCCGTGCAGGTGGATCGGGTGCTGGTACTGGGTCATGTTCTTCAGTTCGAAAATATAGCTCTTGCCCTTTTCGAGCCTGGCGATGGGCCGGTCGGCGCAGGTCTTGTCGGTGATGTCCCAGGCCTGGCCGTTGATCTGCCACAGGCTCGGCGGCTTGCCGTTGTCGACGTTGACCGACACCGAACCGACCCATTCGAAATTGAAGTTGAGTTTCTCGGCATTGGCCAGGTCCGGTTCGGCAACCGGGTTGGCCGGCAGCGCCGGGGGCCATTCGGTGGGCGCGTCGGTGTTGGCCACCGAGCGGAACGTGCCCAGGCGCACCGGACCATTGCGGATCGACAGCTCTTCGCCGGCGGGCGGCGCCTTGATCGCCAGGCAGATACGCATGCCTGGGCCCAGCCAGTATTCCTTGCCCAGCGGGCGCGGCTCGATGGGGTTGCCGTCCAGCGCGTAGATCTGCGCGTCGACATCCGGAATGTTGATGCGATACGTCAGGGTGTTGTCCAGGTTGAGCAGGCGCACACGGGTAATCTGCCCGGCCGGCAGGTCGATCACAGCCTGGGACACGCCATTGATGGTGGATAAACGCCCCGCCGTACCGCCGCGCGCCGCCTCACGGGGAATGCTGAAGGCGACAAAGGCGCCCTCTTCGTCCACGTGCCAGCTTTTCAGGCTGAGGGTACGCTCGTGCCTGAAACCGGTGGGCTCGCGCTCCTCGATGATCAGCGGTCCGACCAGGCCACGGCCGAGTTCTTCGCTGCTGTTGACGTGCGGGTGATACCAGTAGCTGCCGGCGTCGGGCACACGGAACTTGTAGTCGAAGTATTCCCCGGGCAGTACCGGCAATTGCGAGACGTAGGGCACGCCGTCCATTTCCAGCGGCAGGCGGATGCCATGCCAGTGGATGGTGGTGGCGACCGGCAGGTGGTTGATAAAACGCACCCGCAGCCACTCGCCCTGGCGTACCCGCAACTCGGTGCCGGGCGCCGAGGGGCCGAACGCCCAGGCCTGGGTGGTGTGGCCCGGCACCAGTTCCACGTCCAGGGGGGCGGCAATCAGTTGGTAGTCGCTTCCTGCGTTGGCATCGGCGACCTTGCCCAGCCAGTAGCGATAGGCGCCACCCGCGCCCACACCGACTACTGCCAGGCCGGCAAGGCCACCGAGAATCTGTCGACGGGAAAACGATTGGGACACAGCAACCTCACGTATCTACCGCAGGCCAAGGCCCGCAAAGGGCAGATACGATACACCTGCGGGGCCTAAACAGTAAGGGTTCGCATTGCCGCACAGCGAAATTGCGGAGGTCAATGAAGATCAAAAATGTGGGAGGGGGCTTGCCCCCGATGGCAGTGTGTCAGTCAGCCTATTCTTACCTGATACACCGCCATCGGGGGCAAGCCTCCTACCACATTTTGAACTCCACTGAGTCTTAGAGTGTGTTCGCTCAGGTTCTGGCAGCCGCCAGGATCAGGGCGTTCATCTCGGCCACGGCGCCTTTGAAACCGACGAACAGCGCATGGGCCACCAGCGCATGGCCGATGTTCAATTCGTTGATGCCCTTGATCGCCGCCACGGCTTCGACGTTGTGGTAGTGCAGGCCATGGCCGGCGTTGACGATCAGGCCTTGGCCAAGCCCGCAGTTCACGCCGTCGATGATGCGTTGCAGCTCTTCAGCCACTTCGGTCGGCGTGGTGGCATCGGCGTAGCGGCCGGTGTGCAGTTCGATGGCCGGGGCGCCGACGCGGCGTGAGGCCTGGATCTGACGCGCGTCGGCGTCGATGAACAACGACACTTCGCTGCCGATCTTTGACAGGCGCTCCACGGCGGCCTTGATCCGCGCTTCCTGGCCGGCCACGTCGAGACCGCCTTCGGTGGTCAATTCCTGGCGGGTTTCCGGCACCAGGCAAATGTGCGCCGGGCGGATGCGCTCGGCGAACTGCATCATTTCTTCGGTGACGCCCATTTCGAAATTCATGCGGGTCTGCAGCACATCCTTGAGCAGCAGCACGTCGCGCTCCTGGATGTGGCGGCGGTCTTCGCGCAGGTGCACGGTGATGCCGTCGGCGCCCGCTTCTTCGGCGTCCAGCGCGGCCTTGACCGGGTCAGGGTAACGGGTGCCCCGAGCCTGGCGCAGGGTGGCGACGTGGTCGATGTTGACGCCAAGAAGAATGCGATTGCTGGTGGTCACGGAAGCGCTCCTGAAAAGGGAAAGAATCGGTGCACAGCATACACGGGGATGTCAGGGCTTTCGAAACAACTCGCGACTGACCAGCGGCCGTCCGCCCAGGTGTACGGCCAGCGCCTGGCGCATCAGGCGCTTGGCGGCGGACAAGGCACCGGGGGCGGTCCAGTCCGCTTCACTCATGGCCAACAACTCGGCGCCCTGGAACAGGCCGGGTTGCAACAGGTACACGCGCTCAAGGCCCGCGTCCACTTGCAGGCGATACAGGCCGTCGGCGGCGACAGGGTCACCGTGCAGGTCGTTGTGCAATTCAAAACCGTAGCCCAGGTCATCCAGCAGGCGCCATTCAAAGGCCCGCAGCAGCGGCTCCAGGGGGCGGCCTTCAGCGAGCGCGAGCAAGGTGGCGGCGTAGTGATCGAAGACGGCCGGGTGCGGGTCTTCGGCGGGCAGCAGGCGGATCAGCAGCTCATTGAGGTAGAGCCCGCTGAACAGCGCATCGCCATTGAGCCAGGCGGACGTGCCGACGCTTTCCAGGCGGCCGACGTTCTTCAGCTCGCCCTTGCCGCGAAACTCCACGTCCAGGGCCACGAACGGCCGCGCCAACGTACCAGCCTTGCCCCGCGCGCTGCGCAGAACCGCGCGCAGACGGCCCTGGGGCGTGAGGAAGTCCACCAGGGCGCTGGTCTCACGGTAGGCGCGGCTGTGCAGCACGTAGGCGAGCTGGCTGGGAGGTGGGGATTGCGACATGAGTTCTCGATTTTGAAAACAACATCAACCTAATGTGGGAGGGGGCTTGCCCCCGATGGCAGTGTGTCAGTCACTTATCTATTCACTGACCCACCGCTATCGGGAGCAAGCCCCCTCCCACATTTTTCAGCCCTGCGGTGCATTCAAGCCTTACAGGTCGCCGTAGCCCAGGGAGCGCAACGCGCGCTCATCATCGGACCAGCCACCCTTAACCTTCACCCACAGGTTCAGCATGATCTTGGAATCGAACAGCAATTCCATGTCCTTGCGCGCCTCGGTGCCGATGCGCTTGATGCGCTCGCCCTTGTCGCCAATGATGATTTTCTTCTGGCCGTCACGCTCAACGAGGATCAGCGCATGGATGTGCAGGGTTTTGCCCTGCTGCTTGAACTCTTCGATTTCAACGGTGATCTGGTACGGCAGCTCGGCGCCCATCTGGCGCATGATTTTCTCGCGCACCAGTTCGGCGGCCAGGAAGCGACTGCTGCGGTCGGTGATCTGGTCTTCCGGGAAGAAATGCTCGTTCTCCGGCAGGTACCCGGCGATCACGCGCTCCAGGGCTTCAAGGTTGTGGCCGTGCTGCGCCGAGATCGGCATGATCTGGGCATTCGGCAGTTGTTCCTGCAGCCAGGTCAGGTGCGGCATCAGTTCGGCTTTGTCTTCGATACGGTCGGTCTTGTTCAGCGCGACGATCAATGGGCCGGTGACGTACTGCACGCGTTCGAGGACCATCTGGTCTTCGTCGGTCCACTTGGTGCGGTCGACCACGAAGATCACCACGTCGACGTCTTTCAACGCCGCCGAAGCGGTCTTGTTCATGTAGCGGTTAAGCGCCTTTTCACCGCCCTTGTGCATGCCCGGGGTGTCCACGTAGACCGCTTGGACGTTGCCTTCGGTCTTGATGCCCAGCATGTTGTGGCGGGTGGTCTGCGGCTTGCGCGAAGTGATCGCAAGCTTCTGGCCGAGGATGTGGTTGAGCAGCGTGGACTTGCCCACATTGGGGCGGCCGACGATGGCAACATAGCCACAGCGTGTTGCGGTTGAATCAGTCATGGCCATTCTCCACGCCCAGGGCAATCAGTGCTGCAGCGGCCGCTACCTGTTCGGCAATACGACGGCTCACACCCTGACCTCGGCTTTTTTCGTTCAGTAAGGTGATTTCACATTCCACGAAGAACACGCGGCAATGCGGCTCGCCCTGGATATCCACCACTTCATAGCGTGGCAGTTCGCAACCGCGCGACTGCAGGTATTCCTGCAGGCGGGTCTTGGGATCCTTGTTGGTGTCGACCAGCGTCAGGCTTTCGATTTCCGAAGCCAGCCAGGCGACCACGCGCTCCTTGGCCGTCTCCATCCCTGCGTCGAGGTAGATCGCACCGATCAAGGCTTCCAGGGCATCAGCCAGGATCGACTCGCGACGGAAACCGCCGCTTTTCAACTCACCGGAACCGAGGCGCAGGTACTCGCCCAGGCCGAAACCGCGGGCCAGCACGGCCAGGGTCTCGCCTTTCACAAGGCGGGCGCGCAGGCGCGAAAGCTGACCTTCGCGCGCTTGCGGGAAACGCTCGAACAGCGCCTCACCGGCGGCGAAATTGAGGATGGCGTCACCGAGGAATTCCAGGCGCTCGTTATTGCGCCCTGCAAAGCTGCGGTGGGTGAGGGCAAGGACCATCAATTCCTGGTCCTTGAAGGTGTAGCCGAGCTGGCGCTCGAGACGACTGAGAGAAACGGTCACGGTTTATCCATATCTAGTTGGTGGCACCGGCGGCCATCGACGATTGACGCAGTGTTCAAATTCAAATCCTGATGGGTACCGGGCATGGGAAAATGTCCTAGCCCCAGAAAAGCATTCGGCGCTGTGATCACAGCGCCGCCTGTATTACTTGATCAGCCCCACCCGCGAGAAGTTCGGCAGGTGGCTGAGCTTGGGTTCCGGCCAACTCATCCAGACCGCGAAGGCTTTGCCGACGATATTCTCGTCGGGCACCATGCCCAGCAGGTCCTTGGGAATATTGGGGTCGTCCCAGTAGCGGCTGTCGTTGGAGTTGTCGCGGTTGTCGCCCATCATGAAGTAGTGCCCGGCCGGCACTTTCCACTGGCCATCGGGCATCGCGCGGTAGCGGCTCATTTCCTTGCGGATCTGGTGCTCAACCGCACCGAGTTTTTCCTGGTACAGCTCGGCGCTGCCCAAGGTGTTCGGCTCGGCGCCCAACAGTTGTTCGGCCACCGACTCACCGTTGATGAACAGGCGCTTGTCGCTGGTGTAGCGGATCACGTCGCCCGGCAGGCCGACCACACGCTTGATGTAGTTGACGTTCGGGTCGCTCGGGTAGCGGAACACCATCACATCACCGCGCTGCGGGTCACCGACTTCAATGACCTTCTTGTCGATCACCGGCAAGCGGATCCCGTAGGAAAACTTGTTCACCAGAATGAAGTCGCCCACGTCCAGGGTAGGCTTCATCGACCCCGAAGGGATCTGAAACGGCTCCACCAGGAACGAACGCAGCACCAGCACGATGAACAGCACCGGGAAGAACGATTTGCCGTATTCAACCAGCAAAGGCTCTTTGTTCAGCTTCTCGACCACCACGGCATCGGGCTGGCTGACGCTGCCCTGATAGGACGCGATAGCGGCACGCCGACGCGGGGCGAAGAACACCAGATCGAGCAACGCCAGGAAACCACAAACGGCAACGGCGATGACCAGCAACAGCGGGAAATTTAGCGACATAGGACCTAACTATCCAACCTGAGCACCGCAAGGAAGGCTTCTTGTGGAATTTCCACATTGCCCACTTGCTTCATGCGTTTTTTACCGGCCTTTTGCTTCTCAAGCAGTTTGCGCTTACGGCTGACGTCGCCACCGTAGCATTTGGCCAGTACGTTCTTTCTGAGTGCCTTGACGGAGGTCCGCGCAATGATCTGTCCGCCAATGGCGGCCTGGATCGCAACGTCGAACATCTGACGCGGAATCAGCTCTTTCATCTTTTCGGTCAACTGGCGACCTTTGTAGTGCGCATTGTCCTTGTGCACGATCAGTGCCAGGGCATCAACCTTGTCGCCGTTGATCAATACATCCAGCTTCACCAGATTAGCCGACTGGTAACGGTCGAAATGGTAGTCCAGCGAAGCATAGCCGCGACTGGTGGATTTGAGACGATCGAAGAAGTCCAGGACCACTTCGTTCATCGGCAAATCGTAGGTCACTTGCACCTGGGTGCCGAGGAACAGCATGTCGTGCTGCACGCCACGCTTTTCGATACACAGGGTAATGACGTTGCCCAGGTGTTCCTGCGGTACAAGGATATTGGCGCGTACGATCGGTTCACGCATGTCTTCGATCGAAGACAGGTCTGGAAGCTTGGAGGGGTTATCGACGTAAATCGTTTCACCGGTTTTCAGCGCCAGCTCGAAAATAACCGTTGGCGCGGTGGTGATCAGGTCCAGGTCGTATTCGCGCTCCAGGCGCTCCTGGATGATCTCCATGTGCAGCATGCCGAGGAACCCGCAACGGAAGCCGAAGCCCAGGGCGTCGGAGCTTTCCGGGGTGTACTGCAACGACGAGTCGTTGAGGGTCAGCTTTTGCAGGGCTTCGCGGAAGTCTTCGAAGTCGTCGGAGCTGACCGGGAACAGACCGGCATAGACCTGTGGCTGGATGCGCTTGAAGCCAGGCAGCACGTCGACATCCGGCGTGGAGCTCAGGGTCAGGGTGTCACCGACCGGCGCACCGTGGATGTCCTTGATACCGGCGATGATGAAGCCTACTTCGCCAGCTTTCAGATCAGTGGTAGCGGTGTGCTTGGGGTTGAACACGCCGACGCTGTCCACCAGGTGGATCTTGCCGGTGGACTTGACCAGGATCTTGTCGCCCTTCTTCACGCGGCCATGGCGCACGCGCACCAGGGAGACAACGCCCAGGTAGTTGTCGAACCAGGAATCGATGATCAACGCTTGCAGCGGATCGTCGTAGTTGCCGGTCGGCGCGGGGATGGTCTTGACCAGGCGCTCGAGCACTTCATCGACGCCCAGGCCGGTCTTGGCGCTGCACTCGACGGCGTCGGTGGCGTCAATGCCGATGATTTTTTCGATCTCTTCCTTGACGCGGTCCGGATCGGCCTGTGGCAGGTCGATCTTGTTCAGCACCGGCATCACTTCCAGGCCCTGCTCGATGGCGGTGTAGCAGTTGGCCACGGACTGGGCTTCAACGCCCTGCCCCGCGTCCACCACCAGCAGCGCGCCTTCGCAGGCGGCCAGGGAACGGCTGACTTCATAGGTGAAGTCGACGTGGCCCGGGGTGTCAATGAAGTTGAGCTGGTACTTGATACCGTCTTTGGCGGTGTAGTACAGAGTGACGCTGTGGGCCTTGATGGTGATCCCGCGCTCGCGTTCGAGGTCCATGGAGTCCAGGACCTGGGCTTCCATTTCACGCTCGGCAAGGCCGCCGCACATCTGGATGAATCGATCGGCCAGCGTCGACTTACCATGGTCAATGTGGGCGATGATGGAGAAATTGCGGATATGACTCAAATCACTCACGGATCAACACTCAAAAGGCTGCAGGCAGATTGCCCGCTGAAAAATAGCCGGGAATTGTACCTGATGCTCGGGCCAGACGTCATCTTTGCTGACGAACACAAAAAAGCCCCGTTTCCACGGGGCCCAATGTTGTAGGAGCGAGCTTGCTCGCAATCAGCCGGCTCGGCGCAGCAACCAGAACCCGGCCACGGCACAGATAAAAGTCGGCACCAGCACCGCAAATAACGGCGAGAAGCCGAATACCAGGCTCGACGGCCCCAGCAGGTCCTGGGCGATGCGGAAGGTGAAGCCCACCAGCACCCCGGTGAATACCCGCTGGCCGAGGGTCACGGAACGCAACGGGCCGAAGATAAAGGAGATTGCCATCAACACCAGTGCGGCGGTGACCACCGGTTGCAGCACCTTGACCCAGAACGCCAGCCAGTAGCGGCCATTGTTCAGGCCCTGGTCCTTGAGGTAGTGGATATAACTCCAGAGGCCCGAGATCGGCAAGGTTTCCGGCACCATGATCACTGTATTGAGCAGCTCCGGCTTCAGCGCAATATCCCAGGTCTGGGTGGGGGCATTGACCACTTCGGTACTGGCATTGAACCCCTGGCCCACATTATGGAACAGCGTGGTGGTGACCTCGCTCAGCTGCCACTGCGCGCCATCGTATTGTGCGCGTTTGGCGAAGCTGGAGCTGAGCATGTGCCGCTCTTTGTCAAACGTGTAGCGCGTCACCCCGATCAACAGCCCGCCGGGCTGCACGGCGTTGATGTGGATGAACTGGTCGCCCTGGCGGTGCCACAGGCCGTGCTTGGAACTCTGCGCATCGCCCGAACCCTGGGCCAGGGCGCGATTGGCCTGGGCGGTGGCTTCGGACGGTGGTGCGACGTATTCGCCGATCAGCACGCTGCACGCCATCAGCAGCAGCATCGGCTTCATGACGGCCCAGACGATCCGCCCGATGGACACGCCCGCGGCGCGCATGATGGTCAATTCGCTGTTGCTGGCCAGGGTGCCCAGGCCGATCAGGCAGCCGATCAGGCCGGCCATCGGCATCATGTCGTAGAGACGACGCGGCGCGGTCAGCGCCACAAAGCTCAGTACGTCCATGACGGTATAGGTATCGGTAACGTTGCCCACTTCATCGATGAAGGCGAACAGCGAGGCCAGGCCCAGGATGATGCCCAATACCGCCAGGATGGCGATCAGTACGCTGCTACCAATGTAGCGATCGAGCTTAGCCACGAGCCAACTCCTTCAGGCCACGACGGCTCTTCATTTTCAAACGGATAGGCTCCCAGTAGAGCAGCCCCAGGCCGATCACCAGGAAAATCCCGTGCACCCACCACAGGCCCAGGGCGGGCGGCAGCTTGCCCTTCTCCAGGGAGCCACGGGCGGAGATCAGGATGGTCAGGTAAGCCATATACAGCAGGATCGCCGGCAGCAGCTTGAGGAATCGGCCCTGGCGTGGGTTGACGCGCGACAGCGGCACCGCCATCAAGGTCACGATAAACACCAGCAGCGGCAGGGACAGGCGCCATTGCAGCTCGGCGATGGAGCGCAGTTCCTGGCTACCGAACAGCGAGGCGGTGGGCAGCGCGTCGCGGTCGGTGACTTCGTCGCTGATATCAGGTTTGGGCAGCATGACGCCGTAGGTGTCGTATTTGATCACGCGGTAATCGGCCAACCCAGGGCTGCCATCGTAGCGATAGCCGTTGTCCAGGATCAGGTAGCGACTGCCATCGGGACGCACTTCCTGGCGGCCACCGTCGGCCACCAGAATCGAAATACCACGGTCTTTCTGGTCCTTGCCGAGGTTTTTCTGGGAAATGAACACGCCGCTCAGGTTGGAACGGTCTTCGGTCATTTCTTCGGTATAGGTCACTCGCGTACCGTCGTTGAGTGCCTGGAAGCGCCCGGGCTCGAGGGTATCGAACTCGGTCATCGCGTCCTGCTTGTTCAGCAGCAACTGGAACTGCATGGCGCCCTGGGGTGCCAGGCTCAGGCTCAACCAGGCCACGACCAGGGCAACGCCGGCGGCCGGCACCATGGTCATCGCCAGCAGACGCTGCTGGCTCATGCCGGTGGCCGACAGCACGGTCATCTCGCTTTCGAGATACAGCCGGCCATATGCCAGCAGAATGCCAAGGAACAGGCCGAGCGGCAGGATCAGTTGCAAAAAGCCCGGCAGGCGAAAGCCCATGATCAGGAACAGCGAACCCGGATCCAGGGCGCCCGAGGCCGCCTGCGCAAGGAATTTGACGAAACGACCACTCATGATGATGACCAGCAATACCGCACTCACGGCACTCAGGGTCAACAGGACTTCGCGGGATAGATAACGGAAGACGATCAAACCAGACACTCCAGGGTTGTCAGGCTAAGGCGGCCAAACAAGCAAGCATACCGAGTCGACCCGTTTGCGCGGGCCGGCTAAAAAGATGGCGCATTATCCTGTGATTGACCGCGCCTGTCACTGCGCAACCTCATGCGCACGCACAAAGCGTGCTTCGAGGGTTGTCAGGCTTCGCCTGCGAGGTTCAAACTGCGGCCTTTGTCGCTGGCGGTTTACAAGGCTGCCACGCTTTAAAGCCTGGGTACAAACGCCAGGCTCACCGACCTTTATAAGGGACCCGAAAATGGAATTGGTTGTAAAAAGCGTTAGCCCCGAAACGTTGAAAACCGCCACCCTCGTGGTCGCTGTCGGCGAAGGCCGCAAACTCGGCGTTGCCGCCAAGCAACTGGATGAACTGAGCGGCGGCGCCATCAGCGCCGTGCTCAAGCGCGGCGACCTGGCCGGCAAAGTCGGCCAGAGCCTGCTGTTGCAGAGCCTGCCCAACCTCAAGGCCGAGCGCGTATTGCTGGTGGGCGTGGGCAAGGACGCCGAACTGGGCGACCGTCCGTTTCGCAAGCTCATCAGCGCCATCCTCACCACGCTTAACGGCCTGGGCGGCAGCGACGCGGCACTGGCACTCGATGAAATCGTCATCAAAGGCCGTGACAGCTACGGCAAGACCCGCCTGCTGGCCGAAAGCCTGGTGGACGGCGGCTACGTCTTCGACCAGTTCAAGAGCCAGAAGGCTGAACCCCGCGCCCTGAAGAAAGTCACCCTGCTGACTATCAAGGCCGCGCAGGCTGAAGTCGAGCGCGCCGTGACCCACGCCACCGCGATCGCCAGGGGCATGTCGTTCACCCGCGACCTGGGCAACCTGCCGCCGAACATCTGCCACCCCACTTACCTGGGCGAACAGGCCAAGGCGCTGGGCAAGGAGTTCAAGGGCCTCAAGGTTGAAGTGCTGGACGAGAAGAAGATCAAGGAACTGGGCATGGGCTCGTTCTATGCCGTGGGCCAGGGCAGCGACCAGCCGCCCCGCCTGATCGTGATGCAATACAACGGCGGCAAGAAGTCCGAGAAGCCTTACGCCCTGGTGGGCAAAGGCATCACCTTCGACACCGGCGGCATCAGCCTCAAGCCGGGCGCCGGCATGGACGAGATGAAGTACGACATGGGCGGCGCCGCCAGCGTGTTCGGCACCCTGCGTGCCGTGCTGGAACTCAAGCTGCCGATCAACCTGGTGTGCATCCTGGCCTGCGCCGAGAACATGCCGAGCGGCGGTGCCGCCCGTCCAGGCGATATCGTCACGACCATGAGCGGCCAGACCGTGGAAATCCTCAACACCGACGCCGAAGGCCGCCTGGTGCTGTGCGACGCCCTGACCTACGCCGAACGCTTCAAGCCGCAGGCGGTGATCGACATCGCCACCCTGACCGGCGCCTGCGTGGTTGCCCTGGGCGCCCACACCTCGGGCCTGCTGGGCAACAACGACGAGCTGATCGAGCAACTGCTCAGCGCCGGCAAGGCGGCCGACGACCGCGCCTGGCAGTTGCCGTTGTTCGATGAGTACCAGGAGCAACTGGACAGCCCGTTCGCCGACATCGCCAACATCGGCGGCCCGAAAGCCGGCACCATCACCGCAGCCTGCTTCCTGTCGCGGTTCACCAAGAACTTCAACTGGGCGCACCTGGACATCGCCGGCACCGCATGGGCCAGCGGCAAGGACAAGGGCGCAACCGGCCGTCCGGTGCCCCTGCTGACCCAATACCTGCTGGACCGCGCCAAGGCCTAAGCGGCCCCCGCGCCCTTTGTAGGAGCGAGCTTGCTCGCGAAGATCGCCAACGATAACGCGCACATTCTGGATGAGCGCGGTGTCCTCAGGTTTTTCGCGAGCAAGCTCGCTCCTACAGGGGCAACCAGGCCAGCACCAGGAACCGCAATGACCCAAGTCGACTTCTATATATTGCCCAGCGCCGACCCGTCCGCGCGCCTGGACTTTGCCTGCAAGCTCACTGAAAAGGCCTGGCGCATGGGCCATCGCATTTACCTGCATTGCAGCGATGCCGCCCAACGTGAGGACCTCGATGCCCGTCTATGGCGTTTCAAGGGCGAAAGCTTCGTACCCCACGGCCCCGCTGAATCGGAACCCGATGGCGTGGTAGTGCTGGGTTTGGGCGACAGTTGCGGCGACCACCATGACCTGCTGGTCAACCTTGACCTGAAAGTACCGGCCTTCGCCAAGGCATTCGCCCGCGTGGCGGAAGTGGTGGTGGAAGACCCGGCTATTCGTCAGGCCGCGCGGGAGAGTTTCCGTTTCTACCGCGAACAGGGCTATCCTCTGCAGGATCACCGGCTACAACGACTTTGAGTACATGATGGACACGCCCAACCCGCTGAAAAAAGACGACCACCTGCTGGACGACCTCGAGTCGATCCGTCAGTTGCTGGGTGATGATGGCTTGCAACCGCCGCTGTTGACCGAAACGGCCGACGGCGAGGTACAGATTCCGCTGTTGTTCGACATGGTCGGCAACAAGCCTGCTGCGCCGGAGCCAGCCATTACCGAGCCCGCCCCCGCTGCCCAAAAAGCCCCCGACGCCCTGCTGCTGCACCTGGACAACGAACTGCGCGCCGCCGCGCAATTGATCATGCAGGACGTGATCGATGATTTTTCGCCGCATATTGAAGCCGAGATCAAACGGCGCATGGATGCGCGGATGGAGCGGCTGCTCAGCCAATACCAATCCTGAACCAAACCGACATCCCCTGTGGGAGGGGGCTTGCCCCCGATAGCAGTGCGTCAGCCGTCTATTTGAAGCTGGCCCGCCGCCATCGGGGGCAAGCCGCCTCCCACATTTGGTTGCATACGCCTTAAGCCCTGTCTTCGCCTCGCCCTGCGCTCTATCCCCCGTTATACTTGCCGGCTTTCCTGAATAAATGCCAACTAGGGTCCCGCCGCGCATGGATAAGACCTACCAGCCCCACGCTATCGAAACTTCCTGGTACAACACCTGGGAGTCCGAAAACTATTTCGCCCCACAAGGTGCGGGCGACTCGTACACCATCATGATTCCGCCACCGAACGTCACTGGCAGCCTGCACATGGGCCATGGCTTCAACAATGCGATCATGGATGCGTTGATCCGTTTCCGCCGCATGCAGGGTCGCGACACCCTGTGGCAACCGGGTACCGACCACGCCGGTATCGCCACCCAGATGCTGGTGGAACGCCAACTGGAAGCCACCGGCCAGAGCCGTCATGACCTGGGCCGCGAGAAGTTCCTCGAGAAAATCTGGGAATGGAAAGACCAGTCCGGCGGCAATATCAGCCGTCAGATCCGTCGCCTGGGTTCGTCCGTAGACTGGAGCCGCGAGCGCTTCACCATGGACGACGGCCTGTCGGAAGCGGTGAAGGAAGCCTTCGTGCGCCTGCATGAAGACGGCCTGATCTACCGCGGCAAGCGCCTGGTCAACTGGGACACCAAGTTGCACACGGCGATTTCCGACCTCGAAGTGGAAAACCACGACGAGAAAGGCTTCCTGTGGAACCTCAAGTATCCGCTGGCTGACGGCGCCAAGACTGCCGAGGGCAACGACTACCTGATCGTCGCCACCACCCGTCCGGAAACCATGCTCGGCGACGCTGCCGTTGCGGTTAACCCGAACGACGAGCGCTACCAGGCACTGATCGGCAAGTTCGTCGAGCTGCCACTGGTCGGCCGCCGCATCCCGATCATCGCTGACGACTACTGCGACCCTGAATTCGGCACCGGCTGCGTGAAAATCACCCCGGCCCACGATTTCAACGACTACGAAGTCGGCAAGCGTCACAACCTGCCGCTGCTGAACATCTTCGACAAGAATGCCGCCGTGTTGCCGGCCTGCCAGGTGTTCAACCTGGACGGCACGCTGAACGACAGCATCGACGGCAAGATCCCGGCTGAATACGCCGGCCTCGACCGCTTCGAAGCGCGCAAGCAGATCGTTGCCGCCTTCGACGCTGCCGGTTTGCTGGTGAGCGTTGACGACCACGGCCTGAAAGTGCCGAAGGGCGACCGCTCCGGCACCGTGATCGAGCCGTGGCTGACCGACCAGTGGTACGTGTCCACCAAGCCGCTGGCCGAGCCGGCGATTGCTGCCGTGGAAGACGGCCGCATCCAGTTCGTGCCCAAGCAGTACGAAAACATGTACTTCTCGTGGATGCGCGACATCCAGGACTGGTGCATCAGCCGTCAGCTGTGGTGGGGCCACCGTATTCCGGCCTGGTACGACGAGTCGGGCAAGGTGTATGTAGGCCGCGACGAAGCCGAAGTGCGTGCCAAGCACAACCTCGGTGCCGACATCGCGCTGCAACAGGACAATGACGTACTGGACACCTGGTTCAGCTCGGGCCTGTGGACCTTCTCGACGTTGGGCTGGCCGCAGCAGACCGAATTCCTGAAGAAATTCCACTCCACCGACGTGCTGGTCACCGGCTTCGACATCATTTTCTTCTGGGTTGCCCGGATGATCATGCTCACCATGCATTTGGTGAAGAACGAAGACGGCACCCCGCAGGTGCCGTTCAAGACCGTGTACGTGCACGGCCTGGTACGTGACGGCCAGGGCCAGAAAATGTCCAAGTCCAAGGGCAACGTCCTGGACCCGCTGGACATCATCGACGGCATCGACCTGGAAACCCTGGTGCACAAGCGCACCTCGGGCCTGATGCAGCCCAAGCTCGCGAAAAAGATCGAGAAACAGACCCGCGACGAGTTCGCCGACGGCATCGCCAGCTATGGCACCGACGCCCTGCGCTTCACCTTCTGCTCGCTGGCGTCCACCGGTCGCGACATCAAGTTCGACATGGGCCGCGTCGAAGGTTATCGCAACTTCTGCAACAAGATCTGGAACGCCGCACGCTACGTGCTGGATAAAGGCGAAGACTGCGGCCAGAACGGCGAAGCCTTCGAGCTGAGCCTGGCCGATCGCTGGATCATCTCGCAGCTGCAGCGCACCGAAGCCGAAGTGACCCGCCAGCTCGACCAGTTCCGCTTCGACCTGGCCGCACAGGCCTTGTACGAGTTCATCTGGAACCAGTACTGCGACTGGTACCTGGAACTGTCCAAGCCGGTGCTGTGGGACGAAAACGCGCCGGTCGAACGCCAGCGCGGCACCCGTCGCACCCTGGTGCGCGTGCTGGAAGTGGCGCTGCGCCTGGCGCACCCGTTCATGCCGTTCATCACCGAGGAAATCTGGCAGCGCCTGGCGCCGCTGGCCGGTATACAAGGCAAGACCATCATGCTGCAGCCTTGGCCGGTGGCCAATGAAGCCCGTATCGATGAGGCCGCCGAAAGCGATATCGAATGGCTCAAGACCCTGATGCTCGGTACGCGCAACATTCGCGCCGAAATGAACATCGGTCCGGGCAAGCCGCTGGCCGTGTTCGTCAAGAACGCCAGTGCCGAAGACCAGCGTCGCCTCAGCGAGAACGATGCGCTGCTCAAGAAGCTGGCAAAGCTGGAGTCCATCACCGTATTGGCCGATGGCGCCGAAGCACCGCTGTCGGCCACTGCATTGGTCGGTGATATGGAAGTGCTGGTGCCGATGGCCGGCCTGATCGACAAGGGCGCGGAACTGGCCCGACTCGACAAGGAAATCGCCCGCTTGCAAGGCGAAGTGCAACGCGTGGGCGGCAAGCTGTCCAACGCGGCGTTCGTCGACAAGGCGCCGGCAGAAGTGATCGACAAGGAACGCGCCAAGTTGGCCGAGGCTGAACAGGCCTTGGGCAAGCTGGCGGAGCAACATGCGCGGATTTCCAGCCTGTAAGGCTTGAGTCGCGTAAAAAAGAGACCTTCGGGTCTCTTTTTTTTGCCTGATCGTTGCCCGATGTCCTGCTGCCAATGCAGTCAATGTGGGAGGGGGCTTGCCCCCGATGGCGGCGGGTCAGTTAACAGATAATTGACTGACACACTGCCATCGGGGGCAAGCCCCCTCCCACATTTGACCGAGTTGTCCTCGGGAATGTGTGACAATGGCCGCCACTTTGAGCCAACACCAGAATCAACATGACCGCCCCTAGCACACCCAAACCACCGCGCAAGAAGCCTGAAACCGCTGCCACGGCCAAACCCGTCGCACCACGCAAAGAGGCGACCCTGCACCCGCGCAACCGCCACACAGGCCGTTACGACTTCCAGGCGCTGATCAAGACCACGCCGGAACTGGCGCAATTCGTGATCATCAATCCTTATGGCAAAGAGAGCATCGACTTCGCCAGCCCGGACGCGGTGCGGGTGTTCAACCGGGCGTTGCTCAAATCGTTCTATGGCATCCAGCATTGGGATATCCCGGCCGATTACCTGTGCCCGCCGGTGCCGGGGCGCGCCGACTATGTGCACTTCCTCGCCGACCTGCTGGCCAGCGTCAACGACGGCAAGATTCCGCGCGGTTCCATCGTCAAGGTGCTGGATATCGGCATGGGCGCCAACTGCGTCTACCCGTTGATTGGCTACATGGAGTACCGCTGGAACTTCCTCGGCTCTGAGGTCGACCCTATCGCCGTGGCCGCCGCCAAGGCCATTGTGCAGTCCAATGACTTGAGCAAAGTCATCCAGTTGCGCCAGCAGCCCAATCCCAAGCACATCCTGCTGGGCCTGCTGGAGCCTGCCGAACGCTTTGACCTGACCATGTGCAACCCGCCGTTCCACGCGTCCATGGACGAAGCCACCAAAGGCAGCGAGCGCAAGTGGCGCGCCTTGGGCAAAGCCGATCCCAAGCGCAAGTTGCCGGTGCTGAACTTCGGCGGCCAGTCGGCCGAACTGTGGTGTGAAGGCGGCGAAGCGCGTTTTGTGACGCAGTTGATCGCCGAAAGCGCGCATTTTGCCCACAAGGTGCTGTGGTTCAGCACACTGGTGTCAAAAGCGTCAAACTTGCCCGCGATCGAGACGGCGTTGAAAAAGGCCGGCGTGCTGGAAAGCCAAGTGGTGGAAATGTCCCAAGGGCAAAAGCAAAGCCGGTTCGTCGCCTGGACCTTCCAGACCAAGAATGAACAGCACATCTGGCGCCAGCGCTGGGTTCGTTGAACCCAGCCCCCTGTAGGAGCGAGCTTGCTCGCGAAGGACGCCAACGATAACGCGTGTATTCTGGATAAACGCGGTGATTGTGGGTTCTTCGCGAGCAAGCTCGCTCCTACAGTTACAAACAAAATCGCAGGCAACAAAAAACCGTGCCCGGATCACTCCGGAGCACGGTTTTTTTTACTGCGTCTTACTTGTTAACAGCGTCGGTCAGGCCTTTGGCCACAACCAGCTTGATAACTTTCTTGGCAGCGATTTCGATGGCAGCGCCAGTCGAAGGGTTACGACCGGTACGGGCAGGACGCTCGGTCACTTTCAGCTTGCCGATACCTGGCAGAGTGATTTCGCCGCCGTTTTCCAGCTGATCGGCAACGATCTGGCCCAGCTGGTCCAGCGCTGCGCGCGCGGTGGTTTTCGGCGCGTCGATAGCTTCAGCGATATCAGCGATCAGTTGGTCTTTAGTCAAAGCCATTGTGGTGTTCCTTCCCTATCAAATTCATATGGATTGCAGAGTGCAGTGTCAGCCGTCGAGCCCGACCGTGTCGGCCTGGCGCCCCGGCTATAACCTTGGAGAACGGGGTTATAGATGCTTGAAACGGGGATTGGTTCGACCTGACAAATGCTGAATGCACGCTTAACGCCGAGACTTGGCGTAAGACGGGGCAAAACTAGCACAGAGACGGGGAAATATCCGCCTCAACATACCCATTTGGTCAGCTTTATCGCTCTAAAGCGTGAAAAAACCCCATATGCACGGTGGGAGAACATCCAAACCGCCCTTCCAGGCGCGTCTTGACCAACGGGTGCGGTACACTGGGCAACTTTTTGGGGGAGGCTCACCGCTCCCCTTCAACCAGCCGAGAAGCCTATGCCGATCCGTCATTGCATCGTCCACCTGATCGACAAAAAACCCGACGGCACACCCGCAGTTCTGCATGCCCGTGATTCGGAGCTGTCCGAATCGGCCGCCATCGAGAACATGCTTGCCGACCTCAACGAGAGCTACAACGCCAAACAGGGCAAGGCCTGGGGTTTCTTCCATGCCGAGTCCGGCGCGCACCCGTTCAGCGGCTGGTTGAAGGAATACTTTGACGGTGGCCAGGATTTCACCACCTTCAGCCGTACCGCAGTGGAGCATCTGCAGAAGCTGATGGAGGAGTCCAACCTGTCCACCGGCGGCCATGTGCTGTTCGCACACTACCAGCAAGGCATGACCGACTACCTGGCCATCGCCCTGCTGCACCACAGCGAAGGCGTGGCGGTGACCGACGAGCTGGACGTGACGCCCTCGCGCCACCTGGACCTGGGCCAACTGCACCTGGCCGCGCGAATCAACGTGTCCGAGTGGCAGAACAACAAGCAGTCCAAACAGTACATCTCGTTTATCAAGGGCAAGAACGGCAAGAAGGTCTCGGAGTACTTCCGCGACTTTATCGGCTGCCAGGAAGGCGTCGACGGCCCGGGCGAAACCCGCACCCTGCTCAAGGCGTTCAGTGACTTCGTTGAAAGCGAGGACCTGCCGGACGAGTCGGCCCGCGAGAAAACCAAGACCCTGGTGGACTACGCCAGCAGCCAGGCCAAGCTCGGCGAGCCCATGGGCCTGGAAGAACTGTCCGGCCTGATCGATGAAGATCGGCCCAAAGCGTTCTACGACCACATCCGCAACAAGGACTACGGCCTGTCGCCGGAAATTCCTGCCGACAAACGCACCCTCAACCAGTTCCGCCGCTTCACCGGCCGCGCCGAAGGCTTGTCCATCAGCTTTGAAGCCCACCTGCTGGGCGACAAGATCGAATACGACGAAGCCGCCGGCACCTTGATCATCAAGGGCCTGCCGACCCAACTGACCGACCAGCTCAAGCGCCGTAACTCATGCTTGGCGGGGTCTTGAAGAAAGTCCTGCTGGTGTTGCTGGTGGTGGTGGTGATTCAGAACTGGGGCAAGCTCGAGCGGCTGTTCAACCCGTCGCAGGTGGTGTCCGAGCAGATACGCGCCTCGGCGCGCGTGGTGCTTTACACCACCGAGTGGTGCGGCTACTGCAAGCAGATCCGGCGCTTTCTGGACCAGAAGGGGGTTCCTTACCAGACCTTCGACATCGAGAAAGATGCCCAGGCGCGCAAGGCCTATGAAGCGTTGGGCGGCGGCGGGATTCCGTTTGTGGACGTCAATGGCACGTTGATCCGCGACTACAATCCGGATGCGATCATGGCCGCCCTGAAATAACCCGGCCCTCGAAAACACCGCAGATCAAATGTGGGAGGGGGCTTGCCCCCGATAGCAGTGTGTCAGCCAGCCTATCTGTCGCTGATCCACCATAATCGGGAGCAAGCCCCTCCCACATTTGGTTTTGTGGTGACCTTAGAAGTTGGCTTCCAGGGACACCATCGCCGTCCGCTCTTCCCCCACGTTGTAATACGCCGTACTCGGTGCCAGCCCATTGACCGGTGCCGAGTTGAACGCCACGGTACGCGCCGAGCTCAAGTACTCTTTGTCGAACAGGTTAAGCATCGAAAACCGCAACGCGGCCGACTTGATGACCTTCTTGTCCACCGGCAGATAAATACCCGCGTTCAGGTCGAACACCGTGCGGCCCTCGATCTTTTCCTTGTTGGTCAAATCGCCATAGAAGCTGCCGACATACTTGCCCGCAATATTCCCGTAGAACCGCGAGTCGTCATAGCCGAAGACCAGGTTGAACATGTTTTGCGGCACGTTGGCCAGTTGCTTGCCCGAGGTGGGCAACAACACATTCTTGCTGAGCAAATCGTCCTTCTGTTCGGACTGGGTGTAGGTGTAGGACGCGTAGTAGTTGAAGTGGTTCGGCAGCAAACCACTCCACTCAAGTTCCAGGCCTTTGTTAGCGACACTGCCCACGTTGAGCACCATGTAGTCACCGCTGGCGTCGGTGGTCGACACCTGGCGATCCTTGAAGCTGATGTAGAACAGCGTCGCGCTCAATGCCATGTCGTCTTCGCTGTAGCGCCAGCCCAGTTCCTGGTTCCAGCTCAGTTCGGACTTGAGGCTCACCGAGTCGCCTTTGTTGTACAGCACGTAGTTGGGCGGGGTGCGCATATTGCGGGTGAGGTTGTAGAACGCCTGGTTGCGCTCGTCCACCTGATACTTGGCGCTGAAGTTGGGCAGGAACTGGTGGTAGCGGGTGTTACGTTTCTCCGGCTGGTCGTAGAGGCTGCCGAGGTTATTACCGTCACGCTCGACGTACTGGTAGGCCACACCGCCGACAAAACTCAGGTCCGGGGTGGCCTGCCAGCTGTCCTGAACCCAGAGTTTCTGTGCCGGAGTGACGGTGTAGTAGTGACGGCCTTGTACAGTCTTGCCGTTTTTATCGACCACCTGGCCACCGTCGTTGTAGTCGCCCCACACCTCATCAGGCGCGCCTTCGCCGTTGATCCCGATAAACGGCTGGGTCTGGCGCTGGCGTGCGCGTTCGTACCAGTAGCCGTAGTCCAGGCTGTGTTCCTCGTTGATGTCCCACTTCATCTTGGCGGTGAAGCCGGGACGCCAGGTCTCGGTCCATGAAGGGCGGTAATAGTTGGCCGATTGCAGGTTGCCCAGGTCGTAATTGCCGGCCTTGTCGGAGCGCGGCCCCAGGTTTGACGCGGTCTGGCCGCTGAAGCTGCCACCGTTGGCCCAGTAGTAATACGGCGTGAGCGTCAGCGACAGGTTGTCTTGCAGTTGCCAGCGCTGGGTCAGCGTGGCGTTGACGCTTTCAAAGGGGTTGCGGTTGAGCTTATAGGACGCAGATAACAAACCGGCCTTGTACACCGGGCTTTCGGCGTAGTCCTTGCGTCGTCCTTCAGTGTCGAACTGTGCCTTGCTCAGGCTGTTGTAGTTGTAGTTTTCCTGCTTGTTGTACTTGACCGTGGCCAGCGTGGAATTGCCATTATCCCCTTCGAACAGGCTGCTCCACTCGACCTTGTCGCTGCGCAGGGTGCCCTTGCCGCGCCATTTGTCGCCTTCCAGGTGAGACGCCGAGACCCAGGTCTTGAGGCCGCCGAAGTCACCGGTGTTGGCACGTACGAAGGTTTTGCGCAGCGCATTGGCACCGACGATCTGCTTGGCGAACACCCCGGCGTCCTGGGTCGGCCGAATCGTGATCATGCCGATATTGCCGCCGCTGGAGCCGATGTGCGGGCCATCCGCCTCGGAAGACCCTTGAGTGGCAAACACTTCAGCGAGGTTTTCCGGATCGCCCAATTGGTTGGAGTAAACGCTGTAGTTGCCCGAATCGTTGATCGGTACGCCGTCGACCGACACCCCAACCTGGTCGGAGCTCATTCCGCGCATGGTGAACGTGGTACCGCTGGTGCCGCTGGCGTCGTCGCTGGAAACGTTGATACCCGGCGTGTATTTGAGCTTGTCGATGGCGTTGGCGGTCGCCGGCATCTCGTCCATGGCCTCCTTGGTCACCGTCGACCGTGCCTTGGCGCTTTCCTCGCGGATCATGTGACCGTTGCCCAGGGTCTGCTTGCCGGCCACATTCACCGAACCGACGTCCTGGGAATCGTCCGCCAGACTCAGCGGCGCAAAACCGCCCAGGCCCGAGGCCAGGAACAGGGCATAGAGTTTGTTGTAGTTCACGTGTAGATCCCTTACTGACAATGCCCTGTTGAACGGGCAGATGTAGGTCGCTTCCTGACCACTTGTTCAGGAAACCCAGGATGATCCACGGCACGTGTAACCGTTTGGTGACAGGTTTTGGCGATTGCGATGAAGCTTCGGTGAACGGCGCGATGCGGCTAGCGCACTACGATCACGCGCCCCAACAGCGTGTGCTGCTCGAAGCCGAGGACCGCTTGCAAGGCCTTCAATACGGCGACAGGGTCGTTGCTTGGAAAGCTGCCGCTGACGCGTCTGGCGCCCATCTCATCATTGAGCAGGAGGATTCGGCCCGGGTAGTAACGCGCGAGGTCCCTGACCACCTCGGCCAGCGGCGCCTTGTAGTAATTGAGCCAACCCTCGCGCCAGGCCAGGCGTGATTCGCTGTCCACCGAATGCAGCGGCTCGGCTAGGCCGTCGGCGTAGGCCACTTGCTGGCCTGCCGTCAGAATTTGCTGCGCCCCCTGTGCGGACGGCGTTACGCCAACCCGGCCGGACAGCACTGTCACCTGGGCCCCCGCCGGTTGCAGGCGCACTTCGAACTGCGTGCCCAGCACCCGCGTTTCTCCATCGCCCGCCTCGACCACGAAGGGCTGGCCGGTGTGGACAACGCGGAAAAAACCGGCCCCGCGACGCAACTGGATATGCCGCTCGCCGTGGCTGAAATCCACGGCAATCGCGCTGTCGGCGTCGAGGGTGACGTGGGACTGATCGGCCAGGGTGACGGTCCTCACCTGCCCCGGCGCCGTCACGTAATCGGCGCCAAGGTCATCGACCCAACGAAACGGCTGCCAACCGGCGCCCATCGACACCATCAGCAACAAGCAGGCCGCCATGGCCAAGGCGCCGGCCCCGCGCACCAGGCGCGAGCGGCTGGAACGGCTCATCGCATTGAGGTAGCCCTGCAAGGCCTGTGCGTCTTCGCCGGCCAAGGTGCGTGCCGGGACTTCGCTCAACTCCCACAGCACCTGGGCCTGGGCGTAGGCCTGGATATGGGCGGGGTCGGCCCGCAGCCATTGGCTGAAGGAGGCTTGATCGCCGCTGCCGGGCTGGTCGTGCAGCCGGCTCAGCCAGTCGAGCGCGGCCTGTTCCTGGGCGGGCGTGGGGGTGACGTTCACGGTGCTTTCCCTGGCGTACGTGGGACTGACGGTTCGCGCAGGCTCGCCTTGCACGCTTGCAGGGCACGCATCATATGTTTTTCCACGGCGCTTTGGGACAGGCCCATGGCCTTGGCGATCTCTGCGTATTTGCGCCCGTGAATGCGGTTGAGCAGGAAAATCTGCCGAGTGCGCTCGGGCAGACTGCGCAAGGCGGCTTCGACATGCCGCAGGTCATTGCCCGCTTCGAGAGCCGCCTGGGGTTCGCAGCCCTGGTTGTCCTGTTGCTCCGGCAACCAGCCCTCATTGCTGCGCACGCGGGCGCCTTCGCTGCGCAAATGGTCGATGGCGATATTGCCGGCGCAGCGCAGCAGGTAGGTGCTGAGCTCTTCGACCTGCACCAGCGGGCGGCGCCAGAAGCGCAGGAACAGGTCCTGTACCAGATCAGCCGCAGTGGCGCGGCAACCGACGCGGCGGCTGACCAATGCCTCCATCTGTGAACGCTGGGACAGGAACACCTGCAGGAAATGCGCACGTCCACCGGCCGCGTCCGGGTGCGAACTGTCTTGGGGTCTGGGCGGGGGACTGATGGTCATGGGCAGCTCAGAAAAGGCCGAATGCCGCGAGAGGGCTGGCCAGCAGGCCGACGCCCGCGAGGACCAAGGCCAGCCGTGGCCGGTACGGCAACAGCAGCACCAACAGCAAGGCGCTGAGCATCAACACCGCGCACCACTCCACCAGGCCCCGGCCCCAACCGGTGGCGGCCACCGCCGGCCAGACCGACAGGGTCAGCAGCAACCAGCCGGCCGCACGCAACCCCAGGCGCCGTGCAGGCGTCGGTTTGCTGCGCAGCAGCTCGCCGTGATGACGGTCGGTGGCCAGGCACAGCGCGGTAAACCCGGCGTAGCACAGCAGCAGCGCGAGCAGCATTCAGCCGGCCTCCTGCTTGAACGCCAATGCACGCGCGCGCTCTGCCTTGGGCTGCAACGCGGCGCGGCGCTGCATCTTCCAGGCTGCCCATCCGAGGAAAAGACCGCTGGCCAGGCACGTCAGGTCGAAGCCGGCCATGGCCCAGTCGCCGCTCATCAGCGAAGTGCCCAAGTGATACGGCGTAGTCAGCGCGTTAATCAGCGGGATGGCCACAAACAGCAGCGCGCCCAGGCTCAACTGCTCGACCCAGCCCTGACGACCGCGCCGCAACGTGGCATGGACCAGGCTCAGGCCCCAGGCAATAAAGAAGCCTCGCACTTCCCAGTCGGAACGTTCGGCCACGCTCACCGGCAACAGTCGATTGGCCCAGAAAAACGCCGCGATGGCGATCATCAGCCCCGACATGCTGGCGATATTCAGTACCTCCACCAACCGCAGTTCAAAGGGCATCACACCGGTTTTTATGTGTTTGAGCTGACGCTTGCCCAGCCATATCACCAGGCCTGTGCCGATCATCGCCGTGCCTGCGAGGCCGCAGATGAAATACAACCAACGCAGCACCGGGCCGGCGAAATGGCCCATGTGCAAGCCGTAGAAACTGCCACCGATAACCGACGGCAAGGACGGCTCACCACTGACCCGCAGCAACTGGCCCGTGGTGCCGTTGAATGAAACGGTGCTGCCGAAATCATGCACCACGCTGTCGGAGCCGGCGCGGAATATATTCACCGAGGCGTTGACGTCGCTTGGATTATTCACCGCCAGGCGCCCGACAGGCCCACCCGCCCACTGCTGCCGCGCCTGCTGGTACATCGGCCACAACGGCAGCAACGTGCCCGGCTGGCCGAGTGCGGGCGCATTATCGGAACTGGGAAATACTTCATTGAAGAAGGCACGGCTGTCATTGCCATAGGAGGCCACGATCGGCGCCGGCATCACCATGCTCATGAAAATCACCAGGCTGCTGTAGGTGATCATCAGGTGAAACGGCAGCACCAGCACGCCCACCGCGTTGTGCCCGTCCAGCCAGGAGCGCTGGCCTTTGCGCGGGCGGAAGGTGAAGAAGTCCTTGAAGATTTTCTTGTGGGTAATGATGCCGGTGATCAGCGCGACGAACATCACCATGGCGGCGAGGGTCGACAGCCAGCGGCCCCATGGGTAAGGCATTTGCAGTTGGAAGTGGAAGCGGTAGAAGAATTCACCGCCCATGCTTTCGCGGGCCTGGACCGCTTGGCCGCTGATCGGGTCGAGGACTTTCTGGATGAAGTTGCCGCGCTTGCCGGGGTCGACCTTGTCTTGCCACATCACCGACAGGCCGGGGTCGCGGCGGGTGGGCAAGGTAATGAACCAGCGCGCGGCAGTGGGCGCCTGTTGCTGCAGGTAGTCTTGGGCCACGGCGAGACTGCGCGCGTCGTCCATCGGATGGGCCTGGACTTCGGGCTGCATCCAGTGGGTTATTTCATCCTTGAAATAGGCCAGGGTGCCGGTCAGGAAAATCGCAAACAGCAGCCAGCCGAAGATCAACCCAGCCCAGGTGTGCAGCCAGGCCATGGCTTGGCGAAAACCCTCTTTCATGTGCGCACCACCCAGAACCCAATGCCCGCCAGTGTGGCCAACAGCGCGCTCGGCAGCATCACCCCGGCCCACGCGCGCCACGCGGTGCGGCAGGCAAAACACCAGAGCACCGCCAGCAGGTAGAACACGAATGAACTCATCATGCCGACGATCACCGCGTCGGCGCGCGCCGTCGGCAGCCACAGCGCAAGACAGATAGCGGCCAGGGAGGCCATCAGATAACCGCCGACCACAGCCGCCAATACGCGCGAAGTAACGGCAAGGCGATAAGAGGCGGGGAGTGAGGTTTTGCTTTTCATGCGGCAGGCGCCAAGTTCATCAGCGCGCAATATTAATGATAAATATTCTCATAAGCAAAAGAGAACGGATGAATCACCTGCTCGGGTCGATTGCCGAACCGTGTTTGCGGCCCTACAATGCGAACAATTCTTGTTCTCTAAAGCATGCCGATGCTGATGGAGTGATCACGTTGCCGCCGTCCAACACCGTCGAAGTTTTGTACAACGACCATCACCACTGGCTCACCGGCTGGTTGCGACGCAAGCTCGGCTGCCCGCAAAGCGCCGCCGACCTGGCGCACGACACCTTCATCCGGGTGCTCAGCGCGCGGGAAGCGCCAACGCTGATCGAACCGCGCGCCTTTCTCACCACGGTCGCCAAACGTGTGCTGTTCAACTACTACCGTCGCCAGGACCTGGAACGCGCCTACCTCGACGCCCTGGCGCAAATGCCCGAGCACGTGGCGCCGTCGGAAGAAGACCGTGCAATCATCCTGCAAACCCTGGTGGAACTGGACCAACTGCTCGACGGCCTGCCGGTCCAGGTCAAACGCGCCTTCCTGCTGGCCCAGCTTGATGGTCTGACCTACGCGCAGATCGGCGCGCAACTGGGCATTTCCATCGCCACGGTCAAGCGCCACCTGCATAAAGCCGCCCTGCGCTGCTACTTCGCCCTATGAACGTCTCGACCCAGGTTGCCGAACAGGCCGTGCACTGGTTGTTGCAAATGCAGCAAGGCACGCTTGACCCACGCCAACAGGCGGCCTGGCAACAATGGCTGCAGGCGCACAGCGAACACCAGCGCGCGTGGGACCAGATCCAGCGCGTCAACCAGCGCCTGCGCGGCCTGCCTTCGCCCCTGGCGCACGCAGCGTTGAATGCACCGAAGTCCACCAGCCGGCGCCAGGCGCTGAAGCTGCTGTTGATTCTCGGCGCGGGTTCGGCGGCAGCCTGGAGCCTGCGCCAGCAACACATTTTGCCGCCGTTGACGGCGGACTACCGCAGCCCTGTCGGCCAGCGTCGCAGTGTGCCGTTGGCCGACGGCAGCCAATTGCAGCTCAACACCGGCAGCGCGGTGGATGTGCATTTCGATGGCCAGCAGCGACTGATCCGCCTGCTCGAAGGTGAAATCCTGCTGACCGCCCGCGCAGGTGCCACGCCGCTGCGCGTGCTGACCGGCCAGGGCTTGCTCAGCAGCCAGGCGGCGCGCCTGAACGTGCGTCAGTTCAATGACCATACCCAATTGGCAGTGCTCGATGGCCGTGTCGACGTGATGCCCAACAGCTACAGCGGCCTGCCACTGATCGTGAACGCCGCGCATCAGGTCAATTACACCCGCAAAGGCTGGGACAGCCCGCGTCCTGTCGACGCCAACAGCGGCGCATGGGCCGACGGCATGCTGGTGGCCGCGCACATGCGCCTGGAAGATTTCCTCGGCGAACTCGGGCGCTACCGCCGTGGCCAGCTCAATTGCGACCCGCAGGTGGCAAACCTGCTGCTGTCCGGCAGTTATCCGCTGGATGACAGCGAACGCATTCTCGACCTGCTGGAAGTCAGCCTGCCGGTAACCGTGCGGCGCTTTACCCGCTATTGGGTGACGGTTCAGGCCCGTGCGTGAAATGGTTTGAAAAACGCTGAGCCGTTTTCCAACCCTCGCGTGACAGAGAAGGAAAGCCACCTTGATCCTTCCTTCTCAGGACACCCCTTCATGCCCCTGCAACCGACCCTTCTTGCCCGTACCCTGCGCCAACTCCTGCTCGGCGCCAGCCTCAGCCTGGCGGTGCTGCCCCCGGTGATGGCGGCCGACACCAAGGCCTATCACATCGCGCCGACAAGTCTGGAGGCGGCCCTGAACCAGTTCGGCCGCGAAGCCGGGGTGCTGGTGTCCTTCGGTTCCGAGGTCACTGCCGGTTTGCAAAGCCCCGGTTTGGCGGGCAACTACAGCACCGCCGAAGGCCTGAACACACTGCTGGAAGGCAGTGGCCTGCAAGCCCGCGCCGAGGGCGACAATGCCTACAGCCTGCAACCGGCTGGCGTCCCGGCCACCCTCGAGTTGCAAACCTCCAACGTGGTCGGCGACTGGCTCGGCGATGCGGCGCAGACCAACGTGTTCGAGCATCCCGGCGCCCGTGACGTCATCCGCCGCGACGAATTCGAGCGCCAGGGCGCGACCCAGGCGCGCGACGTGCTCAACCGCATCCCCGGCGTCAATGCCCCGGACAACAACGGCACCGGCAGCCATGACATGGCGCTGAACTTCGGCATTCGCGGGCTCAACCCACGGCTGGCATCACGCTCCACGGTGTTGATGGACGGCATTCCCGTGCCCTTCGCACCCTATGGCCAGCCGCAACTTTCGTTTGCACCGATCAGCATGGGCAACATGGACGCGGTGGACGTGGTGCGCGGCGGCGGCGCGGTGCGCTACGGCCCGCAGAACGTCGGTGGCATCGTCAACTTCGTGACCCGTGCGATTCCGGATGCGCCCACCGTCAAAGGCGGCCTGCAGACCGAAACCAGCCCGTCCTCCAGCCACGATGGTTTCAAGACCACCGGCAACCTGCTGGCCGGCGGCACCGCCGACAATGGCCTGGGCGGCGCACTCCTGTACTCCGGCACCCGTGGCGGCGACTGGCGTGAAAACAGCGACACGCGCATCGACGACCTGATCCTCAAGGGCAACTACCAGCTGGATGACGCCAACAGCTTCAACGCCATGGCGCAGTACTACGACGGCGAGGCCGATATGCCTGGGGGCTTGAACGTCAAGGACTACAAGGCCGACCCGTACCAGTCGACCCGCCCCTACGACAAGTTCTGGGGCCGCCGCACGATGTTCAACGTCGGCTACCGCTACGAGCAGGATCGCCGTGAATTCACGGTCAACAGTTTCTTCACCAAGACCCTGCGCAGCGGTTACCTCGATCAAGGCAACTTCCTCTCGCTGTCACCCCGCGAGTATTGGGTACGTGGCCTGGAAACCCGTCTCGCCCAAGGCTTCGACCTCGGCCCCACCACCCACGAAGTCGGCGTCGGTTACCGCTACATCAACGAAGCCGGCCACGAGTTGCGCTACCGCACGCCGATTGCCGCCAACCAGCAACTGCCGACCACCGACAGCCGTAACGACCGCGACACCCGTGGCGGCACTGAAGCCAATGCGTTCTTCATCGACGACCGTATCGATATCGGCAAGTGGACGATCACACCGGGCATCCGCTACGAAATGATCAAGTCCCAACAGACCAACAACCTGAGCAACGTCAACTACAAAGGCGACTACAACACCGCGCTGCCGGCGTTGAACGTGCTCTATCACCTCACCGACGACTGGAACCTCTACGCCAACACCGAAGGCTCGTTCGGCAGCGTGCAGTACAGCCAGATGCCCAACCGCGTGAACAGCGGCGAAGTGAAGCCGGAAAAAGCCCGCACCTGGGAGCTCGGCACGCGCTATGACAACGGCAGCCTGCGCGCGGAAATCGGTGCGTTCCTGATCAATTTCGACAACCAGTACGACAGCAACCAGACCAACGACACGGTGATCGCCCGCGGTGAAACGCGGCACCAGGGCATCGAGTCGAGCATCAACTATGCCCTCGACGGCGTGAGCCCGGCGCTGGCGGGCTTCGATGTGTACGCCACCTATGCGTATGTCGACGCGACCATCCGTGAAGACGGCCCGAACAAAGGCAATCGCGTGCCCTTCTCCTCCCGGCACAAAGGCACCCTCGGCGTGGGTTACACCGAAGGCCCGTGGAAGCTCAACCTGGACAGCAGCTACCAGAGCAGCCAGTTCGCTGACAACGCCAACACCCAGGCCGAAAGCGCCGACGGCGCGAACGGACGCATCCCCGGCTACATGCTGTTCAGCAGCCGCGCAGCCTACGACTTCGGCCCGCAGCTGTCGGACTTGAACGTCGCGGTCGGGGTGAAGAACATCTTCAACAAGCAGTACTACACGCGCTCGTTCGACGATAACAACAAGGGCAAGTACGTGGGTGAGCCGCGCACGGTGTATGTGCAGACGTCCATCGCGTTCTGACTGGAATCTGCAGAACAAAACAGAACCAACTGTGGGAGGGGGCTTGCCCCCGATTGCAGTGGGTCAGCTAAAGATAAGCTGACTGACACACTGTCATCGGGGGCAAGCCCCCTCCCACATTTGATCCTCAGTGTGTTCAGGATTCGGGTTCTAACTGCCCGCCAGGCAACTGGGCGTGGCCGCGACCAGCGCATCAATGGCGCATCGTGTTTTGGCCGGCATGTGCGGCGCCGTCGGCCAGATCACATGGATGGGGGCCGGCTGCTCGCGATAGTCGGGCAGTACCGCCTCCAGTTGCCCGCGCAGCGCATAGTGGGCAATCAACCAGCTCGGTAACCAGGCCAGGCCCACGCCTGCAATCGTCGCATCGGCCACAGCCTGGAGGTCGTCCAACACCAGGGGCGTGACCAGCCGCGAGCGATGGACGTTATTGCTGCGGTAAGCAATGCCGCGATGAGCCGCCAATTCCTCGATATGTTCAATTCGCCCCCTGCGTTGCAGGTACGCCGGTGACGCCGCCAATCCCATGACTTGCTCCCCCAGACGCCGCGCACTCAGGCGGTCGGTATCCGGCAACGGGCCGATACGCACGGCAATATCGAAGCCTTCCTGCGCCAGATCGATCATGCGGTCGGAGAAGCAAATGTCGATCTCAAGGTCCGGATAACGCTCCATCAAGCCCCACAGGGCAGGCCCGGCATAGTGGTGACCAAACGCCAGCGGCAAACTGGCGCGCAAGCGCCCGCGTGGCTGCTGACGGCCGCTTTCCAGCACGGACTCGGCCGCCTCCAGCTCCGCCAGCGCGCGCAGACAGTGCTCGTAGTACGCCTGCCCATCCTCGGTCAGACGCTGGCGGCGCGTGGAGCGTTGCAACAGGCAGGTGCCCAGGCGCGCTTCAAGCCGCGCCAGGCCCTTGCCCACCGCCGAGCGCGTGAGGTTCAGCCGCTCGGCGGCGGCGCTCAGGTTGCCGCTTTCGACGATGTGCAGAAACAGTTCGACGCCATCGAAACGTGGGGTGGGCATGGTGGATTGTCGCCTTTTAATCCCCTATCAAGGGAAAAGTTATCGCAAATAAAGAACCCTATTCCCGAGAGAATAACCCCTCCCCCTCTCTTAAGGAACTGCGTATGCCACCTGTCGCCGCTCTATCGGCCCTCAGCCCAGCGCATGCCGCCAGAAACGGCCTGGCGCTCACCGCCGTGTGTCTGGTGGCCCTGATGTTCGGCCTGGAAATCTCCAGCGTACCGGTCATCCTGCCCACCCTTGAACGCGAATTGGGCACCGGGTTTCAAGATGCCCAGTGGATCATGAATGCCTACACCCTGGCCTGCACCAGTGTACTGATGGCAGCGGGCACCCTGGCCGATCGCTTTGGCCGCCGACGCGTGCTGGTGCTGTGCCTGTGGGTGTTTGGCCTGGCCTCGCTGGCCTGCGGGCTGGCCAACGACGCGTCAATGCTGATCGTGGCGCGCTTCGTCCAGGGCATCGGTGCCGGCGCGATGATGATCTGCCAGTTCGCGATTCTGTCGCACTTGTTTCGTGAACCGGCGGCACGCGCCCGGGCCTTCGCAATCTGGGGCGTGATTGCCGGCGTAGGCCTGGGATTCGGGCCGATGGTCGGCGCGCTGATCCTGGCAGTCGCGGATTGGCGCTGGGTGTTTCTCGCGCACGTGCCGCTCACCCTGTTCACCCTGGTGCTGTTGCGCATCAGCGTGCAGGAATCCCGCGACCCGGCCGGCCATCGCCTCGACATAGCCGGCATGTTGACCTTGACGCTGTCGGTGTTCGCCCTGGTCTACTTCATCACCCAGGGCACCGAGCACGGCTTCGCCACACCGGCCATGCTCGGCTGGGCGGGCCTGGCGCTGGTGGCGTTGCTGCTGTTCATCGTGGTTGAAAAGCGCAGTGCCCATCCGATGTTCGATTTCTCGGTGTTTCGCATCCAGCGCTTCAACGGTGCACTGATGGGCTCGATCGGCATGAACTTCAGCTTCTGGCCATTCATGATCTATCTGCCGCTGTATTTCCAGGCGGGCCTGGGCTACGACACCCTGACCACCGGCGGCGCCCTGCTCGCCTACACCTTGCCGACCTTGCTGGTGCCACCGCTGGCAGAACGCCTGGCCCTGCGCTACGGCGCCGAACGCATTATCCCGGTGGGCCTGGCGACCATGGGCGCAGGGTTTCTGGCGATGGCCGCGGCCAATGTCGCCGCCCAGCCACACACGCTGCTGGTACTGCTCAGTTGCGTGATGGCGGGCACTGGCCTGGCGCTGACCAATTCGCCCACCACCAACACCACCACCGGCGCCGTCTCGGCTGATCGCGCGGGCATGGCCTCGGGCATCGACTTCAGCGCCCGGCTGATCACCCTGGCGCTCAATATCGCGCTGATGGGCCTGGTGCTGTTACTGGGGATCGGCCATTACCTGGCCGAGGTACTGCCGCCAGGCACGGCAATGGATTGGCCGGCCCTCAGCCAGCACCTCGCGGCGGGCAAGCTGGACACACGGGGATTGGCGTTCAGCGATGCCCAGGCAGCTCTGCGCAACGGCGCCGGCTGGGCCATGCTCTTTGCAGGGTTGGGTGCTTGCGGGCTGGCGATGCTTAGCGGGTTTTTCTTTCGCCAGCGCAGGTAAACGAAAACGGGCCTGCTCGCGCAGGCCCGTCTTCAATGAAAGTCAAAAACCGTCAGCCGTTGAATACGGCACGTTCTTTTTCCAGAAACTCCTGTTCAAGCTCATCTTCATTGACTTTGGTGGTCGGCTGGTTTTTACCGGCAGCGCGGGGCTTGCCTTGCAGTTTGCCGAACAGATGTTCCAGCGCGTGATCGAGCTTGGTGGCTGCGCCATCGATCGCCTGTTCCAGCGTATCGGCCTTGTGTAGCACCGAAAGCGGTTGGTGGCCTTTTGGCCGAGCCTCCAGACGGCAACTTAAATCGTGGGGACCGGGCTTGTCGCCGTTCTCATCCCGCAGGTAGACCTCCACACGGGTCAGGTCTTCTTCATAACGTTCGAGCGTGCTCTCAATGGTGGTACGTACCCACTCCTCCAGTCGGATGCTGCTTTCAATATGGTTATCGCTATTGACTTGGATTTGCATAGTTCTTCCCTTATTTCAGCTAGCTCGCCAGAGATCACAAACTGCAACACCGGGGTGGTGAAACCATGACCTCTTGATTACACAATTGAGCACCTGCTGAAACATTTCAACCCCTTTGCAAAGATAAATCCCACATTACAAATTAACCCTGACGACGGGCAAAAACGCTGGTAGGGTGGGGAGTTAGTTACAACTTCTTACGTCCAGTTTTCCTCACGATTGCCCCGCTCCCAACGGGTGCAGGGCGCGAAAAATCCCCGCTTCTTCCACTAGCCAGTCGTGCACCGCCCGCACGCCGGGGTGACTCAATGCACCCGGCGCATACAGCAGCACGTAGCGTTTATGGTTGGGCACGGCCAGGCCGAACGGCACGATCAGCGTGCCGCGTTCCAGCTCATCATTGAGCAAGGTGCGCCGTGCAATGGCCACACCCATGCCGGCAATGGCGGCTTCGATGGTCAGGTGGTTGCGGTTGAAGGTGTGCCCGCGACGCACATCGGCATCGGGGTAACCGATGGCATTCAGGTAGAACTCCCACTCGGCATACTCAAAACTCCCACGCCAGGCGGTGATGTCGTGCAGCAACGGAAAGTGGGCAAGGTCGGCGGGGCCATGCAATGGCGGCCGGCCACGCAACAGGCTGGGGGCGCACACCGGAAATATCTGCTCATCCAACAGGGCTGTGGATAACAAGCCGGGATAGCTGCCATCGTTCAAGTCGATGGCCAGGTCGAAGTCGCCCTCATGCAGCGCGACGCTGCTGTCTTCGGCAACCATGCGCAACTGAATGTCCGGAAAGCGTTGCTGCAAGCGTGGCAGGCGCGGGGTCAGCCACTTGCCGAGAAACGACGGGATCGAGCGCAGGCGCAAGGTGCCACTGATCATCCCCGCGTCCAGACGCTGCAATTCGGCGTCGATGCTGCCATAGGCCTCCCCTACCACTGTCGCCAGGCGCTGCCCTTCGGCGCTGAGCTCCACACCCCGTGCGCGGCGGTGAAACAGTCTGAAGCCCAGGCGCTCTTCCAACTGACGGATCTGCTGACTCACCGCGCCCGGCGTGATGTGCAATTCCTCGGCGCAGCGGGTGAACGAAAGGTGCCGCGCAGCGCAAGAAAAAACATGCAGCCAGACATAGGTCTGGCCATGAAGGGGCCGGGTCATAGCGTTTAGTCCTGCTAAAGGGTGTCTTAGGATAATTCGTTGGTCAGCGCCGATCCAGAGGCTCAGTATCGCGCCAACTCCGCCTGCTCTACAAAACATGGCAGCGATGTCCACTCCATTGCTTGTAAGGCTTTAGCATGGCTATCAGCGTTTTCGATCTATTCAAGGTGGGCATCGGCCCGTCCAGCTCTCATACCGTCGGCCCGATGCGGGCTGCCGCGACCTTTGCCCAGGCACTGGCCGACCAGCAGTTACTCAGCCAGACCCGGCGCGTCGAAGTGCGCTTATACGGTTCGCTGTCCGCGACCGGTGTCGGCCACGCCACTGACCGCGCCTGTGTGATGGGTTTGATGGGCGAATGGCCGGATCAGGTCGACCCCACCTCGATCAACGCGCGCATCCAGCAACTGCGCGAGTCCGGCCAGTTGTTACTCGCCGGCCGACAGGCCATTGCCTTCGACTGGCACACCGACCTGCTGCTGCTCGATGAAAGCCTGCCCTACCACCCCAACGCCATGTCCCTGCACGCCTACGGCGACGGCGGTCTGTTGAGCGAGCAAACCTACTATTCGGTGGGCGGTGGTTTCATCATCGAAGCGGCCGAAGCCGCATCGGGCATAGCGCCGACCAGCGATGTGCAATTGCCCTACGACTTTTCCAGCGCCGTTGAACTACTGGCCTTGTGCAACAAGCACGGCCTGCGGGTTTCGGAATTGATGATGGCCAACGAACGCGCCTGGCGCAGCGACGAAGCCATCCGCAGCGGCCTTCTGCATATCTGGTCGGTAATGCGCGAGTGCGTGGAACAGGGCCTGCGCGATGAGGGCATTCTGCCCGGTGGTTTGGACGTGCCGCGTCGCGCTGCGAAATTGCACCGCAGCCTGCTGGAAATCGGCAAGCCCAATGTCATCACGTCAACCTTGTCGGCCATGGAGTGGGTCAACCTGTTCGCCCTCGCCGTCAACGAAGAAAACGCCGCCGGCGGGCGCATGGTCACCGCACCGACCAATGGCGCGGCGGGGATCATCCCTGCCGTGCTGCATTACTACATGAAATTCAATGCCGACGCGTCTGACGATGACGTGGTCAATTTCTTCCTGGCCGCCGCCGCCGTCGGCATCCTCTGTAAAAAGAACGCCTCGATCTCCGGCGCCGAAGTCGGCTGCCAGGGCGAAGTGGGCTCGGCTTGCGCCATGGCCGCTGCAGGGCTGGCGGATATCCTTGGCGCCACCCCCGAACAGTTGGAAAACGCCGCCGAAATCGGCCTGGAACACAACCTCGGCCTGACCTGCGACCCCGTCGGCGGCCTGGTGCAGGTGCCGTGCATCGAGCGCAACGCCATCGCGGCCGTCAAAGCGATCAACGCCACGCAAATGGCCCTGCGCGGCGACGGCAAGCACTTCATTTCCCTCGACCGGGTGATCCGCACCATGCGCGATACCGGCGCCGATATGCATGACAAGTACAAAGAAACGTCGCGGGGCGGCCTGGCGGTCAGCTGGGTGGAGTGCTGATTGCGCCGTCTGCGATCGTTTTCTCCGTGCTGCCCTGAAACAGGTCACTTCCCCCAAGCACAACGCAGTTCAAATGTGGGAGGGGGCTTGCCCCCGATAGCGGTCTTTCAGCCAAGTATTCATTGGCCGATGCACCGCCATCGGGGGCAAGCCCCCTCCCACATTTCGAACCCCGCGACTGTACGGCACGCCCCTTGCTGTAGAGCTTTTGAGGAAAACGGACTTTGGCCGGTGGTCAGGCAACGCGAACTATTCCCGACACCGGTCGTCAATGACTGCATGTTCTTATCAGGCGGTAACGCACCATGGACAACCCTTTTCAGATCATCACCGACACTTTCAGCCCACAATACCGCGTCAACCTGAGCATCCAGCGGCTGGACGGCAGCATCATGCTCACCCTCTCCGATGACGGCGGCGTAGTGGCCAAGCGCATGATCAGCGCCGAACAACGCAACGACCCGCAACGGCTCAAGCGCCTGGTGCAAAGCATCCAGTTCGGTATTGCCATCGAGCAGGGTCACAGCGCCATGGAAATCCTGGCGGTGATGACGGATGGGGACAATCACAAGCTGTTGCAGCGGCCGCCCACCCGTCACCTGCCTTTCAGCGTCGGGCTTTAAAGCTCGCCCTTCTCGGTTTCCAGGCTCGCCTCGCCCTTGCGACGCGGGCCTTCGACTTTCACCGAAGGAAACGCCGACGACGCATAGCGCACCACCAGAATCGCGAAGGCCAACAGCAGAATCCCGCCGCACAAGTAGATAATGCCTACGTCAGGCGGGTTGTGATGGGACACGTTGGAAATCAGCAGCCGCGTCAGCGCCGTGATGGCCACGTAGATCAGGAAGCGCACGGGCATGTGGTTGGTCTTGAAGTAAATCCCGACCATGGCGCCCAATTCCAGGTAGATGAACAGCAGCAAGATGTCATCGATCTTGATGTGCCCGTTCTCCAGCATCCCCAGAAATTCCATTACCGCCGCCCAGGCGGTCACTGCACCAATGGCGAACAGCGCCAGGTAATGGAACGACTCCACAAACAGATTGCCCAGCGACTCGGCCAGCCCATGGACTTGCTGGCGCAGCTTTTCGGCCCAGTTGATTTTCACGATGTTGCTTCCTTAGGTCGGTGCGACCGGATAATGCGGGGTGGAGGTGACGGTTGTTCTGCTTGCAGGAAAAAGGCCAGCGCTGGGGAATAAGATGGTGGCCGTCTGACACGAGGCACTTATTTCACCCAGCTCGTTCCCACCCTCCGCGCGGGAATGATCGAACCGGTTAAATTTCCGGTGTAGCAACACCCCATTTCCCAACTACATTAAAAACCTGCTATCCAAACCCCGGCGTTTGGCTTATGCTTTTAGCTGTATATAAATACAGTAGTCGAAAAGACAACTATCGTGAAGGCATGTGAGGTGGTGAATGGCCGTCGAAGTGGTATACCGCAGCAGCCGAGATCAGGAGCGTTTGTTCATGAATAAAGCCGAAGCTGACGCTCATGACAAGATGCTTGAACTCGCTGAGTTGCTGGCAGAAGTGTTGCAAAAAGCCGTGCCGTCCTTGAGCGAGCAGCAGGTGGAAGAAGCCGGGATCTATATGGCGAAGAACCGCGATGTGTTTGCCAAGGCGTTCAAGAGCCAACCGGACGCGCTGTCCGAGTTGTTGAACGCGGTGGCGGAATAAAGCCCGAATTGAACAGGCCCTGAATCATCGACTCAGGGCCTTTTTAATTTAAGGCCGGGTCATGGGTAGAGCAGGCGCTCGGCGAGTTCGTCCGCGACACGTGCCGGGGAGCGTTTTTCAGCCTGGGCATGGGCGTAGATTTCGGTCAGGCGCCTGCCGATGTTGGACAGGTGCGCGGTGATGCTCGGCAGCTCGGCGCCGCTGTGTTTGAGCGCGACGTAGATCAGGCCGCCGGAATTGATCACGTAGTCGGGAGCGTAGAGGATGCCGCGGCCTTCCAACTGATCGGCAATGTCCAGGCGGGTCAGTTGTGCACTGGCAGAACCGGCAACGGCGGCGCAGCGCAGTTGGCCGACGCTTTGGCGATTGAGCACCGCGCCCAGGCCGCACGGGGCGAGGATGTCGCAGGGGGTGCTGAGCAAGGCGTCGTTAGCGATGGGGTGGGCGCCCAATTGTTCCATGGCCAGTTGCACCTTGCCGTGGTCGATGTCGCTGACGAGCAGTTCGGCGCCCGCCGCATGCAGTTGTTCGGCCAGGGCGTAACCGACATTGCCCAAGCCCTGCACCGCCACGCGCAGGCCTTCGAGGTTATCACTGCCCAGGCGGGCCATGGCGGTGGTGCGAATGCCGGCAAACACCCCCATGGCCGCGTGGGGCGCCGGGTCGCCGGCGGCGCTGGTGCTGGTGACGAAGCGAGTGTGTTGGGCGATGCAATCCATGTCGGCGACCGAAGTGCCGCTGTCGATGGCGGTAATGTAGCGCCCGCCAAGCTGCTCGACACAGCGGCCGAAGGCTTCAAACAGCGCGGCACGGCTCTCCACATGGCCCGGGCGCAGGATGACCGCCGTGCCGCCACCCACCGGCAGGCCGGCCAGGGCGGCTTTGTAGCTCATGCCTTGGGCCAGGCGTGCGGCGTCGGCCATGGCCGTTTCATCGTCGGGATAAGCCAGGTAGCGGCAGCCGCCCAAGGCAGGCCCCAGGCGGCTGTTATGGATGGCGATGATCGCCTTCAGCCCGGTCACCGGGTCGACGCTCAGGTGCAGCGATTCCAGGCGGGTGCTGTGCATGAGCGCAAACATCGTCGTGCTCCCGAATCACTTCTGGTAGTGGCCCAAGTATAGGCTGGCGGCAGAAAAGTGCTGGATTGCACTGGAATAAGCCGCCCAATTTCGTGAGTTCTGTGACATAAGCGAGTGGGATATTTCTTATGGTGCTGGACGAAAATTCACAGCAAGGCTAAAACGAGAGCATCCGCCGGAGAATGCAATGAATCCCCGCACCGCTTTTTTCGCCTGCCTGGAGCGTTCACCCCCCGCGCTGTTCGAAGCCGCGCTGTGGATTGCTGCCGAACACGACGCCACCGTACAGCCGTTGCTGATCCTGCAGGCATTCAGCCTGTTGCAACAGCAGATCAGCCTGGGCATGCCGGTGCTGCCGTCCGATGAGCTGGGTCAACCGTTGCTGCGGCGCATGAACGACTTGGGGTTTGCCCAGGATGATTTCACCCCGTTGCGCCCCGCCGCCGCCTTGTTGGACAAGGTGTTGCAGCGCAAGCGCGGGCAACCCCTGGCCATGGGCCTGATCGCCCTGGAACTGGCGCGGCGCCTGGACATCCCCATGGTGGGGGTGAATTTCCCCGGCCACTTCCTGCTGCGGGTGCCCGGGGCCGATCACCTGCTGGACCCCTGTGGTGGCCGACGCCTGTATCCCAACGACTGTCGCGAACTGCTGCATCGCCAATATGGCCCGAACCTCAAATTGCAGGCCGAGCACCTGCACACCGCCGAGCCTCGCTCGATCCTGCAGCGGCTGTCACGTAATCTGCGCCAACTTTACCTGGCCAACGACGAACCGCTGGCCGCCCTGGTGGATGCCGAGCGCGTACTGGAACTGGGCAATGCCAGCGCTGCCGATTACCTGGCACGCGCCAGCCTGTATCAGCGCCTGGACTGCCCGAGCGCCGAGCGCTTTGACCTGGAACACGCGCTGATGCTCAGCGAAGACCCGATCCAGCGCCTGCGCCTGACCGAGCGACTCGGCCATCTGCCGCCCAACGCCATCGTGCATTAACGCACCTTCAAGCGGGCCACCGGCGAGCGCACCTGAATAATCAACAACGCGGCAATCACCGCTGGAATCCCACAGAAAAAGAAAATCTGCTGCACCGGGATATGCATCGCCAGCAACATGCTGCCGAACAACGGCCCCAGAATCGACCCGAAACGCCCAACGCCCAGCGCCCAGCCCGTGCCGGTGGCGCGCACGTGCGCCGGGTAGAAGTTGCTGGCGAATGCATTCAGGGTCAGTTGCCCGCCGATGATGCAGAACCCGGCGGCAAACACGCAGGCCACCAGGTAGCCAGGGTTGTCATGATTCAGGCCCAGCAACACTGTGCACACCGCGGCCGCTGCCAGCACGCCGGAGAGCAGACGCACCTTGCTTTTCAACCGATCGGCCAACCAGGCCATGCCAATCGCGCCCAAGGTGCCGGCGAACAGGAACATCGAGGTCACCAGATTGGCCTGGTTCAGCGCCAGCCCGCTTTCGAGCAGCAGCGAAGGCAACCAACTGATCATGAAGTACAGCAGGATCAGGCTGACGAAAAAAGTCGCCCAGATCAGCAACGTCGGGCGTGCGTAGCCATTGCGAAACAGCTCCAGCACCGTCAGTTGGCTGCCCTGCTCCTGGAGATTTTCGGCTTCGCTGGCAGGCGGCGGTTGCCAGTCGGGCAACATGCGCGCGGTGACTTTGCGTAGACGCAGATAAGGCGGCGCATCCCGCAGCAAACGCGGCAGGGATTCGGGCAGCAACCACAGCAGGAACGGGAACAGCAGCAACGGCGTCACCCCACCCGCCAGAAACACCGCCTGCCAACCAAAGCCATCAATAAACCCGGCCGCCACGAAACCACCCGCCGCACCGCCGAACGAGAAACCACAGGCTGCCAGAGTGACCATCAACGTGCGCATGCGGGGCGGTGAATATTCCGACATCAGGGCCATGGCGCTGGGCATCGCGCCGCCCATGCCGATGCCGCAGATGAAGCGTGCGGCCATCAATGTGGTCAACGAATCGGCAAACACCATCAATACGGTGAGGCTGGCGTAGATCAGCACACAGCCCAACAGGATACGCCGCACGCCGAACCGGTCCGCCAGCGGTGTCACCAGCAGCGAGCCCAGTGTCAGGCCGAGCAGGTTGGCGCTGAACACCGGCCCGAACGCGGCTTTTTCCAGGCCCCAGTCCTTGGCCAAGGCCGGGACTACATAGCCCAGCACCTGGGCGTCGTAGCCGTCGGTCACCAGCAGCAATGCCAGCAACAGAAGAATCAACCACTGGTAGCGCGACACCGGACGGGCGTCGAGTGCCGCGCGGAAGCTGGCAATCTGATTGTGCATCGCAAGGGACCTTTATTTTTATTAGGTTGGCACGCTCACTGTGGGAGGGGGCTTGCCCCCGATTGCTGTGCATCAGCAATACATTTATCAACTGACACACCGCTATCGGGGGCAAGCCCCTCCCACATTTGGAGCCCTGCAGTTTTGAGCGCTATGGGGTGTCAGGTTGGTGGGCCGGGTGAGCCTGCACGAACGCCGGATGCTGCGCCGCCAACGCCGCCACTCGGCCGATGCGCGGGTACGCACCCAACGGCACCTTGAAACGTTCGGCGGCATACAGCTGGGGAATCAGAAACGTGTCCGCCAAGCCCGGCTGCTCGCCAAAGCAAAACCCTGTGTCGCCAATCAACTGCTCCACCGTGCCCAGGCCCTGGCTGATCCAATGCCCGATCCACTCCAGCAATTGCCCCTCATCGTGGCCCCACTGGCGCAGCAGGTTCTGAGTACTGGAGTTATGCAACGGGTGGATATCGCAGGCGATGATCGAGGCCACCGCGCGTTGATGGGCACGGGCGGTCAGGTCCTTCGAGAGCAGCGGTACCTGTGGATAACGTTCCTCCAGGTATTCGATGATCGCCTGGGATTGAAGCAACAATTGCCCCTCATCGCTGCGCAAGGCCGGCACGCGCCCTTGCGGATTGATCGCCAGGAACTCGGGCTGGCGATTGGCGCCGCCCGCCGGCACCAGCAGATTGACCGGTATCGCGGTGAAATCCAGGCCCTTGAGGGCCAGGGCGATGCGCACCCGGTACGACGCGGTAGAACGGTAATACGTATACAGTTCCATGACCCTGCCCTCTCAGCGTGCGGCGACTACGGTACCGCGGCATTCACCGAAACCGATGGAGGCGAAGCCTTCACGATTGCAGCGGGCACGCAGGATGATTTCATCGCCGTCTTCAAGAAATTTGCGCACCTCACCAGAAGCCAACTCAATCGGCTTTTTGCCGCCTTCGGTGATTTCCAGCAGGCTGCCGAACTGCCCCGGCTGCGGACCGGACAAGGTGCCCGAACCAAACAGGTCACCGGCTTGCAACTGGCAGCCGTTGACGCTGTGGTGCGCCACCATTTGCGCCACGGTCCAGTACATATGTTGGGTGTTGCTCAAGGTCAGGCGATGGGCCGGCAGGTTCTGTTCACGCATCGACGCCGTGGTCAGCAGCACTTCCAGTTCGATATCGAAAGCGCCCGCCTTCTGATCGCGAGGGTCCAGCAGGTACGGCAATGGCTGCGGATCGCCTTCGGGGCGCGGCGGTTGCGCCTTGCGAAATGGCTCCAGCGCTTCGGCCGTCACCACCCATGGCGAGATGCTGGTGATGAAGCTTTTGGACAGGAACGGGCCGAGCGGCTGGTATTCCCAGGCCTGGATATCCCGCGCCGACCAGTCGTTGAGCAGGCAGAAACCGGCGATATGTTCGGCCGCGTCGCCTATGGCAATCGCATCGCCCATGGCATTGCCCTGGCCGATCCAGATACCCAGTTCCAACTCATAGTCCAGGCGTGCGCAGGGGCCGAACGTCGGCTCGGCTTGGCCGGCGGGCAAGGTCTGGCCTTTGGGGCGACGGACCTCGGTGCCCGAGGGGCGAATGGTTGAGGCACGGCCGTGGTAACCAATCGGCACGTACTTGTAGTTGGGCAACAGCGGGTTGTCGGGACGGAACAGTTTGCCGACGTTCTGCGCGTGTTCGATGCCAACATAGAAGTCGGTGTAGTCATTGATCCTGGCCGGCAGGTGCATCCGGCAATCGGCGGCACGGTGCAACACCTGCGCCTCACGGGTTTGCAGCGGGCTGCCTTCGGCCAGCAATTGCAGCAGGCGCTCGCGTAACGCCACGCGGGGGCCGCGGCCAAGTTCGAAAAAGGCGTTCAATTGGCCACCGGCGGTCGCTTCCACTGCTCGCCGGGCTTCACCGTCAAACTGGTCCAGCGCCGCGTGCAGGTCGAAAACCGCGTCGCCAATCGCCACGCCACTGCGCGGCGCCGAGCCATTGAGGCTGAACACCCCCAGCGGCAGATTTTGCAGGGGGAAGTCCGCGTGACCGTTGGCCGAGGCCACCCAGCTGCGGGTCTGCGTTGGTTGAGTCATGGGCTATCTCCGATTCGGGTTGAAGGTGGCGGGCAGCGCGGCCCAGCACGCGTCGTAAGAGGGCTGCAGTTGCGGGCATTGCAAGGCGAACTGTGTGGGCCGCAGCACTTGGCTGGTCTCGAACATGAAGGCCATGGTGTTGTCGATCTTGTGCGGTGCCAGCTCGGCATTGATCGCCCTGGTGCAGGTCTCGCCATCCGGTCCATGGGCGCTCATGCAACTGTGCAGCGACGCGCCGCCGGGCAGGAAACCCTCGGCCTTGGCATCGTAGGCGCCCTGGATCAGGCCCATGTATTCGTTCATCAGGTTGCGGTGGAACCACGGCGGCCGGAAGGTGTTCTCGGCCACCATCCAGCGCGGCGGGAAGATCACGAAGTCGAGGTTGGCCAGGCCATGCACGCTGGTGGGCGAGGTCAGGACGGTGAAGATCGACGGATCCGGGTGATCGAAGCTCACCGTGCCGAGGGTGTTGAAGCGGCGCAGGTCGTATTTGTACGGCACGTTGTTGCCGTGCCAGGCGACCACATTGAGCGGCGAATGGTCGAGTTCGCACGCCCACAGCTCGCCGAGGAACTTCTGCACCAGGGTGGTCGGTTGCTTGAGGTCTTCGTAGTGGGCGACCGGCGTCAGGAAGTCGCGCGGGTTGGCCAGGCCGTTGCTGCCAATCGGGCCAAGCTCCGGCAGGCGCAGCGGCGCGCCATGGTTCTCGGCGACGTAACCGCGTGCCTGGGCGTCGAGCAGTTCGACGCGAAATTTGAGCCCGCGTGGCAATACCACAATGTCCAGCGGCTCGACTTCCAGCACGCCAAGCTCAGTGGTGATACGCAAACGGCCCTGTTCGGGCACGATCAACCATTCGCCGTCGGCATTGAAAAACACCCGCTCCATCGACCGATTGGCGCGGTAGTGGTAGATGCTGATCCCTGAGGGTTTTTCCGACCCGGAGTTGGCCACCATTGCTGCGAGCCCGTCGATAAAGTCGGTCGGCTCACCTGGAACGTCCAACGGGTTCCAACGCAACCGATTGGGCGTCACCGCGCCCAGTGGCCCACCGGCCAATTGCCGCTCCAGTTTGATAAACGCCGGGTGATTGGCCGACGGCTGGATGCGGTACAGCCAGGTACGCCGCGCTTCGCTGCGCGCCATGGTGAACGCGGTGCCGGAGAACAGTTCGGTGTACAGCCCGTAGGGCGCTTTCTGCGGCGAGTTCTGGCCAACGGGCAGTGCGCCAGGCAAGGCTTCGCTGGCAAATTCATTGCCAAAGCCCGACAGGTATTCGAGGTTCATGGAGCGTCCTCTGGGTCAGTTGTTTTTATCGTAATCCAGTTACGCATAACGTAATTTGATCGCCAGGGAGCGTCAAGCTATAAAGACGCCCACTCATCTCTCGGATTCTCGCTCTCCCATGGAAAAGCCCCGCGACACCGGTAAACAGAAAGTCCGCTCGGCTGAGGTGGGCACCGATATCCTCAAGGCCCTGGCGCAACTGTCGCCCTCCACGTCATTGTCGCGCCTGGCCGACCATGTGCAGATGCCGGCGAGCAAGGTACACCGCTACTTGCAGGCGCTGATCGCGTCGGGCTTTGCCGAACAGAACACGGCCACCAACCACTATGGCCTGGGCCGCGAAGCGTTGCGCGTGGGCCTGGCAGCGCTGGGCAGCATGGATGTGTTGAAGGTCGGCGCACTGCCGCTGGCGGAGCTGCGCGATGAGTTGAATGAAACCTGCTTTCTGGCGGTGTGGGGCAACCAGGGTGCGACCGTGGTGCAGATCGAGCCGGCGGTGCGCGCCGTCACGGTGGTGACGCAGTTGGGGTCGGTATTGCCGCTATTGAGTTCGTCCACCGGGCTGGTATTCAGCGCCTACCTGCCGTCGCGGGAGACCGTGGAATTGCGCGAGCGCGAAATCCAGGCCGGTATCGCCCACGCCCTGGCAGACGATGCGGCCTACGCCACCCTCTGCGAACAGATCCGCAGCCGTGGCCTGCACTTTGTGCATGGCTTGCTGATGCCCGGCGTGGATGCGTTATCAGCGCCCGTGTTCAACGCAACCGGGCACGTGGCGGCGGTCATGACCGTGGTCGGCCCCACCTCGCTGTTTCACGCCGATGAGGACGGCCCGGCGGCGCAGCATTTGCTGGCGGCGACCCGGGCCGTGAGTTGGCGCATGGGCTATCAGCCCTGAATCATGGGGCCCCGCGCGACAGCGCCACTGCCACGCGATCTTCCAGCGTCTTGACCTGCGCGCCGGCCACCACGTAGTGGTTGCTCAGCATCGAGAACACCAACTTGCGCCCTTGGGCGTCGGTCACGTAGCCGCTCAATGACGAAACACCGGTCATGGAGCCGGTCTTGGCGTGCAGATTGTTTTCGGCCGGGGTGCCGCGCAGGCGATAGCCGAGGCTGCCACCGGTCATGCGGTCGGTGTTGCCGGCAATCGGCAGGGCGTTGTACCAGGCGTTGAACCACGGCTGTTTGCTGGCGACCAGCAGCACCTCGGTGAGGGTTTGCGACGACACCAGGTTGCGCCGCGACAGGCCGGAGCCGTCGACCTGGCTGAACGTGGTGGTGTCCAGCCCCTGGCGTTTGAGAAACCCGGCCACGGCCACCGCGCCCGCCGCGGCTGTGCCGCTGTTGGCCGTCTGGCGCCCCATGGCCTTGAGCAAGGCTTCGGACATGTTGTTGTTCGAGAGTTTGAGCAGTGGCGTGATCAACGCCTGCAACGGCGCCGATTGGTGCTCGGCGAGCACCGTCACCGCCGCCGGGCTGGCCCCGCCCATCACGCGACGCCCCTGCACCGTAATGCCCTGTTGCGCCAAGGCGTGCTCAAACAGATTGGCTACCAGTTGCGTCGGCTCCCAGACGCTGATCAGTTGCTGGCTCTGCCGTCCCGGTGCCACCGCGCCGCTGAGCTGCAACAGGTTGGTGCCATGCCGGCGATTGATCCCATAGCTGTTGCCCGGCCCACTGACGGCGCGGTTGTTCAGTTGCAGGTAGTCGGTGGGCGGAAAGATGTCGACGCTGACAGGCTGACCAACTTGCACCGGCGCCTTGGCGGTGACCAACACGCTGCCGGCATCAAAATCGCTATTGGGCGACACCGTCAGCGCTGAAATCTGCGCGCCGTAGTAGGTGGTTTCATCATCATGGGACCAATCGACCCCCAGCCGCTCGGCATCGAACCAGGTGTCGTCGAATACCAGGTCGCCTTGCACCTGGCGCACGCCCTGACTGGCCAATTGCGCCGCCAGCGCCTGATAGTCGGCGTACTGAAGGGTCGGATCCCCCAGGCCGCGCAGGTAGAGATTGCCGGTAAGACGATCGCCCTGGCGGATGCCATCGCTCAACAGTTGCGTGGCGAAGCGGTATTGCGGGCCCAGCACATCCATCGCTGCGGCGGTGGTCAGCAGTTTGAGGTTGGAAGCGGGCACCAACCGTGTACGGGGGTTGTGCTGGTAAAGCGTGGCGCCAGTGCGGGCGTCGCGCACCATCAGCGAGACGGTGGCGCCCTGCAGCGCCGGGTCGGCCAGCAGCTTGTCGAGCGTTGCGGGCGTGGAGGTCTGTGAAACGCCGGCGCAGCCGCCCAGTAAAAGGCTCAAGCCGACCAGCAGGGTGCGGGTGTGTAACCATTTTCCAAAATACATCAGTCGCGTTTTCCGTAAGCATCCAATGCCCGCAACGCTAACAGCTCAGGTGTCATTGTGGGAGGGGGCTGGCCCCTGATAGCGGTGTGTGAACCAACATCAGCATTTGCTGACACACCGTCATCGGGGGCAAGCCCCCTCCCACATTTGATCTTCGCTGCTTTAAGCATTTCGTTCGCTTAACTGACTGGCATCAGGGCAAGCCCCCTCCCACACAAAGCGAACCGCATCAGAAAGTCAGGGTGCTGGACACCGATACCTGCCGTGCATCGCCCATGGACACGAACTGCGTGTTCACCGAAGAGGTGTAGTAGGTGCGGTCAAACAGGTTCTTCACATTGAGCTGGAACTTGACCTTCTGTCCGTCAAGCCGTGTGTCATAACTGGCGAACACATCGGCCACGGTATAACTCGGCAGTTCGAAACTGTTGGCCGCATCCCCTGCCCGCTCACCGACATAACGCGCGCCGGCGCCGACGCGCAGTTGATCACCGCCCAGGATACTGCCGAAGTCATACACCGCCGACAGCGAGCCAGTGCTTTTCGCCACGTTCTGCAGGCGATTGCCTTTGAGGCTCGGGTCTTCGGTGACCTCGGCATCGGTGTAGGCGTAACTGCCGATCAGGCTCCACTTGTCGGTCAACTGACCGCTGGCATCCACTTCCAGCCCACGGGATCGCACCTTACCCGCCACACTGTAGACCGAGGTCAAACCGTCGCCAACCTGCACCAGCACATTACGTTTATCAATGTTGAACAGCGCCGCGCTCGCGGTGATGCGCCCCGGCAGGTCGAACTTGGCGCCCAACTCCCACGCCTTGGATTCTTCAGGCTCCAGGCTGCCATCCAGTACGGTCTTGTTGGCCAACGGCGCGATGGTGGAGTTGGGTTTGAACGACTCGGTATAACTGCCATAGAACGACAGCTCATCGGTGTAGCGATACACCAGCCCGGCACGCGGCACCCATTTCTGGCCGTTGCCATCGGTGTTGGCGGTGAACGGCACGCCTTTGCCGGCGTATTGGTCGTACATCTGGTAGCGCGCGCCGCCGACCAGGATCCACTGGTCATTGAGGTGGATCGCGTCCTGGAAGAACAGCGAGTCGCTGCGCAGCAGGTCGGTCTGGTTGCTGTCCGGAGCGCTGACTTTGGAACCCGCCACTTCGTTGCCGTACACCGGGTTGTTGTAGTCGAACGCGCCACGCGGCGTCTGGCGGATCAGGTCGGCGCGGTAGATTTTGCGGTATTCGTCGTCCAGGCCGACCACCAGGTCGTGCTGCATACCCGCCACATCCACCTTGCCTTCAAGGCTGGCGGTGGCGAAGCGGTCGGTGGTCAGCGCGCCCTGGGTGCCATCCATGCTGCGGGTCAGGGTGCCGTTGGTGTTGACCTTGACCACGCGTACCTGGCTGGCATCGTAGGTTTCGCGGTTCCAGCTGTAGCCGACGTGAGCTTTCCAGTCGTCGTTCAGATCGTGATCGACGGTGAGGCGGTACAGATCGGAGCGGCCCTCCATGTTGTTGAACGGCTCATCCAGACGGCGGGTGGCGGGGATGTTCAGCGGGTGGTTGGTCTTGGGATCGATGGCGGTGCCACGGTCGAACGGCGAAAGAAATTCGCGGTGCTCATAGGCCAACACCACTTGGGTGGTGTCGCCGTACCATGCCAGCGAGGGCGCCACCAACGTCTCGCGGTGGGTGCCATAGTTGCGCCAGTAGTCTTCATCTTCATGGTCGACGATCAGGCGATAGGCCAGGCCGCTGTCACCCAGCGGGCCGGTGGTGTCCAGGTTACCGCCGCTGCCGTTCTTGCCGCTGCCGAACGTCGAGCCGCGCGCGGTCAGGGAGGTGGACTGCACCAGTTCGGGCTTTTTGCTGACGATATTGACCACGCCGCCAGGGTCCTGGATGCCATACAGCAACGACGACGGGCCCTTGAGCACTTCGACACGCTCGGCCGTCGCGTTCAACGCACGGCCCTGCACCACCGGCATGCCGTCCTTCATGATCGAGCCGTTACGGTTGTCGCCAAAACCGCGCAACATCACCGCGTCCTGGGTACTGCCGAGGGTGTTGGACTGGGTGATACCGCTGATATTGCCCAGCGCGTCATCCAGATTGCGCGGTTGTTGATCGCGCAGTACTTGAGCCGGGACCACGTTGACGGTCTGCGGGGTTTCCAGCAGCAGGCCACGGGAGCGCATCACTGAGCTGGTCGGCGGCGGCTGGTAGCTGGTGCTGTCCTGGGCGAGGTTGGCGCCGCTGATGGTGGTGGCGCCGAGATTGACCGCGCCGTCGGTTGGCACAGGCTCCAGGGCCAGGGTGCGGGCGTCGATCTGGCGGAAGGTGAAGCCGGAGTGGCTCAACAGGCGTTGCAGGGCTTGGGTCGCACTCATCGGCCCGCTCAGTGCCGGGGCATTGAGCCCATAGGGTGCGTCATCGGTATAGATCACGCTGATGCCGGTCACCCGGCTGAAATCGCTCAGGGCCTGGGGCAGCGGTTTGGCTGCCAGGTCAAAATTGAACTGGGCGCTTTGCTGCTCCTGCGCCTGCGCCACCGCCAGGGGCAGCAATGCCAACCCCGACACCATCAGTACCGAGGCTCCCAGCCACTGTTTGACCCAACCGCCCGCCGTAGACTTCATGCTGTGAGAACCTGTGTAGAAAGCGCTGTTAATGCGAATAGATCGCAGTTTCATGCACTACACGGATGGGCCGCGGGTTTACCTCACCGAAATCGAAAAATAATGTCGAGTATCCGCCGTTAAACCGATAAGCCACTCGCCGCCAGGCACTCCTTGGCGCTCTTCTTCAATTTCTTGATCAAGCGCTCCTGGCGCAACGCTTCAGCTTTGCTCGCGCATTGCTCGGTGTACACCAGCGCTATGGCCGGGCTGGACAGGAAAAACCGCGCCCCCTTGCCGCTTTGGTGCGAAGCGAATCGGCGCACCGGGTCGTTGCTGACGCCGCAATACAGCGCGCCATTGGCGGCGCGCACCAGGTAGACGTACCAGGGCTTGGGTTCAGGCGTGCTCACGGACGGATTCGGCAAGGCAAAGGGGCGCGCAGTTTATCAACGACTGGCCTGGAATGCCTTCAAGCCTTTGTTCGCCTGGGCGCGCACGGCGTTTCGCACCAGCGGTGTCCACCCCAGCAGCAGGCCCTTGGTGCCCAACGCCTGGCGCGACCAGCGCCACAGGTCGAACTGATCGTGGTGCTCGCAGATCTTGCCATCGCGAAAGACGAAGCGCGCTTGAATATCATTGACCACCGTATTGCCGGTCGCGCTGAACACATAGGTGGCCACCCAGTGTGCACTGCCGGTGCGTTCGTCACTGCTTACCTGGTTGAAGGTCAAGGAAAAATCCTTGGCCCGTGTGGTGAGCATCCGCCACATATCCCCCGCGTCACGGCCTCGCAGTTCACCAAAGGCCGGGTCGCTGAACACCACGTCATCGCTGTAGCAGGCGACCATGGCTTCGGCATCCAGACGCTGGAAGGCGCTGTAGAACCGGCTGATCAAGGCGTTGTGGGCATCACTCATGGGCAGGCTTCCGCAGGGGTCAAAAGAGTAGGCGCACGATAAGCTGCCCACGCCGCCATGGCTACTGTCATTCGCCAGGCAAATGGGCGGGCTACGGCGCTATGCCTGTACTGCGGGCGTAGGCGAACAAGTCAACGTCGGTGGAAATACTCAAGCGCTGCATGGCCGTGCTCTTCTGCTTGCTGATCGTGGAGACGCTGCGGTTGACCTGGGCTGCGATCTGGCTGACGGTCATGCCGCTGGCCAACATGCGCACCACCTCGCGCTCCTTGCCCGACAGCTGAGGTTCCTGGGACTGGTCACCGGTGCCGGCCTCCACCAGCTGCATGCGCAGGCATTCGCTGACGAAGGTCTGTCCGGCCTGTATCGCCTTGATCGCCAGGGGCAACTCCTTGGCCGACGCGCTTTTGGCGACCACCGCCCTCGCACCATGGGCAAAGGCGGCGCGCAAGGTGGCGACATTGGCGAACATCGTCACCAGAATCACCGGCAAGTGCGGATACTGGCGGTGCAGCAGGCCCAACAGGCAATAACCATCGGCCTGCTGGCCGCCGGGCATGGCGAAGTCTGTGACCAGCACGTCGCACGGTGTATGACTCAGCACGCCTAATAGCTGATCGGGGCCGTCAGCTTCACCGACCACCTTGCACTTGCCATTCGCCTCGATCACGACTTTTTGCCCGACTCGGACAATGGGGTGATCGTCAGCAATAATTACTCGAAGCATAGGCACCCACGAATGATGGCAACTTGAATCCGCGCAAAATACCTCTGCCTGCGGTCATCAACAACTGCTAACAAAGAGCTGCTTGAGGCCGAACCCAATGTTCAGTAGCGGCTGCTTTTTGGACTACAACACAATAGGAAAGCACCTACAGTCAAAACAAGATCTGTGCATAGATGAAGTGCTCTGCATCAGCATTCTTCAAACGTCGGACAAGTAGTCGAGATAGGTGCACAGCTGTGCCTCGAACCCTTCCAACTGCGCCTTATGTGCAGCAACGCCATCGGACTGGACCTGCCTGATCACGCTCACGGCGCTGGTTTCCAGGCCCGTACCCCCCAAGAACACCAGGCTGCCGATCAACCGATGCAAATGCTCGGCGGTCAGTGATGCGTTCAACGTCGCACGCGCATGACGTAACACACGCAGGTCTTCCCAAGCCTCCACCAGCAGGCTTTCCAGCAATTGGTCGACAATAACGTCGCTGCCAAACGTGGCGACAAGCGAGGCACGGGTCGGCCAATTCATAACCGGCACTGCGGCTTCTTTTCCGGTGCGAGGGCCGTCATCGCCCGGCAACCAGCGCACCAGTACGGCGTGCAATTGTTCAAGCGTCAGTGGCTTGACCAGCCAGGCATCCATACCGGCCTTGCGGCAACGTTGCGGGCTGTCGTTTTGCAGATTGGCGGTCAAGGCGATGATCGGCACTCGCTTCAACCCGTTTTTGCGCTCGTGCCGGCGAATGGCGCTGGCCATGCTGTAACCGTCCATGAGGGGCATCCGGCAATCGCTGATGACCAGGTCGAAGGGCCTATGGGTAAAGGCGTCCAACCCCATGAGGCCATCGGCGGCCAACTGATGGCCGAGTCTCAGCTTTTGCAGCAGCCAACCCAACAACAGGCGATAAGCTGAATGATCCTCCACGACCAGGACATTCAGGTGCTGCCAATGAGGCGGGGGGGCAAAAGGCGGTTTGACTGTGCGGTTCGCTCCTGCGGTTGAACCTCCTGGCGAACCCATCAGTACCTCTTCGTGGTGGTTAATTGGGCAGCCCTTTGCGGCATTGACGCAGTCGCCAGGGCGGCCTGTCATGCAGCAGCGCCAGACATACTCTTTCGAAGGTTATCGACACAAAACCTATAACCTTTCAAGTACATTCAAGCCGATACAACAACTACGAAAAGCACCGCGAAACAGCCCTCCGAATAGCGTGCCGGCCTCGCCTCGCCAATGTCGTATTAGTTGTATTTCCCCCTCGCAGCCCCCTCGCTAAATTGTGCCCACCCCAAAAAGAGGGAAGGTTTGCCACTCCCCGGCAACCGCAAAAAACATCGAGACCGCCGCCAAGCCAACCCCTCGCTCATTCAAGACCGGGCGTTGACCTGCACGCGTTTCAATCTGCCGGACTGCAATGGAATGATTTGAAATGAAAACCCCTGTATCCCTGTTGAGCAGTGCCCTTCTGCTCGCCATGACCTCCTCGGTGTTCGCCGCCAGCAGCGTCGACCTGAGCGTCACGGGTTTGATCACCCCCAGCGCCTGTGCAGCCAGCCTGCCGGGCGATGTCGATTTTGGAAAGATCGCGGCAAAAGATCTGAATCTCGACACCCCCACACAGCTTGAACGCAAGACGCTGCAACTGAGTGTGAATTGCGACGCGGCAACGCTGTTCGCCATCGACCTTATCGACAACCGAGCAGGCTCTTCCATCTATAGCTATGCCTTCGGCCTGGGTTTGATCAACGACAACCAGAAACTTGGCCAGTACAGTTTCACGTTCAACAACCCCATCGCCGAAACACCGTCCACCCTGCTGGCGATGTACAACAACGACGGTAAGTGGATAGACATTTATCCGGACGATGGTATTGGGCCAGGTGAGTTTGTCGCACTGGGCAGTCGTGGCGATAACGGTTGGGCGCCGCACCCGGTCAAAGACGCAACCATGGACATCACCCTGTACGGCTCCATTGCGCCTGCAAAAGACCTGACCTTGACCAGCGAAGTGGCCATCGACGGCTCCGCGACCTTTGAAGTGAAGTACCTGTAAATGGACGCTTACACCGTGAAAACCTCCCTGTCCCTGTTGAGCGGTGCCCTGCTGCTCGCCATGACCACCTCGGTGTTCGCCGCCAGCAGCGTCGACCTGAGCGTCAAAGGGCTGATCACACCCAGTGCCTGCACTCCCGACCTGTCCAGCGGCGGCGTCATCGATCATGGCAAAGTCGCAGCCAAGGATTTGAAGCCGGACCACTGGACATTGCTGGGCAATCACACCCTGCAACTGGTGATCGGCTGTGAGGCGCCCACCCTTCTGGCCCTCAAGGGCACCGACAACCGAGGCGGTTCACATGACCCGCTGAACGCCTATGGCCTGGGCCTGGTCAGCGGCAAAAAACTGGGCGCATATACCCTGACGTTAGCCAACCCCATGGCCGACGACACCCCCCTCTCCGTGATCGAGTCCACTGATGACGGCCTTACCTGGCGCGAGGCGTTTGCCGGTGACATCTGGCCCACGGCCTACCTCGCTTCGTTCGGTGATCGCTCGACTGGCGGTTGGGCCCCTACACCGGTCCGTCAGCTGACAGCCGACCTCATGGTGCAAACCCTCATCGCCCCAACAGCAGGCATGGACCTCGCTACAGAGGTGCCCATCAATGGCTCCGCCACAATTGAAGTGAACTACCTGTAACCCCCAACCCCACAGGATGTGACTCATGGTTAGCCCCCTCACTGCCCTTACCGCGACATTGTTGCTGATTGGCGCCGGCCCGGTCTTGGCCGCCAGCAGCCAGGACCTGAGCGTCAAGGGGAGCATTACCCCCAGCGCCTGCGCACCCGTAGTCTCAGGTGGCGGCACCATCGATTTTGGCAAGGTATCGGTCAAGGACCTCAATACCGACACCTACACCGATCTGCCCAGAGAAACCATGCTGTTGAGCGTGCGTTGTGAAGGGCCGACCATTTTTACCCTGAACACCATCGACAACCGCGCGGGCACCGCCGCCAGCCACTTCACCTGGCATGGCCTGGGCGTGACACCCAACGATGAAAAAGTCGGCGATGCCGGGCTCGGCCTGTATCTGCCAGTGGCCGATGGCGTGCCGGTACGCACCATCACCTCCAGGGATGGCGGCGTGACCTGGATGCCCTCGGTGATGCTCAGCCATACCCTGTTGACGGCGGTCGCCGACAACGACGGCCTGGCGCCGATTGCGGTGCAGGCGCTGGACGCCGAAATACGCCTGATCACCCACATCGCCCCCGCCAGCAACCTTACGCTGACCGACGAAGTGCCCATCGACGGCCACGCCACTGTGCAAGTCAATTACCTCTAAGGAGCTCCCCCGATGAAAACCCGATTGACCGCCCTGGCCGCCAGCGTGCTGCTGCTTAACTCGGCCACCACCTTCGCCGCGTCCAGCGTGGACCTGACCGTCAAGGGCCTGATCGTGCCCAGCGCCTGTACGCCGAGCCTGTCTGGCGGTGGCGTGATCGACCATGGCAAGATTTCCGCCAAGGATTTGCACCCGGACAGGGCAACGGCGATCGGCTTGCATACCCTGTCGATGAGCGTCAACTGTGACGCGCCGATCCAGTTCGCTCTGCACCCCATCGATAACCGCGCTGCCTCGGGTCTGACCACGGACTTCGGCCTGGGCTTTATCAACGAAACCCAGAAGCTGGGCCACTTCTCCCTTACCTGGCGCGGCATGGTTGCCGACGGCGTGACCGCTCAACCCATCGCATCGACGGACCAGGGCAAAACCTGGTACGCCGAGAAATTCTGGGAGCCGAGCATGTACATGGCGGCGGCATCGATGAGCGACGACACCCAGCCGCTGCCGATCAAAGACCTGAGCGTCGATCTGGAAGTGCTCACTATCATCAACCCCGCAGACGGCTTGGACCTCAGCAATGAGGTAACCATCGATGGCTCGGCCACCCTTGAAGTGAAGTACCTCTAACCCATGGCCGCCCATCCTTTGACCACCGGCAGGCATGGGCTGCGCCTTACGTTGCCCGTGCACTGTAGATGGATGCGCATCTTCATCACCGGGCTTTGCCTGGCCACGATGACCGGTGCCCACGGGGCTTCGGTCGTCGATCTGACGGTCACCGGCCGGGTAACCCCGGATGCCTGCAATATCGTGCTGAGCCATGACGGCACCGTCGATCACGGCAAGATTGCTTCCCACAGCCTCAATGCCGACGAGTTCACCGTGCTGCCGATCCAGACGCTCGAACTGCGCGTGCAGTGCGCCAGGCCCATGCTGTTTGCGCTGGTGGGCATCGATAATCGCGCCGACTCGTCGTCGGCTCCCGATTATTTCTACGGGCTCGGCAGGAACATCCACGTCCCCGAAGAGCGCCTGGGCTCGGTGGCGCTGGCCTATCGCAATGCGGTGGGCGATGCGCAGCCCATGCAGGTATTGGCCTCCACCGACAACGGCGAAACCTGGTCGCAAGAGCCCAATGCCTACCCGCGTACCCATATGGCCTTTGCACCGACAGGTGACCGTCAACCCGACTTCATCAGCCAGTTGATCGTCCAGCTTCAAGTGAGCACCGCCATCAACTTCTCGCGTTACCTGACCCTGGACCAGGAAGTCCCGCTCGACGGAGCCATCGTTCTGGACCTGCGCTACCTCTGATCGATCCTCCTTTTCGGCCTAATGGAAACCCGTCATGACGACGACATTCTCAAACACCGCTGTGGGCCTCATTGTCTTGTTACTCGTGCTCGGCAATCAGGTAAAGGCCGACGGCATGGTCCCGGACACCTCCGTGGTGATCGTGCATGAAGAAGACGGCGAAGCGTCCGTGTCGGTGACCAACACCGACAGCCAGCTCGCCCTGCTGCATGTCACCTTGCAGGATATTCCGGAGGACACCGAACCGCTGCTGGTGGTGACGCCGCCGCTGTCACGGGTCGAAGCGTCCAAATCCCAACTGGTGCGTTTCATTTTGCAAAACCAGCAGCCACTGCTCACCCAACGGCTTAAACGCGCGGTGTTCGAAGGCATGCCCCAGGGCCGCGCAGCCACCGCCGCCGGGCATGCCCGCGTGGGCGTGACCGTGCGCCAGAACCTGCCGGTGATCGTGCACCCCAAGGGCCTGGCACCCAATCGCACCCCCTGGACCGACCTGACCTGGACACTGCGCGACGGCCAGTTGCAGGTGCGCAACGACACGCCGTATGTGGTGCGGCTGGCGCAGGAGCTGCAACTGCTGCCGGGCGACGGCAAGGCCATACTGCCGCGCACTTACGTACTGCCGGGCGAAGCCTTGAGCGTCCCGGCCAGCGGTAGCCAGGCCCGGACGGTAAGGCTGCAACCGGCCACCGTGTACGGGTTTGCGGTCAAGGCCTACGACGCACCGATCAGTTTCTGACGGAACACCCAGGCGGCATAACCCACCGCCGCCTGAGTAACGCAGTGACAGCTCATTGAGCGTCACCAGAACGCCTGGACCACAAGCCCCGGGCGTTCACCACTCGAGTACCTTGCGTGAAAACAGTATTGAGTTACCGTGACGGCGAAGCCGTGCCCGATCCCTCTGCCAGCGCGGCCCTGCCGCTGGTGCTGCTGCTGTGTGCGCTCCTGCCCGCCAAGGTGTGCGCCGAGGATTCGAGCCCGTCCGGCTTCGATGCACAGACCTTGCATCAACGTGGCATCGATCCGCAGTTGGCCAGACTGTTGCTGGCCGCACCGCGCTACGCGGCCGGGCAACATACCGTCAATCTGCGCGTCAACGGCCAGCGCCGTGGCCGGTTGGCGGTGAATTTCGATCAGCAGGGCAATCTGTGCTTCGACCGCACCTTGTTGGACGCCGCCCACCTGATGAGTGCCGATGACGCGGCCGGGTGCGAGGATTTCCTTGCCCACTATCCGCAAACTCTGGTGGAGCCGGACCCGGCAACGCTGACGGTGTCGCTGGTGGTACCCACCGAAGCCCTGCGTCCCATGCAACAGGATATCTCCGGCTACGAAACCGGTGGGTTTGCCGGACTGCTCAACTACGACCTCAGCGGCTTCTACAACCGCTTCGGCGATGACGCCAGTCGCTTTGGCTCGGCCAATACCGAGGTGGGGTTCAATGCCGGCGACTGGATCGTGCGCAGTCGCCAGGTGCAGACCTGGCAGGATGGCCTGTCACGCAGCACCCACGTGCAAGCCTATGCCCAGCGCACCTTTGCCAGCCACCAGGCGGTGCTCCAGGCCGGGCAAATCAACCTGTACAACCCGGTGCTGTCCGGCGCGCAGATCACCGGCGTGCAGGTGCTCACCGAGCACGCCCTTCAAGAACAGGGCCAGGGCGCGCTGATCCAGGGCATCGCCAACAGCCCGGCCCAGGTGGAGGTGCGCCAGAACGGCGCGTTGATTCATTCCACCGTCGTGCCTGCCGGGCCCTTTACCCTCACCGATGTACGTCGCTTGAACACGCGCTCGGACGTCGAAGTCACGGTCAAGGAGAGCGTCGGCGGCGAGCGGCGTTTTACCGTGCCAGCGGCGATGCTCGGGCTCGGGCTGCCAGCGCCGGGTTACTCCGTGGCGGCGGGCCGGGTGCGCAATGTGGGCGATGCCAAAGGCGACGATCCGTGGGTAATCAGTGGCGGCTGGACCGGCGCCCTGCATCCGCAGTTGACCCTGGGCACGGGCATGCTGGCGGCCAGTGAATACCGTTCGGTGGGCGCGAGCCTGGGCTGGTTGCCCTGGGTGGACAGCCAGATTCAGTTGTCCACTCAACTGTCCAACACCCAGGCACGGGAAAAGGTGTCCGGCCTGCAGACCGACCTTTCCTGGTCCCAGCGCCTGGGTGAGCAATGGTCGATCAGCGTGGCCAATTCGTGGCGCAGCATCGGCTACCGCGAACTCGAGGAAAGCACTTACGCGCGCGACGACAGCAACCGCGATTCGCGCTACCGCGACCAGCAAAGCCTCAACCTGGGCTGGTCCCATCCACAATTGGGTGCATTCAGCGCCGGAGTGTCGCGCTCGGCCAATTTTGCCGGCGACAGCAGCAGCCGTGCACTGGCCTCCTGGGGCACAAGCCTCGGCGCAGTGTCGTTGTCAGCCAGTGCCGAGTGGCAAATGGGCGGTCGCCAGCAGCAGGACAACACGGTTTACCTGACTATCGGCGTGCCGTTGGGCGAGAGTCGCCGGCTACGCAGCTGGGTGCGTAATTCCGGCGGCGAGAACCGCACCGGCCTGGGCGTCACGGAACAGATCGACGACCAACTCAGCTATCGCGTCAGCGCCGAACACGACAGCAGCGACCATCAAGTGGAAACCACCCTGGGCGTGTCGGCATTGCCGCGCTACAGCCAGCTCGACGTGAGCTACAGCCGCTCCGATGCCGAGCGTTCCAGCTACCAGGGCAGTGCGCGCGGCGGTGTGGTGCTGCACGGCGGCGGCGTGACCTTTTCCCCCTACCCGGTGCGTGACACCTTCGCCCTGGTGTCGGTGGACGCCATGAGCGGCATCAAGCTCAGCACCCCCAGCGGCCCGGTGTGGACCGACTGGCAAGGCCAGGCCGTGGTGCCGCAAGTGGCTGCCTACGGTCGCAGCCCGGTGGAGGTGCAGACGCGTTCATTGCCACGCAACGCCGATATCAATAACGGCCTGGCAATGATCTCGGCCGGACGCGGTGCCGTGGAACGCGTCGAATTCGGCGTCGGCCTGACCCGCCGCCTGTTGCTCACCGTCAGCACAGAGCAGGGCACACCGCTGCCCGCAGGCGCCTCCGTCAGCAACGCTAACGGCGAGTTCATCACCCTGGTGCAGGAAAGCAGCCAAGTGTTCCTGCCCAATGTGCTCGCCCCATCGACACTGTGGATAACCACGCCCCAAGGGCGCCGTTGCCAATTGCGCTATTCACTGCCGGAAAAAGCCGACCCCTCGGTGTACTTCGAAACGGCCCCCGCACGCTGTCACGCACCTTGAGGATTCCCGCCATGCCCTTTGCAACCTGCTTGCGTCAACTGTGCCTGTGGCTGTTGATCGGCGTCGCCGGCACTGCCCAGGCCGTGGACGAATGCCAACTGAACGTCAGCGAACCGGTGCTGGACTTCGGCCTGATGAGCCGCCTGGCACAAAAAGACAGCGCACCGCTGCGCCTGCTCGGCGAACGCCGCCTGAGTGTGACCGTCAACTGCCCGCAGGCCGAGGACCTCAGCCTGTTCTACCGTGCGCAGGCCGCCAGCCCACAGCGCCTGCAGTTTACCGAGCACGGCAGCTATGCCATTGAGGTCGGTAACGCCCTGCTCGATGGCAGGGCGGTGGAGCTGGGTTTGCTGCCCGCCGTGGGTCAGGCACCCGCCGCCAATGGCAGCGTCGTGCAATGGCGACCCGGTCATGGCATCGCGCCGGTCGAACAGGGTGCTGTGCTCATGGGAAAAACCCTGGCGCTGCAATTGACCCTGCGCGCCTGGGCTGACCCTGCCGCCACTCAAGTGCGCGATGCCACCACCTGGGAAGTCTCCGGCCTGCTGTACGGCGCACGCCACGGCCGCTACCGGGAACTGACACTGCGGGCGCACTTCGCCCCCATCGCCTGCCTGCCAACGTTATCCGACCAGGGTGTGGTGGACTACGGCACTTTGTATGCCAAAGACCTCAACACCAGCACTGAAACCCCCTTGCCCACCCGCACCCTGCGCCTGAACGTGACGTGCGACGCGCCAATCCGCTTCGCCCTGCGCATGAAGGACAACCGCGAAGGTTCGGCCACCGGCGGCACCGATGAAACCGCCTATGGCCTGGACCTGGATGCGAGCCGTGGCAAGATCGGGCGCTTTTACCTCACCCTCGATCCGGCGGAGTTCAGCGCCGATACCTTCCCCACGTTGTACCGCACCGACTCCACCAGCAATGGCGTGGCGTGGAGCAGTTCCACCGCGCGGCAAATCCCCATGGCCGCCAACAGCATCATGGGTTTTACCGATAAAACCGGCGTCATCACCGGGCCAGTGGCCCTGCAAACCCTGACCGGCACGATGCGCATCAAGACTTACCTGGCGCCCATGCAAACCTTGGACCTGAGCGATGTCGTGCGTATCAACGGTTCCGGCACGCTCGAAATCGTCTATCCCTGAGCCTTCACTGTGAGGAGTTCGTCCCATGAAAACCCGCCTCTTTTCCAGCCTGTTGCTACTGGTCAGCGCCCCCTCGGTGCTGGCCGCCTCGACTGTGGACCTGAGCGTGCACGGCCTGATCACTCCCGCCGCCTGCGTACCGCAGCTTTCCAGCGGTGGCCTGATCGACTACGGCAAGATCGCCCAGCAGGACCTGAACCTGGAAACTGGCACGCGCCTGCCACTCAAGACGCTGCATATGGGCATCGCCTGCAATGGCCCCGTCCGCTATGCCTTGCGCATGCGCGACAACCGTGACGGTTCAGCCATGGTCAACAGCGAGATTTATTACGGGCTGGGGTTCGATAACAGCGGCAATCGCCTGGGGGTTTACTCCATGACCTTCGACCCAAGGCAAACCCAGGCCGGCAACACTGCGCAGGTCTATGGCACCGAATCCACCACCGGTGGCCTGGCGTGGCGCACCTCCAATCTCAACCCCATTGATATCGGCTCCAGGAGCTACCTGGGCTTTACCGCCATCGAGGGCAGCGTCAGCGGGCCTACGGCCATCGATAGCCTGGCCGGCATCGTCACGGTGCAGACCGTGATCAATGCCCGGCAGAACCTGGACTTGAGCGTGGAGACCGCGCTCGATGGATCGGCCACGCTGGAAGTGGTGTACCTCTAGACTTGCTCGCTGGTGACGTGCACGTAGCGCGCACGCCCGGCCCCGAGGCCGGCGACGATGGCGCCCAGGCCGATCACGGCGAAGATCCAGCCGATGGCCGTCCAGCCGCCGGTCCAGTCATGCACCAGGCCGACCGCGAAAGGGCCGAGAGACGCCAGGGTGTAACCGATGCCCTGGGCCATGCTCGACAGGTTGGCTGCAACGTGGGAATCGCGCGAACGCAACACGATCAAGGTCAGCGCCAGGCTGAAGGTACCGCCCTGCCCCAGGCCCAGCACAATCGCCCAACCCCATAAGCCATCCAGCGGGGCGTAGAGACAACCGAACAAACCGCCCAGGGTCAGCAGCATCACCACCACGATTGCCAGGCGCTGATCCTTGCCGCGGGTGGCGAGCCAGGGGGCGGCAAGCGAGCTGAGCAGTTGCACGATAATCGAGCCGGATAATGCCAGCCCGGCCTCGGTGGCACTCAAGCCGCGACCGATCAGGATCGACGGCAACCAGCCGAACACAATGTAGGCCAGCGACGATTGCAGGCCCATGTAGAGCGTGACCTGCCAGGCCAATGGGTCGCGCAGCAAACCCTTTACGCGATAGGCAACGCGGTGGGTGCCATGCTGTTGGCCGACCTGCGGCAACCAGACCAACGCCGCCGCCAGCGCCGGCAGCATCCAGAAGCCCAGGCCCATGTTCCAATTGTCACCAAAATAGTGGCTCAACGGCACAGTAGCGCCCGCTGCCATCGCGGCGCCCAGGCACAACGCCATGGTGTAGACCCCGGTCATGGTCCCGGCCTGCCTGGCGAAATCACGCTTGACGATGCCCGGCAACAGCACGCCGATAATGCCGATGCTCGCACCGGCAATCAGGCTGCCGACGAACAGGCCCACTTCGCCGAACGAACTGCGCAAAATGATCCCGGCGGCCAGGGTCAACAGAATGCCCAACACCACGCGCTCGGCGCCAAAACGTCGCGCCAGCATCGGCGCGGTCGGCGCGAAGAGGCCCAGGCACAGCACCGGCAAGGTGGTCAACAAGCCGGCCTTGGCGGCCGACAAGCCCAGGCTGCTGGAGACTTCAGCCAGCAGCGGCGACAGGCTCGACAACGCCGGGCGCAGGTTCAGCGCCACCAGGACCAGGCCGAGCAACAGCAACCAGGGTCGAGCCACGCTCGGTTGCGCGTGTTGCACAACCTCGTCGTCGGCCTCGGCGTCAATCAGCAGCTCTTCAAGTTCAGTCTTGCGTTGAGTTTCAGGGTTCATTGATCAACTGCCGGCAGAGGGATTTGGCGCGTTGCGGATCTTGCCGAGCGCAGTGCCTGCAAATCGCCTGCAGTACGGCCAATCATGGTATGAATTTCCCCACAGGCTATTCGCAGCTGCCTACAAAGGCAACGCGTCAGGTGTGCAAGGAGGTGGAATTCGATTACGACGATGACAGCGCAGAACGTTATGCCGATGCCAGCGACCAATTGTTAATTGATGCCAGGGCAATCATCGCCGCAGAAATGAAAAGAATCCGCCGAAAGCTGCACCTGCTGGCCGAGATACAGGTCCTTGATACAGGCGAAGACCTGAATCGATTGCGCATGGCAAAAGACGAACAACCACTTGCGGCTCAATCCTGCGCATAAAACCAACAGGCAAAAATAAACCCGGCACCAGGCCGGGTTTATTTTTCACCCATCGATCAATGCAAGATCTGACTCAGGAACAACTTGGTCCGATCATTCTGCGGATTGTCGAAGAAGTCATTCGGCGCCGCCTGCTCCACGATCTCGCCCTTGTCCATGAAGATCACGCGGTTGGCCACGGTGCGCGCAAAACCCATTTCATGGGTGACGCACAACATGGTCATGCCGTCTTCGGCAAGGCCGATCATAGTGTCCAGTACTTCCTTGACCATTTCCGGGTCGAGTGCCGAGGTCGGCTCGTCGAACAGCATGATTTTGGGCTTCATGCACAGCGCGCGGGCAATCGCCACGCGCTGTTGCTGGCCACCTGAAAGCTGCCCCGGAAACTTGTGGGCCTGCTCCGGAATGCGCACGCGTTCCAGATAGTGCATGGCAATTTCCTCGGCCTTGCGCTTGGGCATCTTGCGTACCCACATCGGCGCCAGCGTGCAGTTCTGCAGGATGGTCAGGTGCGGGAACAGGTTGAAGTGCTGGAACACCATGCCGACTTCACGGCGGATCGCTTCGATCTGCTTGAGGTCGTTGGTCAGCTCGACACCGTCGACAACGATGCGGCCCTGCTGGTGCTCTTCCAGGCGGTTGAGACAGCGGATGGTGGTGGACTTGCCCGAACCCGACGGGCCGCACAGCACAATACGCTCGCCCTGCTTGACGTTGAGGTTGATGTCTTTCAACACGTGGAACTGGCCGTACCACTTGTTGACGCCCTGCATCTGGATAATGCCTTCAGGGCTCACAGGCTGTTTGATCGCTTCGCTCATAACAACAACTCCTAACGCTTGTGGCCTGTGTCGAGCTTGTGTTCCAAATGAATGGAATAGCGCGACATACCAAAACAGAAAATCCAGAACACCAGGGCGGCGAACACGTAGCCTTCGGTGGCCATGCCCAACCATTTCGGGTCGGCGGCGGCTTGCTTGACGCTGTTGAGCAGGTCGAACAGGCCGATGATGATCACCAGGCTGGTGTCCTTGAACAACGCGATAAAGGTGTTAACGATGCCGGGGATCACCATCTTCAGGGCTTGCGGCAAAATCACCAGGCCCATGCTGCGCCAGTAACCTAGCCCCATTGCTGCGGCCGCTTCGTACTGACCTTTGGGAATCGCCTGCAACCCGCCGCGCACCACTTCCGCCACATAGGCCGACTGGAACAGGATCACGCCGATCAATGCGCGCAGCAGCTTGTCGATGCCCATGCCTTCAGGCAGGAACAGCGGCAGCATCACCGAGGACATGAACAGCACGGTGATCAACGGCACGCCGCGCCAGAACTCGATGAAGGTCACGCAGACCACTCGAATCGCCGGCATGTTCGAACGCCGCCCCAACGCCAGCATGATGCCCAGCGGCAACGCGCCGGCAATGCCCACGGTGGCAATGACCAGGGTCAGCATCAAGCCGCCCCATTGGCTGGTGGCCACGTTGGTCAGCCCGAACGCGCCGCCGTGCAGCAGGAAGAACGCGATGATCGGGTACAACACCAGAAAGCTCAGGCCATAGACCGCCTTGCGTTGAAAACGCGAGATGAACAAGGGTGCCACGCCAACGATGGCCAGCCATACGGTGAGGTCTACGCGCCAGCGCAGGTCGCCAGGGTAGTAGCCGTACATGAACTGGCCGAAGCGCTGTTGGATGAATACCCAGCAGGCGCCTTCCTTGGTGCAATCGGCACGCGTGGTGCCAACCCAGTTGGCATCGATGATCGCCCAGCTGAGAATCGGCGGCACTACCAGGTAGATCAGGTAGAACGCCAGCAACGTCAGCAGCGTGTTGAGCCAGCTGGAGAACAGGTTGGCGCGCATCCATGCCATCGGCCCGAAGACTTTGTTCGGCGGCGGCATATCAGGTTTGAACGTATGTGAACTCATGGGCGTTTCCTCACCGCTCGATCAGCGCAATGCGCTTGTTGTACCAGTTCATCAGCAGGGAAATGCTGATGCTGATCGCCAGGTACACGCTCATGGTGATGGCAATGACTTCGATGGCCTGACCGGTCTGGTTGAGTACCGTGCCGGCAAACAGCGAAACCATTTCCGGGTAACCGATACCGGCCGCCAGCGAGGAGTTTTTCGCCAGGTTCAGGTATTGGCTGGTCAGCGGCGGAATGATCACCCGCAGGGCCTGCGGGATGATGACCTTGCGCAGCGTTGGCCCAGGGCGCAGGCCCAGGGAACGCGCGGCTTCGGTCTGGCCGTGGCTGACGGACTTGATGCCCGAACGCACGATCTCGGCGATAAACGCTGCCGTATAAACGGTCAGCGCCAGGGTCAGTGCCAGCAGTTCGGGGATGAGTACCCAGCCGCCGACAAAGTTGAAGCCCTGCAGCTTAGGCATTTCCCAGTGCAGCGGTGCACCGAAGATCAAGGCGCACAACGCCGGGATCACGATGATCAGCGCCAGGCCCGCCCAGAATTTGTGGAACGGTACGCCGGTCGCTTCAAAGCGCTTGTTGGCCCAGCGAGCCATCAGCACGATTGCGACAATCGCCACCACCCCACTGACCACAAACGGCCAGAAACCGTCGGCTGCAAGCGCTGCCGGCATGTTCAGGCCACGGCTGCTGACAAAGAAGGTGTCGCCGAAATTGTGGCTGTTACGCGGCCCCGGCATGGTCAGGAACACCGCGAAATACCAGAACAGGATTTGCAGCAGCGGCGGAATGTTGCGGAACACTTCCACATACACGGTTGCCAGCTTGTTGATCATCCAGTTCGGCGACAGTCGCGCCACGCCGATGATGAAGCCGAGCAGGGTCGCCAGGACCACACCGATCACGGTCACCAGCAAGGTGTTGAGCAAACCGATCACAAACACCCGGGCATAACTGTCCGACTCGGTGTAATCGATCAGGTGCTGCGCGATGCCGAAGCCGGCACTGCGCTCAAGAAAGTCGAAACCCGAGGTAATGCCCCGGTGCTGCAGATTGGTCTGGGTATTGTTGAAGAGGTACCAGCCCAGCGAGACCACCGCCACAATCGTGATGATCTGGAAGAGCCACGCACGCACTTTGGGATCGCTGAAGCTGAGCTTCTGCTTGGGTGCGCCGATTTGATTTTGCATGAAGTGCCCCGAAAAGAATGGAACAGAACATCACCCGGCGGTTGGCCCACCGGGTGACAGAACCATCAGCGATCAGCGCACAGGCGGTGCGTATTGAATGCCGCCGTTGTTCCACAGCGCGTTCAGGCCACGGTCGATTTCCAGCGGGGTGCTCTTGCCCAGGTTGCGCTCGAACACTTCGCCGTAGTTACCGACTTGCTTGACGATCTGTACGACCCAGTCTTTCTTCACTTTCAGGTCTTTGCCGTATTCGCCGTCAGCACCGAGCAGACGAGCGACGTCCGGGTTCTTGGTGGACTTGGCTTCAGCTTCGACGTTTTTGGAGGTGATACCGGCTTCTTCAGCGTTGAGCATGGCGTAGCCCACCCAGCGTACGATGGCCAGCCACTCGTCGTCGCCGTTACGCACGACCGGGCCCAGAGGCTCCTTGGAAATGGTTTCCGGCAACACCACGTAGTCCTTCGGCGCGGCCAACTTGCTGCGCTGGGCGAACAGTTGGGACTTGTCGGAGGTCAGCACGTCGCAACGCCCGGATTCCAGCGACTTGGCGCTTTCATCGGAGGTGTCGAAGGTGATCGGGGTGTACTTGAGGTTGTTGCCACGGAAGTAGTCGGAAACGTTCAGCTCGGTGGTGGTACCGGCCTGGATACAGATGGTTGCACCGTCCAGCTCCTTGGCACTTTTCACGCCCAGCTTGTTGTTTACCAGAAAGCCGATGCCGTCATAGTAGGTGATGAAGCCCGGGAATTTCAGGCCCATGCCCGCATCGCGGGAGCTGGTCATGGTGGTGTTGCGCGACAGGATGTCGACTTCGCCGGACTGCAGCGCGGTGAAACGCTCCTTGGCGTTCAACTGGCTGAACTTGACCTTAGTCGCGTCACCGAAAACGGCGGCGGCTACGGCGCGGCACACGTCAGCGTCGATCCCGAGGATCTTGCCGCTGGCATCCGGCACCGAGAAACCCGGCAGGCCGTCACTCACGCCACACTGTACAAAGCCTTTCTTCTGCACGGCGTCCAGGGTGGCGCCAGCCTGGGCAAAACCACTGACACCCAATACAGCGGCCGCGGTCACGATGGCCAGGGTGGATTTCAATACCTTCATTCAAACCTCCAGTTGCTCTTGTTGTGTCGGAGCTCCAACCTCAGCGCACCCTTATGAGGCGATATCGACCCGTGTTGGCTTTTTTTGGGGTCGAGCAGCATGAGATCTTTGCGGTAATTCCAGGTGCTTTCCTACAAGCGGCAGTCACTGATAGTGTTACCGCCCTAGGAGAGTTCTGACATCGACCTACACATAGCAAGGCTCGTACCAGAGTACTGGCTGAGTCGCTGAGTGCCCTGTTCAATGGCAAAAGATTCAGCCTTGCGACATTCTCTTAACAGATCAACCTGTCGCGCACCGTTGCGACGCACCCAATCGGAGCGCCTGCACATCTATGGAGCAAACATGACCGAACCCTTGATTCTAGAGCCCGCCAAGCCTGCAGATGCCTGCGTTATCTGGCTGCATGGCCTGGGCGCCGATCGCTACGATTTCCTGCCGGTGGCCGAAATGCTGCAGCAAACGTTGCTGACCACCCGCTTCGTTTTGCCCCAGGCGCCCAGCCGCCCGGTGACGATCAACGGTGGCTACGAGATGCCGAGCTGGTACGACATCAAGGCCATGAGCCCGGCCCGTTCGATCAGCCTGGAGGAACTGGAAGCGTCGACCGACAGGGTCACGGATTTGATCGAGGCGCAGAAGAGAACCGGGATAGACGCTTCGCGTGTTTTCCTGGCAGGTTTTTCCCAGGGTGGCGCAGTGGTTTTCCACACAGCGTTTAAAAAGTGGCAAGGCCCGCTGGGTGGCGTGATCGCCCTCTCCACTTACGCGCCGACCTTCGACGATGACCTGGAATTATCCGCCAGCCAGCAACGCATCCCTGCCCTGTGCCTGCACGGCCAGTACGACGAAGTGGTACAGAACGCCATGGGCCGCAGCGCCTATGAGCATTTGCAGACCCGTAGTGTCACCGTGACATGGCAGGAATACCCAATGGGCCACGAAGTGTTACCCGAAGAGATACGCGATATCGGCACTTGGCTGGCCGAGCGCCTGCGCTGACCTGCGCGTTTATGTAGTTGTATGACAGACGCACTACGCCGCGCCCGATTCTTGCATTACACTGGCCGGCGTACATTCCTTAACCAATTAATGAGATGACCGTGCTCAAAGCACTCAAGAAGATGTTCGGCAAAAGCGAGGCTGAGCCGCTCGCGCCTGTTCCCAGTGCTCCCGTCCCGCCAACCGGCAGCCGCAACGACGGTAAGCAGCCCGCCCGGACGGCACCTGCTGCCCAGCCGAAAGTGACCGCGCCTGAACAGACAAAACCGGTCGAAGTCGCTGCCGCGCCAGCCGCGCCAAAGCCTCGCCGCGAGCACGCCCCGAAGCCGGTCGTCATCCCGTGGAAACTCGAAGACTTCGTCGTCGAGCCCCAGGAAGGCAAGACCCGCTTCCACGACTTCAACCTGGCCCCGGAGCTGATGCACGCCATCCAGGACCTGGGCTTCCCGTACTGCACACCGATCCAGGCGCAAGTGCTGGGCTTCACCCTGGCCGGCAAAGACGCCATTGGCCGCGCCCAGACCGGCACCGGCAAGACCGCCGCGTTCCTGATCTCGATCATCACCCAACTGCTGCAAACGCCGCCGCCCAAAGAACGCTACATGGGCGAACCGCGCGCGCTGATCATCGCCCCCACCCGCGAACTGGTGGTGCAGATCGCCAAGGACGCCGCCGACCTGACCAAGTACACCGGCCTCAACGTGATGACGTTCGTCGGCGGCATGGACTTCGACAAACAGCTCAAGCACCTCGAAGCCCGCCACTGCGACATCCTCGTCGCCACGCCGGGCCGCCTGCTGGACTTCAACCAGCGCGGCGACGTGCACCTGGACATGGTCGAAGTGATGGTGCTGGACGAAGCCGACCGCATGCTCGACATGGGCTTTATCCCGCAAGTGCGCCAGATCATCCGCCAGACCCCACCGAAAAACGAACGCCAGACGCTGCTGTTCTCCGCGACCTTCACCGAAGACGTGATGAACCTCGCCAAGCAATGGACCACCGAGCCGTCCATCGTCGAGATCGAGGCACTGAACGTCGCCAGCGAAAACGTCGAGCAGCACATCTATGCCGTGGCCGGTGCCGACAAGTACAAGCTGCTCTACAACCTGATCAACGACAACGGTTGGGAACGCGTGATGGTCTTCGCCAACCGCAAGGACGAAGTGCGCCGCATCGAAGAACGCCTGGTGCGCGATGGCGTCAACGCCGCGCAACTGTCGGGCGATGTGCCGCAGCACAAGCGCATCAAGACCCTGGAAGGTTTCCGCGAAGGCAAGATCCGCGTGCTGGTGGCCACCGACGTGGCCGGGCGCGGCATTCACATCGACGGCATCAGCCACGTGATCAACTTCACCCTGCCGGAAGTGCCGGACGACTACGTACACCGCATTGGCCGTACCGGGCGTGCCGGGGCTGCGGGCGTGTCGATCAGCTTTGCCGGGGAAGATGACTCGTATCAGTTGCCGTCGATCGAGACGCTGCTGGGGCGCAAGATCAGTTGCGAGACGCCGCCCACGCATCTGCTGCGCGCTGTAGAACGCAAACGCCCTTAAAAGCTGAAACGCGGTCAAACATGTGGGAGGGTGCTTGCTCCCGATAGCGGAGCATCAGTCGATATCTTCATAGACTGACACACTGCAATCGGGAGCAAGCACCCTCCCACATTGCTGATGTTGTTGGCTGAGCATCAGCCTCTTGCAGCGCCCGCTCCTACCCTCGGTACACCTCACTCAAGATTGACTGACGGACTCGCCTACCTTCCTCCCTGGACGACTGGTAATAATTGCTGGCGCTGGCCGGCATGTCGATGAGTGTCGCCAGCACCGGTTGTGGTTGCGGCTGTTCCTGATGCCGTCTTGGCGACGCGCCGTCATCAGACTCATTCAAGAGTGCGTCCACGGCGTCATAACGTCCCTTTGATGAGCGCACTAAATTAGTCAGCCTGATAAGACCTCGAGTAGTACCAAATGCCTTGCTGAAAGAGGTTGGAGCTTTAGCGGTACCAAATTTAAAGGTTCTGCCCAAGACGAGCCTGGTTGCACTTCTAAGGGCCGCACTCATGGCGGGAGTACCATAATTCATCGGACGCATCGCAAGTTTTCCAGCGGCCGATGCTATTTTTGCCGCTTTATACGCATCGGTCGCCGCCTTCAAAGCGCTGACACCGGTCGTCGCCCAGGAAGCTATCAAGAAGCCGAAAGACGCCCACTGCAGTTTTTTAACAAGGCTGGAGCGGTCCCATCCGTTCGCGTGATCCACCGCCGCCACAGCCAACCCGGCGGTACCAAATGCACCACCAACGATACCCAATGCGGCGGTGGCCGCCGCCGATATTTGCAGTGCGGTGGCCGCAGCCAAACCAACCGCCGCAATGCCCACCACGCTACTCCCTAGCGACACAACCGCCAGGGCCAATGCTGCCCCCGTCAGAACCCATTGCAACCAGTTCGGGAGCAGCCCGCTGGGGTCCATCATATTGACCGGGTTACCCGCACAGTAGGCATAACCGTTGATCCCCCCCTCATCAAAGGGACTCAACGGATCGGCCTGCAGAAAAATCATCAGGTCAGGATCGTAGGCCCGCTGGCCATTGCCCAGGAAATAGAGGTTAACCGCCGCATCCAGCCGCTGACCATTGAACGCCAGTAGTTGCAGGTCGGCCATGGTTCGGGCCTTGCCGTCATTCAGGTTTATATGAGCATCGCCGTAAGGTGTGTAGTGCCGCCGAACATGCACCTGCCCGGGTGCCGACACGCCGCGCACACTGCCGCTGGCATCGGTGACATGCAGTTGCGGCCCATCCACGCCCCCACTGCGCGCAACGACCTGATCTTCAGCGACGTGATAACGGACCTTTCTGTCGCCTTCAACCAGGGTCTCCAGACGCTCGCCGGAATATGCCAGCATCACTGGCCGCTCTTCGGCGCGGCGCGCGAGCACTTGCCGAGCATCCGCATCGTATTGATAGCTGTAGGTAAAAGGACCGGCCTGCACCTCGACCAGTTGCTCCAACGCATTGAACCTGTAGACCTGCCCCGAAGGCCCTGTCAACAGGTTACCCGCCGCATCATAGGCCAGGGTGAAGTCCTGCACCGGATGGGTGTGGGTGACACGGGTAAGCTGGGTCGGATCCGTACCGGTGAAAAAACGCTCGCAGGTATCTTGCGTGCCATCGGCAAAGGACGTCACCACTTGCGTGATGTTGTTCAGGCTGTCAAAGCTGAAATCCTGCCCGACAATGCCGCGCCCCCGGTGATCCTTAGGATGTTCAAGGCCCTCGCAGCGATAGGCGGTCAGCCGCAAGTAGGCGTCGTAGGTAAACGTCTCACCGATCACCAGCTGTGCATTGGCATCACGAAGAAATCGCGTGGCCAGCATGCTGTTGGGGTGATACGTGCTGGTCATTACTTGCAACGATGCGCCGTTTTGCTCGAAACGGCGCTCGGTTTCTCGACCCTGAGAATCATAGGAAACTCGAGTGATCACCTGCATATTTTCATGGGTGGTGGTCAGTGTACGGGGCCGGCCAAACGCATCGTAGTCCTGCTCGATCACCAGGTTACCGGTGGTCATCCGCTGAAAGCGTCCCTGCGCGTCGTAACAGAGCTGGCTGCGCTGGCCATCGGCGCTGGTTTGATGCAGCAAGCGTCCGCCAGGGGAATGGCCGTACACTGAGGTGGCGACCGAACCATTGGCCGTTTGGACTTCCTTCTCCGGATAGCCGTACGCGTCGTGAAACACCTCATGAATCAGGCCACCGGTCTCGGAGCGGGTCAACGCGCCGGAGGTCAAGTCATATTGGTAATTGCGCACGGCAAGCGCTGCCACTTCACTACGGCAGAGCACGTCCAGGTGTTTATCGTAAGTCAGCTCTTGACGCGCGCCCTGCGCAGAAACCATGGCGACCGGTTCCATCCAGTCCGCTTCATACTCCCAAGTGACAGCCTGCCCTGTGCCACGTGCCTGGCTGGTCATCCGGCCCAAGCTGTCGAACGTACGAGCCCCTAACCGCTTGCCATCGACAAGGAGTGCGCTGACCTCCTCGCTGCTTGTGCCAGGCGCATACTCGTTCGTACGCAACCGCTGCGGCGTGCCGTCTGCCGGAGTCTGCAGGGTAGTGAGCAGCCGGTTGTGCGGGTCATAGGTAAATTGGGTGAGGTTTTTATCGATATCCAGTACAGACAGGCAGCGACCCAGGCCATCGTAGGTGCGCGACTCCACTTCAACGCGATTGTCATCAGCGTCGAGGCGCTCCGTCTCTATCGGCTGATTGTGTTCGTTAAAACAGGTTTTCAGCCGCTCCCCGCCTTCAACGCCCTCTATTTTCAGATTCAGATACGGATCGTACTCATCGACCTCCACGCTGCCATCGGCACGGACCACACGACTGGCATTGCCCCAACGATTGTAGGTGTGGGTGGTCTTCAAAAACCGCGGCCCGTCGGGCAGATAGTCGATACTCACCACCTCCACCGTCCGCCCCTGCGCGTCATAACGCCAGTTTCGGGTGGGACGCTCCTGGTCATCGCTCATCATCTGGGCTTCGGCAACCTGGCGTCCCAGGCCATCGTAATAAGTGATTACCCGGTTACCCTGCGCATCGGTAGTGATCAGGTGAGCACCCTGACCTTGCGTCGCGAAATGGTAGGCGTAGCGCCGTACCGCTTGTTGCGGCTCGCCGGGCGACGCCGTTTCCGCAATCAATCTGCCACTGACGTCGTATGCCAGCGCCAAGGTGATGCCTGCGTCTCGCGTCATCGACAACAGGCGACGGTTGACCAGTGAGAGGGTGCGCACCGACTCCAGCCATTGCCCCTCCCGTGCCTGTAAACGTCGGGTTTCGCTTAACGTATCGCCGTTGATGGTGTAACTGAAATGGCTGGCCAACGACAGCCCGTCAATGATGCTGGTGGTACTCCTCAAACGGCCGGCCAGCTCGACAGGTGCTTCGTAATACGTTTGCTGCAAGCTGACGATGCCGGCCTGGCTAATCGATTGCTGAAGCACAAAATAACGGCCGTCAGTGGACGGCACAGCTGTGTGGGTGTACTCGGTAAGTCGAGCTGTCGGCGTGCCCCCGGCCGGGATGAGGCGCTCTTGTTTCAGGTAGCGCTGGAACAATTCATGTGGGTCGGCGGGGCACTTTCCGGGCTCGCCTTTAATCGGGTAGTAGCTGTATTCGGTGCGTACCCCGGAATTTTCGGTGCGGCTCAGCTCGTTACCGTAGCAGTCTGTCTCGATCTCGACCTTTACCATCCGTTTCGCGCCACCCGCCACCAACGCGTAGCACGTGGTGATAACTTTGGGTAACTGGAGATTGGGAGGCTGCGCCGGAAAGAGCCCTGGGCACACGTTATATTCAATGGTCCTGGTAGTCCGGGTGCCCTCGCGCAGGACCTGTTCCTCGGTCAGCAGGTGGAATTTGTTGTAGGTAGTGCGAGTAACGCTCAGCGGCTTACTGGTTGTGTTATCGAGGTGGGTTTCTTCCGTCCAATAGTCATAGGCACTGCCTATCAGATATAGATTGTCCTCGCCCTCACGAAAACCGCCTGAAAAGGGGTAGCCGGTGAAATTCCTGCCTGGGCTGTAATTATAGTTACGTGACATGCAGGGCTGGCTGGCCGCAGGCGTCTGGACCCAACTGGTGACGCGAGGGATGTGTTGCCCATTGGCATACTGATGGCCGTTTTCAGCATAGTTGATCAACTCATCGCCGCCCATCGGTGGGCGCACTCGTTCGACAGCGATCATGCCGTTGCGAAAAGCAGATGTGTACTCCAGCACATAGCCTGCACTCGCGGGCGGTTTAGTGCTGTCATAAGGCGCCGTGACACCCGTCAGTCGAGCATTGGAGTAGGTGAAGCGCATACGTGCATAGCGACCTCCGTCGACCCGTGTGTCAACCATCGAGAGGCGCCCGTTGGCGTACGTCAGCGATAACAGTACTTGCTGGTTGTGGTCGAGAATTCGCGCAAGCGATCCGCCATCGGGATATTCCCATTTCAGACGCTCACCGTTCTCGAACTGGATGGCTACGATACGATAGGGCACGGTACTGCTGGTACGCTGCAAAACCTCAACCGTGCCGTCCTTGTAAATCACATGAAGCGTCGTGGCATCCGGCCGCTTGACGACCAGGTCTTGAAGCTTGCAGTCCTTGATCACCAGCGTGCCGCCCACAGCAGGCAGGCTCTGGGTGCTGAACTGCTCACCGCTGAGCAATGTTAGCCGCGAACGGGCGATATCAAACTCGGTATTGCTGATGCGCCAACCGGTGCCATAGACGCCCGATTCGAGACTCATCATGGAGAATGACAGCGCGATCTTTCTGCTCACCTCCAGCGGGCCTTGAGGGTAGACGGTTGCCAAGTGAATCTGGAAACCGTATTGGCCCGTACGCGGGTCAACCGAGCCACCGAGATACGAGCTGAAATTGAATGCATTAGAGTAAACATTCATGACATACCTCCGCGCAAAAGACAGTGGCTACGACTTCTCCGGCCTCCACCCTATATTGAGCCAACAAGATTCATACCACCTATTCAATTGTGGTCTTGCAAGAGAAGCCTATGCGTATCTCTTTTTATCAAAAATGCATGTTCGCAGCCAAAATTATCCCATAGTCGCCAAGGCGAGGTCCTATGACCTTGATCGATAGCGTTAGCCGAAGAGACCCTAACTGCACGCATGATTGTATTGACCAAACCAAACCTTACGAAGGGATTATAACCAGCCACCACTTCAGGTAACCCTCGATGAATGTCTTTGTGGCGTAGTTGCAAGGCCGGATTATCCTTCGATACGACCACTCCCCCCTTTAGATAATCTTTGCCAGCTAAGTTGCTGAACGAGGTATGAAAATAATCACCTTCCAGGCTGACATTCATAGGGCTGTCAATCCCCCTATTCACCAAAAACCTCAACCCAGCGGGAGGTGTCCAATAATAAACATCAATATCAGTCTTGGTACCAAGATCCGAGTAAGCGTGTTCATCAACAGTCAGATTAAGATCATCTACCTTCAGCACATAGGGTCTTACAGGAGTAATACTCACCCAGGAATCAAACTGATCTTCACCAGACCTATAATTGGTTGTATAAACCTTTCCATTTATAACTATCCGGGCCATAAAACGTTGATATTCTATAGGCGTACTCGAGTCGAAACGCATAAAGCGATCAAAGGTTTCTATATGGGCAGGCAACGCAATAGCCTGGTGCTGCTCCTGAAGCGGTTGCTCCTGAGCTAGTGAAGGCGATCTCGCCCTCAGACCGGTGTCGTATATGTTTTTAATAGCGTCACAGCTCCAACCTCGAGGAAGAGGCTCATTCAGGTTCGCAGAATATCGCGTCACCGTAATGCTAGCTTCCTCCTCAGGTTTCAATGGCACGGGCCTCCATATACCATCAGCCCCTTCCTCATCGGCTATCACTTCAATTGTAACTTTACACTGATGACGATTATTAGCATAAAGTTCGCTGGTCGAGTCCTGACCATTAGGCAGCCTGATTCTAAAATGCGCGACCCTTTTACTTGGCTCCGACACCGGCTCCAGCGAAAGGCGATTGCCACCCTCTGTTGGATATAGTTTGAAACAACGCAACGTTCCAAAATTATCTCGCAGCGTCCAAAAAGCAGGCTCAGTAGATTCAGGAAGGACAGACATGAAAGCACGAAGGCGGGCAGCCATCATATCCACGACGAATTGCCAGCGAACGTTGGGATCCGGTGGCGGGGTTGCAGGAAGAAGGTGGTGAATCATTGTGATCAGTAGTGGCTGTACCGAATCAGGAAGGCCCTTGAAAATACCGCCTTTAAAATTTGATTGAACTCCATAAGCTGTTTGGAAGTACTGCCCTTCGCCGCTCACAGGCAGAGGCTTTAAAAGCCCATAGTTCTGGACAAATCTCAACCCATCCTTCCCCTGCCAGCCGTACATATCAACTGAAACATTGTTGTCGCTATAGGCATTATAGTCCACATAGCTGTCCAAGTCGGTTATGCGTAATTGACAAGGCGCAACCGGGGCAATAACAATCGACGAGTCAGCTCCCGCGCTTTTCTCGGAAAAACTCTCAAAAAGAAGCTCTCCCTCCAACACAATCGTGGCCATAAACTCCCGTGGCTCAAGAGATGCGCTTTGCGCAACTCGCATATAACGACTGAAAACCTCTATGCGTGAATCCAGTACATTCGGTATCGACACATTATCACTGTCTTCTTTAGACTGCCGACTCCACAGTCCTAGACTGAATTCATTTTTCTCCGTATCGCATACCCAACCCTCTGAGTTACTTCTATAACCTGGCTTTTGAGCAGGCACAATTCTTATACTCGCCCGTTCCTCATCACTCAAGACCACATGATGCCACGAACCCACTTTACCCATGGCTTCTTTCAGCACCTCAACAACAATCTCACATTGATGATGACCATTAGCATACAGTGCACCGGAGTAGTCAGTTCCGTCGGCAAATCTGACTTTAAAATGTGAAAGCCGTGCCTTTCTTGACGATGCTATCATTTCGTTCTCCAGCGTTACCAAACTACAACAAATAGCGAGCACGCAAATTCCATCCAGGACCTTTGCAGCCAGATAAATGCCTGACCTGGAACTATTAGACACAGAAAGAACCTGAGGTTTTAACTGTCAGATTTGACAGTTAGATAGATCTATTCGAAATAAGATGAGGGGGTTGGGGGGGGTTATTTCAGCAGAAGCATTTAATATAGATTGGCGTGCGAGCGGTACCGATAGCAGACACTTAACCCCAACGGTCAGCCGCCGCATAATCACTACCTCGCCCTTCCACCCAACGCGGCCCCTCTGGTGTATTTTCCTTCTTCCAAAACGGCGCCCGCGTCTTCAGGTAATCCATCACAAATGCACACGCCTCAAACGCCGCCTGGCGATGCGCACTGGCCACTCCAACAAACACTATCGGCTCCCCCGGCTCCAGCGCGCCAATGCGATGCAGCACTTCAAGCTTGAGCAGCGGCCAGCGCTGCTCGGCTTCCACGGCGATCTTGGCCAGGGCCTTTTCGGTCATGCCGGGGTAGTGTTCAAGGAACATTCCAGACACATCACGCCCGTCATTGAAGTCGCGCACATAACCGACAAAACTCACCACCGCGCCCACGCCGACATTGGCCGCGTGCATCGCGTTGACTTCAGCACCGGGATCAAAGGCTTCGACCTGCACACGAATGGTCATGCTCAGCCTCCGGTCACGGGCGGGAAAAACGCGACTTCGTCACCGGCTTGGACCGGCTCGTCGAGATTGCACAGCTCTTCGTTGCGCGCGCACATCAGACTCGCCTCGTTGAGTACTGCGAACTCCGGGTCAGCGGCCAGGGCCAGGCGCACGGCATCAACGGTGGCAAACTCACCTTCCATCTCCAACGAATCAAAGCCCACCGCTTCGGCGTAACGCGCAAAAAACAGTACGTTGATGCTCATTGCTGATCCGCCTTGAAATGCCCGCTTTTACCGCCCAGCTTCTCCAGCAGGCGAATGTTTTCGATGGTCATGCCACGGTCCACCGCCTTGCACATGTCGTAGATCGTCAGTGCCGCGACGCTGGCGGCGGTCAGGGCCTCCATTTCCACGCCGGTCTGGCCGGAGAGTTTGCAGCGCGCCAGGATATGCACGGCATCCACACCGTCGGCACGCAGCTCGACCTTGACGCCGGTGAGCATCAGCGGGTGACACAGGGGGATCAGATCACTGGTTTTTTTCGCCGCCTGGATCCCGGCAATGCGGGCCACGGCAAACACGTCGCCCTTGGGGTGGGCGCCGTCGACAATCATTGTCAAGGTGTCGGGCAACATGCGCACCCGCGCTTCGGCCACCGCCTCACGGAACGTCACGGCTTTGTCGGTGACGTCGACCATATGGGCGCGACCTTGGGAATCGAGATGAGTCAGCACAGGGATACTCCTGATCAGGAGCGGCAATTGTAAACCCGTGGGTCAAATTTGCGCAGGGCTGTTTGTCCCATAAATAAAGGGGTGCAATGCACCCCTTTACCCACAACTTCCAGGGTTAGAAACGGAAGGTAAACCCGGCGTTGATGCCGTTGTTGTTACCGCGGTTGGACAGCAAGCCGCTGTAGTTCAACGACACCAGGGTGTCTTTGGTCAAGGCCATTTCCGCACTGGCCTTGATCACCGCCCCGTCCCTCGCCACCGGCACGCTGTTGACGGCGAAGGCCGTGTCGCTGCCGGCAAACTTCAGCGAGGCTTCGCGATCGGTATCACCGAACTGATGCTCCCAACCCAACTCACCGCGCAAGGTCACCGCCGAGGTGGAGCTGATCGGCAATTGCGTATGTGCACGCAGGCCCAACGTAGAAAGCGTCGCGTCCTGGCTTTGCTTGCTGGCGTGCAAGGCCGCAGCGCCGCCTTTCTCCTTGAGCGAGTCGCTTTGATAGTTCAGGTACGTGAGGTTGGCGAAAGGTTCGAACAGATTCCACTGGGTGTAACCGATCTCGGCGAACACTTGGTCGGTGCGCGCGCTGTAGTCGGCCTTGGCATAGTCCGACTGATTGGCGTAAGCCACCCGTCGCGAAGTGTCCAGGCGGTGCCAGGTGGTAGCGCCCCCCAGGCGCAGGGCAATGGCTTCGAAACGTTTGCCGCCATAGATCGACAGGTGATAGTTGTCGCTGTCCGCCGAAGCCGACCGGCCGTTGAGGTGGCTCTGGGTATAACCGGTCGCCGCCCCCACCCGCCAGCCATCACTCACCTCGGTATCCAGGCCCAGCAGCACGCCGCTGGTGGACGAGGAATAACCACTGGCGTTGTTGTCACCGCTGACGTTGTTGCGCCCACCCAGCAGTTGCACCCAGCCGCCGTTGTCGCCGGCCTGGATCTGCGCGCTGGAATCCAGCGCCTGGGCCTGTTGCAGGCGACCGTTGACCGCTTCACGCAGGTAGCGGCTGTCGGCCATTTGCGCCGCCGCCACATCCGAGTGCAATTGCCCCGACAGTTGTTTGAACGCGTCCCGTGCCTGGGCGGCGGAATCCGAAGCCAACAGGCTTTCGTAAACCGGGCTGCCGGCGCCCAGTGTCTCGGCCGCCGTCGCCACCGCCCGCTCGTTACGGGTTTGCGCGACGCTGGCGAACGTGGTCTGGTTACGCGCGATCGCCAGCGTCAGTTGGTTCGGTTGGTAGTTGAGTTGCGTGCCGATAAACAGGTAGTTGGGCGCGAACGCCGCAAACTGGCCATTGATGCCCTGGCTGGCGCTGAGGATGCTGAACTGCTGGCCCAGCAAGCTGCGCGCCTCGCTGGCGGACAGCAGGTTGGGGCTGTTCTCCAGGGACACGTTCACCACACCGCCATTAAGGGTCGCCACGCCGCTGCTCTGAATCTGGTCGCTGCGCCCATTGGCGCCGACTTCAACGGCATACACCGAGCCCGGGTTGAAGGTGACATCGCCGGTGTGCAGCGTGCCAATCGAATGCCCCGGCGCTACACGTCCGCCATTGTTGACGGTCAAGGCGCCTACCGTGCCGTTGCCGGCCAGGGTACCGCCCAACGTGGTGACCACGCCGTTGTCCGCATTGCGCGTGCCCGCGGCGCTGCCATCCACCATCACGGCAGAGGTCAACACGCCGTCCACCGACAACTTGCCACCGCGCACCCAGGTGCTGCCTGAATAGCTGTTCTGGCCTTCCAGCACCAGTTCGCCGTCCCCCGACTTGACCAGGCTGCCAACGTAGGTGGCGCCTGTGAGCAAGTCCTGGCCACGGGTAAGCGTCGCCTGCTCCCGGGCATGGCCGATCTCGTATTCAAACTGGTCGTCGGCCGAGGCATTGGCGGGCAGGCCATTGAGCCAGCCCTTTTGCTGCTTGGTGGCAGTCCAGGTCGCCTGCTCGGCAGTATCTTCCACGCGGCGAGCGCGAATGGCCTCATCGGAAATCGGGTTGGCCCAGATATCACGGGTGCCGCTAGGCAAGGCCACCGCCACCGCACCGAGGAACTGCCCCGGCCCTTGCATGGCTTTTTGCAGGTTGGGCAAGCCCCAGCCACTGACCACGCCGGGCACTTGCGGCGTACCCGGCGCGGCATCGTGCACCGGCTGCAGGTTGTCGTAGGTGCGGCCACCCGTCAGCTCGCCGACGGGTGTGTCCGGGCCATCCGGCGCCTGCAAGCTGGAGGTGGTCAGCAACACGTCCCGCGCCTGGCTGGCGGTCATGTACGGAAAGCGCTGGATTACCAGCGCCAAGGCGCCGGAGACGCTCGGCGCAGCGGCTGAGGTGCCGTTGGCGTTCGGGATGATTTCACCCTCAGGCCCGGTGGACGGGATACCCGACACGCCCATCACGCACCACCACTTCGAAGTACCACAGCGGTTGTAGACCTGGGCGCTGGTCTCGTCGTAGCCGGTGATCGCGAGGAATTTGCCTTCGATGTCCGGCTTGAAAAACGGCAGGTTGGCGTTGGTGTCCGGGTTGGCACCGTGGCTGTCGTTACCCGCCGAGATGATCTGGATAAAGGTGTTTTGCCGTGCGGCGTCGGCCATGGCGTCCATCCAGGTTTTGTGCCCGGCGTGGGCCTTGTCCCAGAACGGGCGATAGGCCGCGGTCATATCGCGCAGGTTTTGCGCTGCGCTGTCGCCGACATTGCCGAAGTGGTTCTCCACATCATCGCGCGAACTTTGCCCCCAGCTCTGGTTGACGATCGACACGTTCTTCGCCGCCAGGGCGTTATAGCTGGCCATGAACGCGTTGTAGTCGAGGTCGTTGGAGCCCTGGTACCGATCGTTGTCGCTGCCGCCTGTGTTGGCGACAAAAATATTCGTATCGAAGGCGATTCCGTGCATACCGGTGCCGTTGCGGCTGGCCCCGAGCACACCGGACATTTCCGTACCGTGGCCATCGTTGAACGCCGGGTCATATTCCCCGGAGATACTGAAATGTTCACCCTGCTTGAACTCGCCGCTGGGCACTTCAAGACGGTAGCGTGGATGGGTGGCGTAATACTCGCCGGTGGAGGTCACCGCCTGCACACGGTCCTGGCCCTGGGCATTCTTGCCCTGGAACTCGAAGTGTCTGGTGAGAATGCCCGAGTCCAGTACACCGACATTCACGCCTTTGCCGGTGATGCCCAGAGCATAGGCGTAGTACGCGTTGGTGCGGTCCAGGCCGGAGTTGACCTGGGCTTCCGGGGTCTTCCAGGTTTCTGCGTTGGCGCTCCAGTCACGGGTCGCGCCCGCCCACGACTGGCCGGCGTTCAGTTGTCCATTGAGATTGCTGCTCACGCCCGGTTCTACGTAGGTGTAAGGCTTGGCAGCCGGCAGGTTGGCGATGATGGCCTTGGAGAAATCAAGAATATTGGTGGTGTAGCGACCGTTGTTGCTGAACAGCCGGCTGCGGTAGTAATCCAGGCGCGAGGCGTAGTCCAACGGCCGTGTGGTATCGCCGAGCATGGCGCCGATGGTGAGGTTCTCCGGTTGCAGCTCGTAGTTTTGCTTGAGGGCCGAATCGAACTTGCCGGACTGGGCGGCGAAATCCTTGGCCGCCAGGTCGACGATATCCGCGTAGGCAAACCGCAGGTTCTTGTAAACGTCGGTGTTGGGCCCGAATGACGCCACGGCTTTCCTGAACGCCGATTCCAATACGTGTGACGTGTAAGGGTTGTCATCGGCCCAGGCCATGGAGCCCTGCCCCAGCCATAGGGCCAGGCCGAGTGCGATGGGTGTCAGGGGGATCTGCTTGAAACGAGTGGCGCGCGTGCGTTGTGACAAAGTGAAGCCATTACCTGCTACGTCCATTTTCCTTTCCCTTTGGATATGTGCGTCGTCAATGAGCGATGTTTCGGGCTTTTGTAATAGGCAGGGTCACGGAGAAAACCTTAAGGCAGGTGTTCTGAATATTCGTCGAATCAAGGAGGTGGTGTTCCGACGGGGTCACGCAGTGTTCTTATGATGTTGACCGCGGAAAAATGTAACAAAATAATTACAAATACCACAAGCACCCAAGGCGCGTTATCGCAGGCAAATGTCGCACACAACAAAAACCCCGGATTTCGTGAAAAATCCGGGGGGTTTCGTGGCATTTAGCCACTTGTTGGATTACCAGTAGTTAGAGGTGCGACTCGGCGTATTCAGCCAGGATCGAACGAGGCACCCCTTGCAGCGCAATATGCACACCGTTGGGGAAGTCCTTGAAGCGCTCCGTCAGGTAGGTCAGCCCGGAGCTGGTCGCGGACAGGTAAGGGGTGTCGATCTGTGCCAGGTTGCCCAGGCACACCACTTTGGAACCGGCGCCGGCACGGGTGATGATGGTTTTCATCTGGTGCGGGGTGAGGTTCTGGCATTCGTCGATCAGGATCAGGCTCTGCTGGAAGCTGCGGCCTCGGATGTAGTTGAGGGATTTGAACTGCAACGGCACTTTGCTGAGGATGTAGTCGACGCTGCCATGGGTGTTTTCGTCATCCATGTGCAAGGCTTCGAGGTTGTCGGTGATTGCCCCCAGCCACGGCTCCATTTTTTCCGCCTCGGTACCCGGCAGAAAACCGATTTCCTGGTCCAGGCCCTGCACACTGCGGGTGGCGATGATGCGGCGATAGCGCTTGGTCACCATGGTCTGTTCGATGGCGGCGGCCAGGGCGAGGATGGTTTTCCCCGAGCCTGCGGCGCCGGTCAGGTTGACCAGGTGAATGTCCGGATCAAGCAGCGCATACAACGCCAGGCTCTGGTAGATGTCACGCGGTTTCAGGCCCCAGGCTTCCTGGTGCAACAGAGGCTCCTGATGCAGGTCGAGGATCAGCAGCTTGTCGACCTGAATCTCTTTGATCCAGCCTACAAAGCCCTGCTCGTCGACAATGAATTCATTGATATGTACCGCCGGCAGGTTGTCGGTCAGTTGCACCTGATGCCAGGTGCGACCGTGGTCCTGGCGGGTTTCGACCTTGCTGACACGGTCCCAGAACGAGCCGGTCATCATGTGATAACCACGCGACAACATCGACACGTCGTCGACCAATTGGTCGGTACTGTAGTCCTCGGCAGCGATCCCACACGCTCGTGCCTTGAGGCGCATATTGATGTCTTTGGTCACCAGCACCAGGCGCAGGTCCTTGTCGCGCGCGTGCAGGTCGATCAATTGGTTGATGATTTTGTTGTCGTTGAGGTTTTCCGGCAGCAGGCTGCTGGGCTCGCTGCGTTTGTTCATCAGGATCGACAGCAAGCCCTTGGGCCCGCTCTTGCCACGCTGGATCGGCACGCCGACTTCAACGTCCTCGGGCGAAGCTTCGCCCAGGGTCTTGTCGATCAGGCGGATGGCCTGGCGGCATTCGGCAGCGACGCTGTGGTGGCCGCTTTTGAGTTTGTCCAGCTCCTCCAGCACGATCATGGGGATGGCGACGTGGTGCTCTTCAAAGTTAAGCAGTGCGTTTGGATCGTGAATCAATACGTTGGTATCAAGCACATAAAGGATTGGCTGGTCGGAAGAAGGGGTGCGTCCATGATCATCCATACTCGGTCACCTTTGTGGGAGCCAGTCGACGCAATACCTGGGCGGTGCTGCGCCTCGATTCGACCACCGACTGCACCTTGTGTGACGTCAAGTGCAGTGCCCACATGAGGAGTCTTGGAAGACGCCACCTGTGCTGCAGGTTTCGGCGGTCTGACTTCGTAATACCGCAAAACCCATGACAGGAAAAAGCACTTTGACGCTTTTTTGAAGTTTATTTTTCAGGATGACGAATAGCACTAGCCGAGTGCCATGCACCCCGTTAAAGTCGGAAGTCCGCCTGCATCGAAATGTCGCGGCAATTCACCCCAAAAAGCCCCCTCAACCAACAGGGCCGGGCATTTCATCGAAATGCTTCACGACAGTCCTGCCAACCCAAGCCACTCTGCGCCGTCGACTGCAACACCATTGGCAGTGCCACCCGCGCCTTGTCCTGGGTGTCGTGAAACACAATCACCCCTTTGCGCCACAGCAGCATCAGCGTCAGCACCCGTTGCGCCGACTCTTCGGCCTTGAGCTTGCCCGGCTCGTCCTGGGAATCGATGTCCCATAACGCCACTTGCAGGCCCTGGGCCTGGAAGAATCCCTGGCTGTCCGCGCGCCGTTGCCCGTAAGGCGGCCGGAACAGCGGCACATAGTTTTCCGGCAGCAGGTTTTGCACCAGTGATGCACTGCGGGTGATGGAATCCTGCCAGTCGACCCAATGGCTGTGAGAGCGATACTGCCACCCCTGGATACCCACGCACTGCCCCTGGTACAGCGCCTGCACATCCGCTGCGGAACTGCGCTCCACGCGGGTTTGCAAGCTGCTGCCGAGGGCAAAGAACGTAGCGTCGATCTTTTGCTTGCGCAGGTAATCGGCGAGCCAGTCGGTATTACCGCCGACCGTTGCCGGGCCGCCGTCGAACGTCAGCAGGAACATGCGATCGTTGAGTTCGTCGCCATTGCGTTCGTGGTCGCCAAAGCGCGCCACTTCGCTGCTGATCTGCGGCAGCAGCGCGGCCTTGCGCAGCAGTTCATCGAGATAGCGTGCATGGAAGTGCCGGCTGGGGGCGGCCCAGCCTATATAGAACGAGTCGTCACTGACGTCGAACTTGCCGGCCTGCTCGCGCAGGTCGTCCATGTTTTCCACCAGATAACAGAACGAAGCGTCTTCTGCGCAGCTTTGCTGGGCGAACGTGTAGTTCTCCAACAGCCGTTGCCAGAGTTGACGGCGCAGGTCGTCGATGGCGGCCAGGTTGATGATCTTCAATCCCAGGCGCTGCTTGAGCGCGGTTTCGTCCAGGGCTTCGCTGGTGATCAAACCATGGGCAAACATCAGGATTTCCGCCCGCGAGGCCACGTCGAACAGCGCCGGGCTGGCGAGTTTTTCCGGCCAGGTGGCGCGGTCGAGGCTGGCGACGTCAACCGGCGCGGCCTGGACATTCAGGCACAGCAGGCAAGCCGACAATAAAAGCGCTAATCGCACACGGGGTCTCCCTCTCCAGAGTTACCGCCCATCATAGCGGATCGCATCTATCGCCATCATAGGTGGAGTCAAAACGCCCCAACCCCTAGAATCTCGCCCACGATTACAGGAGCCAACTCAAATGCTGATGGTGATTTCCCCCGCCAAAACCCTCGACTTCGAGTCAAAGCCGGTGACTGCGCGCTTCACCCAGCCGCAATACCTGGACCATTCCCAGGAACTGATCGAGCAACTGCGCGAACTGAGCCCGGCGCAGATCAGCGAGCTGATGCACGTATCCGACAAAATCGGCGGCCTCAATGCCGCCCGCTTCGGCAGTTGGACGCCGGCCTTCACCCCGGCCAACGCCAAGCAGGCGTTGCTGGCGTTCAAGGGCGACGTGTATACCGGCTTGAATGCCGAGACTTTCAACGATGCCGATTTCAGCTACGCCCAGGACCACTTGCGCATGCTCTCGGGACTCTACGGCCTGTTGCGCCCGCTGGATTTGATGATGCCGTACCGCCTGGAGATGGGCACCAAGCTGGCCAACACCCGTGGCAAGGACCTTTACGCGTTCTGGGGCACGCGCATCAGCGAGTGGTTGAACGAAGCATTGGCTGCACAAGGCGACGATGTGCTGCTCAATCTGGCTTCCAACGAGTACTTCTCGGCAGTCAAGCGCACCGCCCTGAAGGCGCGGATCATCAACACCGAGTTCAAGGACCTGAAGAACGGCCAGTACAAGATCATCAGCTTCTATGCGAAAAAAGCCCGGGGCATGATGAGCCGCTTTGTGATTGAAGAACGCATCGACGATCCGGCGAAGCTCAAGCAGTTCGATGTGCAGGGCTATCGCTTCAATGCGGAGCAGTCCACGCCGGACAACCTGGTGTTTTTGCGCGATCACGCACCGGAATAAGGCCTTGCCCGACTCATTCAGGCAATGAGTTCCAAATGTGGGAGGGGGCTTGCCCCCGATGACGGAGTGTCAGTCAGTGAAGTATTGACTGATCCACCGCTATCGGGGGCAAGCCCCCTCCCACATTTGTTTTGTATTTCAAATCATAGAATCGTCATTTATTTGGCGCCATAAAAAATCCAGACACAACCCTAACGATTTATTCACTCGACATTCATCGTTTTTTTTCGTAGTGGCACCAGTTTTTTTATTCAGTAGTGGCACAAAACTATCCCCGCGTACCAACTCCCCATAACTACGGGTCTAAATAGCAAGTGCTATCAATATAATACCAGTGCCATCTTCGCTAATATTTCAAGAAATTTCCGGAAACAGGATGAGCGGCCAGGAACTTCGTCCTGAAGCACCGCTCATACCACCGGTAACGAAATTCTCTGCTCCTGTAAGAGATGACTTACCTAACGACCAATGGAAGTAGTCGAGTTGTCATAAAACACTTTGACTCTATGGTCACAACATCAACTGATCGAGTTAAGGGTGGCGATAAGTACGCATTGCTATCCCCTACAGGCCAAGGCAGCGCTGACCTAAATGAGCCCGTGCAATGACCCAAGGCATTGATAAAAAAGGCATTTTGCCTGCATCAAGACCTTGCAGCACCGGCGTCGGAGCCTTCCTCCAAGGAAGCCCGGCTGCATTTCAGGGCAAGCCCCAATAATAAGGCCTGATTGCGCACAACTTGAGTGCAATAGTTAGTCACTCGTTATTCAACATGCCTGTACGCGGTAAGTCGGCGTCTATTCGCCTAACTTTCGCGGCATCAGTGACGCTTGCAAACATGAACTCCGGCCATCTAATGGCATGATTTAAATACAGAGGTAATTGCGATGCGCATCAGCATATTCGGTTTGGGTTACGTTGGCGCAGTATGTGCCGGTTGCCTGTCTGCCCGTGGCCATGAAGTGGTCGGCGTAGACATCTCCAAGGAAAAGATCGACCTGATCAATGCGGGTAAATCGCCGATCGTTGAACCGGGTCTGGGCGAGCTGTTGAGCCAGGGTATCCAGACCGGCCGACTGCGTGGCACCACCAACTTCGCCGAAGCCATCCGCGATACCGACCTGTCGATGATTTGCGTGGGCACGCCGAGCAAGAAGAACGGCGACCTGGAACTCAACTACATCGAATCGGTATGCCGCGAGATCGGTTTTGTCCTGCGTGACAAGACCACCCGCCACACCATCGTGGTGCGCAGCACCGTACTGCCGGGCACCGTCGCCAACGTGGTGATCCCGATCCTCGAAGACTGCTCCGGCAAGAAAGCCGGCGTCGACTTCGGCGTTGCGGTCAACCCGGAATTCCTGCGCGAATCCACCGCCATCGCCGACTACGACCTGCCACCGATGACCGTTATCGGCGAGTTAGACACCGCCTCCGGCGATGTCCTGCAGTCGCTGTACGAAGAACTCGACGCGCCGATTATCCGCAAGGACATCGCCGTTGCCGAGATGATCAAGTACACCTGCAACGTATGGCACGCCACCAAAGTCACCTTCGCCAACGAGATCGGCAACATCGCCAAGGCCGTCGGCGTCGATGGTCGTGAAGTGATGGAAGTGGTCTGCCAGGACAAGACGCTCAACCTGTCCCAGTACTACATGCGCCCGGGTTTCGCCTTCGGCGGCTCGTGCCTGCCCAAAGACGTGCGCGCCCTGACCTACCGCGCAGGCTCCCTGGACGTGGAAGCGCCGCTGCTCAACTCGCTGATGCGCAGCAACGAGTCCCAGGTGCAGAACGCCTTCGACATCGTCTCCAGCCACGACAAACGCAAAGTCGCCCTGCTGGGCCTGAGCTTCAAGGCCGGTACCGATGACCTGCGCGAAAGCCCGTTGGTGGAACTGGCGGAAATGCTGATCGGCAAGGGTTACGACCTGAGCATCTACGACAGCAACGTCGAGTACGCCCGCGTGCACGGTGCGAACAAGGACTACATCGAAGGCAAGATCCCGCACGTGTCGTCCCTGCTCAACTCGGACTTCGACGAAGTGATCAACAACTCCGACGTCATCATCCTGGGTAACCGCGACGAGAAATTCCGTGCCCTGGCGCACAACGCGCCGCACGGCAAGCAAGTGGTCGACCTGGTGGGCTTCATGTCCAAGGCAACCAGCGTCAGCGGCCGTACTGAAGGTATTTGCTGGTAAGGAGCAGCGGCTAGTTTCAAGCGGCAAGCTGCACGTTAGAAGCGCTGGTTTTCGGCTTGTAGCTTGTAGCTTGCCGCCCGACTTCTCTGTGACGGACGCGAATATGCAACGGTTAAACCAAGCGACTGGCTGGCTACTATTTCTGGGGCTTTTAGCGCTTCTAGCGCTGGCTCTGCCAGCCAGCACCTTCGATTCGCAATCGAAGAATTTTATTTTCCTGATTGGCGCCGTCGGTATCTGGCGCTACTCGATGGGTGCAACGCATTTCTTTCGCGGCATGCTGTTCCTCTACGTGGTCTACCCGCACCTGCGCCGCAAAGTGCGCAAGCTGGGCAAGGCCGCCGACCCATCCCATGTGTTCCTGATGGTCACAAGCTTCAGGATCGATGCGCTGACCACCGCGCAGGTCTACAGCTCGGTGATTCGTGAAGCCATTGAATGCGGCTTCCCCACCACCGTGGTCTGCTCGCTGGTGGAAATGTCCGATGAGCTGCTGGTCAAGAGCCTCTGGGAAAAAATGAACCCGCCGGCTCACGTCAAGCTCGACTTCGTGCGCATCGCCGGTACCGGCAAGCGCGACGGCCTGGCCTTCGGTTTCCGTGCCATCTCGCGCCACCTGCCGGATGACCGCGCCGTGGTGGCCGTGATCGATGGCGACACCGTGCTGGCCGAAGGCGTGGTGCGCAAGACCGTGCCGTGGTTCCAGCTGTTCGGCAATGTCGGTGGCCTGACCACCAACGAATTCTGCGAAGTGCGCGGCGGCTACATCATGAGCGAATGGCACAAGCTGCGTTTCGCCCAGCGCCACATCAACATGTGCTCCATGGCCCTGTCCAAGCGCGTGCTGACCATGACCGGGCGCATGTCGGTGTTCCGCGCCAGCGTGGTGACCGACCCGGGCTTTATCGCCGACGTGGAAAGCGACTCGCTGCAACACTGGCGCCTGGGCCGCTTCAAGTTTCTGACCGGCGACGACAAGTCCAGCTGGTTCAGCCTGATGCGCCTGGGCTACGACACCTTCTACGTGCCGGATGCCGCGATCAACACCGTGGAACACCCGCCGGAAAAGAGCTTTATCAAGGCCAGCCGCAAACTGATGTTCCGCTGGTACGGCAACAACCTGCGCCAGAACTCCCGCGCCCTGGGCCTGGGTATGCGCCGCCTCGGTCTGTTCACCAGCGTGGTGCTGTTCGACCAGCGCGTATCGATGTGGACCTCCCTGCTCGGCCTGACCGTGGCAATCATCGCCACCTTCAAATACGGCGGCGCGTTCATCCTCGCGTACCTGCTGTGGATCGGCATTACCCGTCTGATCCTCACGCTGCTGCTGTCGTGCTCCGGCCACAAGATCGGCCCGGCCTATCCGCTGATTCTCTATTACAACCAGATCATGGGCGCGCTGGTGAAGATCTACGTGTTCTTCCGCCTTGATCAACAGTCCTGGACCCGCCAGGACACCAAACTGACCCGCGATTTGGCCAGCTTTCAACGTTGGTTCAACACCTGGTCGTCTCGGACCATGACCTTCTCCGCCGGCAGCATCTTCGTTGCCGTGTTGCTGATGATGGTCTGACCCTGCCAAGCCTGAATTAACTCAAGGAATGCCCTGATGAACAGCCAAGTAAACGCCAACGTAGTCCACGAATCCGAAGCCCAGCGCCAGCACGCCCGGGTCAAAATCCCGGCCAAGCTGCGCTTTTTCAACACCGACCGCACGCAGACCGAAGCACGGGTGATCGACCTGTCCGCCGGCGGCCTGGCGTTCACCGCGACCCAGCCGCTCACCGTCGGCGAAGTGCACAAGGGTCGCCTGCAATTTGTGATCGACAACCTTGGCCTGGCGATGGACGTAGAGCTGCAGATCCGCTCCTACGACCGCCAGACCGGCCGCACCGGTTGCCAGTTCCAGAACCTCGATGCCCAGGATATTTCCACCCTGCGCCACTTGATCACTTCGCACTTGTCCGGCGACATCGTGACCATGGGCGACGTGTTGGCCACCCTGCAACGCGACAACTTCACCAAGGCGCGCAAGGTCAAGGACGGCGGCAGCGGCATGACCGCATTCGGCCGCCTGCGCGCCGTGGTGTTCAGCGCAGGCATTTTCATCGTCGGCCTCGCCGCGTTCGGTTTTGTCTTCAAGTCGGTGTACGGCATGTACTTCGTCAGCCACGCCCAGGCGGGCCTGGTGAGCGTGCCGGGGATGAACGTGACCATGCCGCGCGACGGCACCGTGCAAAGCCTGCTCAAGGGTGACGCGGTAGCGGCCAAAGGCGCGCCACTGGCGACCTTCAGCACCAGCATGCTCGATGTGCTCAAGGGCCACCTGGACGAAGACCAGTTGCAACCGGCCAAGGTCGAAGAGCTGTTCGGCAAGCAAATGACCGGCACCCTGACCTCGCCGTGCGATTGCGTGGTCGCCCAGCAACTGGTCGCTGACGGCCAATACGCCAGCAAGGGCGATGTGATCTTCCAACTGGTGCCACGCGGCAGCCAGGCCAATGTGGAAGCCCGCTTCACCTATCGCCAGTTCGGCGACGTGCGCCCAGGTACGCCGGTGAGCTTCCAGGTCGCCGACGAAGAACAGGTGCGCACCGGCACCATCGTCAGCAGCACCAGCCTCAACAGCGCCGACCTGTCTTCGGACATCCGCGTGCAGATCAAGCCGGACGCCCCGCTGGACAGCACCTACGCCGGACGCCCGGTGGAAGTCATCAGCGACCGCGGCCCTTCGCTGAACTGGCTGATCGATAAAGCCATGGCTCACGGTCTGTAAGCGAGGACATGCCTGTGAACCCTATTTCAAGAACAACACAATCCCTGTGGGAGCGGGCTTGCCACAAAAACCTCTCCCACAGGGGTTCGGTGGCGTTGCTGGCGGTTGCGGTGAGCCTGGCCGGTTGTGCCGGCTTGCCCGACCAGCGTCTGGCCAACGAAGCGCTCAAGCGCGGCGACACCGTCACCGCCCAGCAGAATTACCAGCAACTGGCAGACCTGGGCTACAGCGAGGCCCAGGTGGGCCTGGCCGATATCCAGGTCGGCACCCGCGATCCGGCGCAAATCAAACAGGCCGAAGCCACCTACCGCGCAGCGGCAGACACTTCGCCCCGCGCTCAGGCGCGCCTGGGTCGCCTGCTGGTGGCCAAGCCCGGCGCCACCGAAGCCGAACACCATGAAGCCCAAAGCCTGCTGAAAAAAGCCTTTGCCAATGGCGAAGGCAATACCCTGATCCCGTTGGCAATGCTGTACCTGCAATACCCGCACAGCTTCCCAGAGGTGAACGCCCAGCAGCAGATCAGCCAATGGCAGGCCGCCGGTTACCCGGAAGCCGGCCTGGCCCAGGTGCTGCTGTATCGCACCCAGAACACCTACGACCAGCATCTGGATGATGTGGAGCGCATCTGCAAAGCGGCGCTGAACACCACGGATATCTGCTACGTCGAACTGGCTACGGTCTATCAGAAAAAAGCCCAGCCGGAACAACAGGCCGAGCTGCTCAAGCAGATGGAAGCAGGCTACAGCCGTGGCACCGTTACCGCCCAGCGCGTCGACAGCGTCGCCCGCGTACTCGGCGATGCCACCCTGGGCACGCCGGACGAGAAAACCGCCCAGGCTTTGCTTGAAAAAATCGCCCCGGGTTACCCGGCGTCCTGGGTCAGCCTGGCGCAACTGCTCTACGACTTTCCCGAGCTGGGCGATGTCGAGCAGATGATGAAGTACCTCGAAAACGGCCGCGCCGCCGACCAGCCGCGCGCCGAGCTATTGCTGGGCAAGCTCTACTACGAAGGCAAGTGGGTGCCGGCCGACGCCAAGGCTGCCGAGGCGCATTTCGAGAAAGCGGTGGGGCGTGAAGTGGCCGCCGATTACTACCTCGGCCAGATCTACCGCCGTGGCTACCTGGGCAAGGTCTATCCGCAAAAAGCCCTGGACCACCTGCTGACCGCAGCGCGCAACGGCCAGAACAGCGCCGACTTTGCCATCGCCCAACTGTTTTCCCAAGGCAAGGGCACCAAGCCAGACCCGCTCAACGCCTATGTCTTCAGCCAACTGGCCAAGGCCCAGGACACACCGGAAGCCGTTGAGCTGGCCACCCAGCTCGAAGCCCCGCTGACGCCTGAGCAACGCGCCGACGGCCAACGCCTGGTGCAACAGGAGCTGGCCGCCCGCGGCACCCTGGCCCAGAGCACGCTGCAACTGCACGCCCTGCAAGAAGAAGACGGCGAGGAATCCCTATGAAGCTCAACCCATTCGTCAAGGCCGGCATCGGCCTGTCCTTCGCCCTGCTGTGGTCGTGCCCGACCCTGGCCGCGCTGACCGAAGCCAAGAACTTCGGCCTGGAAGTCAAAGCCACCGCGCAGTCCGAAGATGACCGCGACCTGGGCACCCAGAAAGGCGGCGACGTCAACGGTATCGGCCTCGATCTGCGCCCGTGGATCTACGGCGAAAGCGGCGCGTGGAGCGCCTACGCCATGGGCCAGGCGGTGGTATCCAGCGACATCATCGAGACCGACACCCTGCAACCGTCGGCCGATGACACGACCGAACAATCGAGCAACGACGACCGCAAGGCCAAGAAAAACTACCTGGCCCTGCGCGAGTTCTGGGTCGGCTACAGCGGCTTCACGCCCTACCCCGGCGAGATCCTCAAGTTCGGTCGCCAGCGTCTGCGCAATGACGACGGCCAATGGCGCGACACCAACATCGAAGCACTGAACTGGACCTTCGACACCACCCTGCTCAAGGCCAACGTCGGCGCCGCCGAACGCTTCAGCGAATACCGCACCGACCTCAAGGAACTGTCGCCGGTCGACAAGGACCGCCAGCACTTCTACGCCGACGCCGCCTACCAGTGGACGCCGGGCCAGTGGATCGGCCTGCGCGGTCACCATACCCATGACGACGGCAAGCTCGACTACGCCGAACCGGGCGTGGCCAGCGACCCGTTGGACAAGCGCGAAAACGGCGACCTGACCTGGCTCGGCATCGAAGCCAACAGCGACGCCTACAACTGGCGCAACACCAACACGGTCAACTACTGGGCCAGCATCACCGGCATGAAGGGCGACCGCGACATGGTCAACGCCTTGAACGCCGATGGAACCCGCCCGACCAACGCCAAGCGCAATGATGACGTCAGCGGCTGGGCCACCGATATCGGCGTGCGCCTGCGCCTGGACCCGCAGTGGCAAGTGGGCGCGGCCTACTCCCGCGCGAGCGCCGAGTACGAGCAGAACGGCCTGCAAAGCAACCGCTCGAACTGGACCGGCACCCAGTCCCGCGTGCACCGCTTCGGTGAAGCGTTTCGCGGTGAGATGAACAACATGCAGTCCATGAGCCTGTTCGGTTCCTGGCAGTTGCGCGAGGACTACGACGCCAGCCTGGTGTACCACAAGTTCTGGCGCGTCGACGGCAACAAGCCGGTGGGCAGCAACGGCATCGACGCGGTGCAGAACAACACCGACGACGTCACCGGCGCGATCCTCTCCAGCACCTCGCTGCCCCTTGAAGACGGCAAGAAGGACCTCGGCCAGGAGATGGACCTGGTCGTCACCAAGTACTTCAAGAAAGGCCTGCTGCCCGCCGCGCTGAGCCAGTCGATCGACGAGCCATCGGCCCTGGTGCGTTTGCGCGCCGGCGTGTTCAAGCCGGGTGACGCCTATGGCAGCCAGGTCGACTCCTACATGCACCGCGCCTTTGTCGACGTGGTCTGGAAATTCTGATGGGAGCCTGCGCAATGAATGCTCAAAGCCTACTCGTCGCGGCAATGCTGGTGGCCAGTGCCCCAGCGTTTGCCGACACGGCGGCCAAGGCGCCGACCATCGCCAAGGAACTGCAACAGGCCAAGACCTACACCATTTCCAGCCCGCCCACCGCGCCGCTGGAAATGGCCAAGCCGGCGCTGCCCGACCTGTCGGGCTACACCGCCGCGGCCATGGAAAAGAAAATCGTCACAAGCAAGCCGGGCAAAATCAGCATCCGCCGCATGATGCAGGAAGACGCGCTCAAGGACTTTATCGGCGGCGATAACAAGATGGCCGAATGGGTGGTGCGCCAGCACGGCATTCCCCAGGCGATCTTTGTCGACGACGGCTACATGAACCTCAAGGACCTGCTGGGCAAGGTGCCCAAGCAGTACTTCAGCGAGACATCACCCGGTGTGTTCCTGGCCAAACTGCCGATCGTGGTCGGCCGTAAAGGCATCCTCGATATCGACAAGCAGACCCAGGAATTGCGCCTGTCCCAGCAAGCCGGTTCGTTTTTGATCAACGACGGCCAACTGTTCGTGCGTGACACCAAGGTCACCGGCTGGGATGAAAAAACCAACGGCCCGGCGCTGTTCAAGTCGCCCAAGGAATTCCGCCCGTTCCTGCTGGCCTGGGGCGGCACCGAGACCTATATCTCCAAGACCAAAATGGCCAGCTTCGGCTATGCCAACAGTAAGTCCTACGGGGTGAGTATTTCCCAGTACACGCCGAACATGGCCAAGGTGCTCAAGCGGCCCGAGCCGACCGGCTGGATCATCGATTCCGAGTTCTCGGACATGTGGTACGGCTTCTACTGCTACGAGACCACGGGCTTTGTGATCAAGGGCAATACCTACAAAGACAACATCGTCTACGGCATTGACCCCCACGACCGTTCCCATGGCCTGATCATCGCCGACAACACCGTGTACGGCACCAAGAAGAAGCACGGCATCATCATTTCCCGGGAAGTGAACGACAGCTTCATCTTCAACAACCGCAGCTACGACAACAAGCTGTCGGGCCTGGTGATCGACCGTAACAGCGTGAACAACCTGATCGTCGACAACGAGATCTACCGCAACCACACCGACGGCATCACCCTCTATGAGAGCGGTGACAACCTGCTGTGGGGCAACAAGGTGATCAGCAACCGTCGCCACGGTATCCGCGTGCGTAACAGCGTGAACATCAAGCTCTACGAAAACACCGCCATGGCCAACGGCCTGACCGGCGTGTACGGCCACATCAAGGACTTGACCGACACCGACCGTGACATCGCCCTCGACCCGTTCGACGCCAAGGTCTCGCTGATTGTGGTCGGCGGCGAACTGGCGGGTAACGGCAGCGGGCCGCTGTCCATCGATTCGCCGTTGAGTATCGAGCTGTACCGCGTGTCGATGCTGGCGCCGACCAAATCCAGCGGCATCAGCTTCTCCGGCATTCTGGGCGAGCGCCAGGAAGAGATTCTCGACCTGCTGGTGCGCCAGCAGAAAGCCGTGCTGATCGACCCCGTCGAACGCCAGACCGAACTGCAGGACTGAGGATGACCCTTATGCACCCACACATGATCAAACTGCTGAGCCTCTCGGGTCTGACCCTCGGCCTGCTCGCGGCCAGCCAGGGCGTGCGCGCCGACGAGGTGAAGGCGCCGACCTTCACTGCCGAACCGTGCTGCAGCCTGTGCCCCGCCGCCCATGACGCGAAAAACTACACCACGCGCTACCAGCAGAACTTCACCACCCTGGTGCAAGCCCAGGGCGACTGGCTGTTCCGTACCCAGGAAGACCTGCGCACCGAATTCGACACCACGCCGGCAGGCTACAAGCGCATGCAGCAGTTGCACGATGCGTTCAAGGCCAAGGGCGTGGAACTGGTGGTGGTCTACCAGCCAACCCGTGGCCTGGTGAACCGCAACAAGCTCAATCCCGCAGAGAAGGCTTCGTTCGATTTCGACAAAGCCCTGGGCAACTACAAGACCATGCTTGGCCGCTTCGCCAAGATGGGCTATGTGGTGCCGGACCTGTCGCCGCTGACCAACGAGCAACTGCCCGATGAATTGCCGGCCCACGATTTCTACTTCCGTGGCGACCAGCACTGGACCCCGTACGGCGCCCAGCGCACCGCAAAAATCGTCGCCGCCAAGGTCAAGCAGATGCCGGAATACGCCGAAATTCCCAAGCGCGAATTCGAGACCAAGCGCTCGGGTCGCATGGGCAAGACCGGCACCCTGCACAACATGGCCGGGCAACTGTGCGGCACCAGCTACGCGATCCAGTACATGGACCAGTTCACCACCGAGCCCAAGGGCGAAGCCGGTGACGGTGACCTGTTCAGCGATTCGGGCAACCCGCAGATCACCCTGGTGGGCACCAGCCACAGCGGCAAGAACTACAACTTCGCCGGTTTCCTTGAAGAAGAGATCGGTGCCGACATTCTCAACGTCGCCTTCCCCGGCGGCGGCCTGGAAGGCTCGATGATCCAGTACCTGGGCAGTGACGAATTCCAGAAGACCCCGCCAAAGATCCTGATCTGGGAATTCTCGCCGCTGTACCGTCTCGACCAGGAAACCATCTACCGCCAGATGATGGCGCTGCTCGACAACGGCTGCGAAGGCAAGACCGCGCAGATGTCGGCCAGCACCACGCTCAAACCGGGCAAAAACGAGCTGATGGTCAACAGTGCGAACAAAGACCTGCGCAACGCCAACCATCAGGTCGATATCCGCTTCGCCGATCCGTCGGTGAAAACCTTGCAAGCCACCCTCTGGTACATGAACGGGCGCCACGAGGACATCAAGATCGAGAAACCCGAGACATCCGATACAGACGGGCGTTTCGCCTTTGAACTGCGCACCGATGAAGACTGGGCCTCGCAGAACTTGCTGGCCGTGGAAGTGCAGGGCCCGGAAAAGGGTGCTGCCGCGCAGAAAGTCGAAGCGAAAATTTGCACACGCAACGTATTCCCAAGCGGTGGTCAGCAGACCGCCCAACTCGGGAAGTGAGGTTACTTATGCAAAAGCTATTGCTCCCTACCCTGCTGGGCCTGGCCATGTTTGCCGGCTCCGTGAATGCGGCCGCACCACTGCGTCCGCCTCAAGGCTATTTCGCACCGATCGAAGCGTTCAAGACCGGCGACTTCAAGGAAAACTGCGACACCATGCCGACGCCCTACACCGGGCCTCTGCAATTTCGCAGCAAGTACGAAGGCTCGGACAAGGCTCGCTCGACACTGAATGTGCAGTCGGAACAAGCCTTTCGCGACAGCACCGCCGACATCACCAAGCTGGAAAAAGACACCAGCAAACGCGTGATGCAGTTCATGCGCGACGGCCGCCCACAGCAGCTCGAATGCACGCTGAACTGGCTGGTGTCGTGGGCCAAGGCCGATGCCTTGATGTCCAAGGACTTCAACCACACCGGCAAGTCCATGCGCAAATGGGCACTGGGCAGCATGGCCTCGGCTTATGTGCGCCTGAAGTTCTCCGAGTCGCACCCGCTGGCCAATCACCAGCAGGAATCGCAACTGATCGAAGCCTGGTTCAACAAACTGGCCGATCAGGTCGTGAGCGACTGGGACAACCTGCCGCTGGAAAAAACCAACAACCACTCCTACTGGGCCGCCTGGTCGGTGATGGCGACCTCCATCGCCACCAACCGCCGCGACCTGTTTGATTGGGCCGTCAAGGAATACAAGGTCGGCGTGAACCAGGTCGACGACCAGGGCTTCCTGCCGAACGAATTGAAGCGCCAGCAACGCGCCCTGTCGTACCACAACTACGCCCTGCCGCCGCTGTCGATGATCGCCAGTTTCGCGCTGGTCAACGGCGTGGACCTGCGCCAGGAAAACAACAGCGCGCTCAAGCGCCTGGGCGACAAGGTGCTGGCCGGGGTCAAGGACCCGGACCTCTTCGAACAGAAGAATGGCAAGGAGCAGGACATGAAGGACTTGAAGCAGGACATGAAATTCGCCTGGCTCGAACCTTTCTGCACCCTCTACACCTGTGCCCCGGATGTGATCGAGCGCAAGCATGGCATGCAACCGTTCAAGACCTTCCGCCTGGGCGGCGACCTGACCAAGGTCTACGACCCGACGCATGAAAAAGGCAAAAAAGGTTCCTGACCAAACGCGGTAAAAAAAATGTGGGAGGGGGCTTGCCCCCGATGGCGGAGTAACAGTCGCCATCTGTGTTGAATGACACACCGCTATCGGGGGCAAGCCCCCTCCCACATTTAAACCGCGTTTTGCCAGATGGAATTGTTGTACCGCCCTCCCCGAATCTCGTGGGGGGTTTGGGGGGGCTCCGGCCCTTGACTGTTGGTTTAAACATGGAGAGATCGGGATGGTTTTCTCGTCCAACGTGTTCCTGTTTCTGTTCTTGCCGATCTTTCTCGGCTTGTACTATTTGAGCGGGCAACGCTATCGCAATCTGCTGCTGCTGATTGCCAGCTACGTGTTCTACGCCTGGTGGCGAGTGGACTTCCTGGCGCTGTTCGCGGCCGTGACGCTGTGGAACTACTGGATCGGCCTCAAGGTCGGTGCCGCCGGCGTGCGCACCCAGCCGGCGCAGCGCTGGCTGCTGCTCGGCGTGGCCGTCGACCTGTGCATCCTGGGCTACTTCAAGTACGCCAACTTCGGCGTCGACAGCATCAACCTGATGATGAAGTCGGCGGGCCTGGAGCCGTTTATCCTCACCCACGTACTGTTGCCGATCGGGATCTCGTTCTACATCTTCGAGTCCATCAGCTACATCATCGACGTGTATCGGGGTGATACCCCGGCGACCCGCAACCTCATCGACTTTGCGGCGTTCGTGGCGATCTTCCCGCACCTGATCGCCGGCCCCGTATTGCGCTTTCGCGACCTGGCCGACCAGTTCAACAACCGCACCCACACCCTGGACAAATTCTCCGAGGGCTGCACGCGGTTCATGCAGGGTTTCATCAAGAAAGTCTTCATCGCCGATACCCTGGCCGTAGTGGCGGACCACTGCTTCGCCCTGCAAAACCCCACCACGGGTGACGCCTGGCTCGGCGCGCTGGCCTACACCGCGCAACTGTACTTCGACTTCTCCGGCTACAGCGACATGGCCATCGGCCTGGGCTTGATGATGGGTTTCCGCTTCATGGAAAACTTCAAGCAGCCGTACATCAGCCAGTCGATCACCGAGTTCTGGCGGCGCTGGCACATCAGCCTGTCGACCTGGCTGCGTGACTACCTGTACATCACCCTGGGCGGCAACCGCAAAGGCACGCTGACCACCTACCGCAACCTGTTCCTGACCATGCTGCTCGGTGGCCTGTGGCACGGTGCGAACATCACCTACATCGTGTGGGGCGCCTGGCACGGCATGTGGCTGGCGATTGAAAAAGCCATCGGCCTGAACACCGCGCCGCGCAGCTTCAACGTGCTGCGCTGGGCCTTCACCTTCCTGCTGGTGGTGATGGGTTGGGTGATCTTCCGCGCCGAGAACCTGCACGTCGCCGGGCGTATGTACGGTGCGATGTTCAGCTTTGGCGAGTGGTCGCTGTCGGAACTCAACCGCGCCAGCCTCACCGGCCTGCAAGTGGCGACCCTGGTGGTGGCCTACGCAACGCTGGCGTTCTTCGGCCTGCGCGATTTCTATCGCAACCGCCCTGCCGAGAAATCCAAGCCGAGTGATCCGAGCCTGATCAAGGCCGTACCAGGCGACAACCCCGGCAGCATCCACGAGCCCGGTTTCAGCGTGGGCCGTGACGCCGCCGTGCAACCGGCCTACTGGACCGCTGACTGGCCACGCTACGCCATGCGCGCGGCCGTGCTGCTGCTGTTCGTGGCGTCGATCCTGAAACTGTCGGCGCAGAGTTTCTCGCCGTTCCTTTACTTCCAATTCTGAGGGAGCCGACCATGACCCGTTCATTACGCGTCCTCTACATAAGCCTGTTCCTGGTGCTGTTGCTGGCACTGGGCGCCTGGTCACTGCGCAGCTTCCTGGGCTTTAGCACCAATGCCGATGCAACCGTGCTCAACGGGCGCTGGACCAAAGCCGTCGAGACTCACTACGACGACGAGTTCCCGATCAAACGCCTGGGCACCAACCTGTGGGCGGCGCTGGACTACAAGCTGTTCAACGAAGGCCGCCCTGGCGTGGTGCTGGGCCGCGATCACTGGCTGTACAGCGACGAGGAATTCAACCCCGCCGTCAACGAAGACCAGAACCTGCAAGGCAACTACGCGCTGGTCGAAGGCGTGCGCCAGAAGCTCAAGGCCCAGGGCATCCAGCTGGTGATGGCAATCGTGCCGGCCAAGGTGCGCCTGTACCCGGAACACCTGGGTGAAGTGAAACCGGCAAGCATCCACGCCAACCTGTACCAGGACTTCCACGCCCGTGTCGCGGCAGACAACATCCCTGCCCCGGACCTGCTTGGCCCGCTGCAACAGGCCAAGCTCGCCGGCAAGCAAGTGTTCCTGCGCACCGATACTCACTGGACCCCGGACGGTGCGGAAATCGCCGCCAAGCAGTTGGCCAAGGCGATTGCCGACAAGACCCCGCTGAGCGGCGAGCCGCAGCGATTCGTCACCGAAGCAGAAAAGACCGAACCGCATAAAGGCGACCTGCGCCTGTTCCTGCCCCTGGACCCGCTGTTCGAAAACCTGATGCCACCCAAAGAGCCGCTGCAAAAACGCGTCACCCACCTGGCCGAAGAGAAAGGTGACGACGCGCTGTTCAGCGACAGCGAAACCCCGGTGGCCCTGGTGGGCACCAGCTACAGCGCCAACCCCAACTGGAACTTCGTCGGCGCCCTCAAGCAAGCCCTGGGCAGCGACGTGGTCAGCTACGCCGAAGATGGCCATGGCCCGATCCTGCCGATGCTCAGCTACCTGAAAAGTGATGACTTCAAGAACAGCCCGCCCCAGGTGCTGATCTGGGAGTTTCCCGAACGCTATCTGCCCGTCAACAACGAAATCGGTGATGCCGACCCCGCGTGGGTTGCGCAGCTTAAACAAGCCGGTTCGCGCCAACAGAACATGGCAATCAATACATCCAAATCCGAGACGCCCGACCGGGCGCAAAACTGAAAGAGAGGTAACTCACATGACTTTCACTACAACTCCTCGTCGTCTCGCCAAGACCCTGGCTATCGCCGCCGGCCTGAGCGTCGCATCCATGTCCGCCTTCGCCGGTGGTGACGCCGCGCTCTACGGCCCAACGGCGCCGAAAGGTTCGAGCTTCGTGCGCATCTACAACGCCAGCAACCAGGAAGTCAGCGCCACAGTCGGCGCCACCAACCTCAGCGACGTTGCGCCACTGGCCAGCAGCGACTTCAGCTTCATGCCGGGCGGCGACTACAGCGCCAAGGTCGGCAGCCAGACCGTACCGGTCAAGCTCGCCGCCGATCACTACTACACCCTGGTCAACAGCGGCAGCGGCCAGCCTCAGTTGATCGAAGAACCGCCGTTCAAGAACAAGCAGAAATCCCTGGTACGCGTGCAGAACCTCAGCGACAAGGCCCTGACCCTGAAGACCGCCGACGGCAAGACCGACGTGGTCAAGTCGGTCGCCGCCAAGGGCCGCGGCGAGCGTGAGATCAACCCGGTGAAGGTGAGCCTGGCGCTGTATGACGGCGACAAGAAGGTCGGCGATGTGAAGCCGGTTGCGTTGGAACGTGGTGAAGCGGCGGTGCTGTATGTCACCGGTTCCGGTTCAAGCCTGTCGCCGGTCTGGGTGAAACGCCCAGTGTCGACCCGCTGATCGCGTGAGTAATGAGCGACAAGCTTCAAGCTGCAAGTGAAAAGCTGTTACTTGCAGCTTGTGGCTTGCAGCTCCCAACTATCTTTAGGAGAAACACCCATGATCCCAGTAATCCTTTCCGGTGGTAGCGGCTCACGTCTTTGGCCGCTTTCGCGTAAACAGTTCCCCAAGCAATTCCTGGCCCTGACCGGCGAGCACACGCTGTTCCAGCAAACCCTGGAGCGCCTGGTGTTCGAAGGCATGGACTCCCCTATCGTGGTCTGCAACAAGGACCACCGTTTTATCGTCAACGAGCAACTGAGCGCGCGCAAGCTTGAGTGCCAGCGCATCCTGATGGAACCGTTTGGCCGCAACACCGCGCCGGCCGTCGCCCTGACCGCGATGATGCTGGTCAATGAAGGCCGTGACGAACTGATGCTGGTGCTGCCCGCCGACCACGTCATCGACGACCAGAAAGCCCTGCAACGCGCCCTGGCCCTGGCCACAGTGGCGGCCGAGCGTGGCGAAATGGTGCTGTTCGGCGTGCCGGCAACCCGTCCGGAAACCGGTTACGGCTACATCAAGTCCACCAACGATTCGCTGCTGCCCGAAGGCGTGAGCCGCGTACAGCAGTTCGTGGAAAAACCCGATGAAAAACGCGCCATCGAGTTCGTCAAAAGCGGCGGCTACTTCTGGAACAGCGGCATGTTCCTGTTCCGCGCCAGCCGTTTCCTGGAAGAGCTGAAAAAGCACGATCCGGACATCTACGACACCTGCGTGCTGACCCTGGAACGCAGCGAGCAGACCGCCGACACCGTGACCTTCGACGAAGCCACCTTCGCCTGCTGCCCGGACAACTCCATCGACTACGCCGTGATGGAAAAAACCCAGCGCGCCTGTGTGGTGCCGTTGAGCGCAGGCTGGAGCGACGTGGGTTGCTGGGCCTCGTTGTGGGCGGTCAATGACAAAGACGCCAACGGCAACGTGAGCAAAGGCGACGTGGTGATCCAGGACAGCCGCAATTGCATGGTGCACGGCAACGGCAAGCTGGTGTCGGTGATCGGTCTGGACAACATCGTGGTGGTAGAAACCAAAGACGCGATGATGATTGCCCACAAGGACAAGGTCCAGGGCGTCAAGCAGATGGTCAACACCCTCAATGAACAGGGGCGCAGCGAGACCCAGAACCACTGCGAAGTCTATCGTCCGTGGGGCTCCTACGACTCGGTGGACATGGGCGGGCGGTTCCAGGTCAAGCACATCTCGGTCAAGCCGGGCGCGTGCCTGTCGCTGCAGATGCACCATCACCGCGCCGAGCACTGGATCGTGGTCAGCGGCACCGCTGAAGTCACCTGTGACGACAACGTGTTCCTGCTCTGCGAGAACCAGTCCACCTACATCCCGATCGCCTCGGTGCACCGCCTGCGCAACCCGGGCAAGATCCCGTTGGAGATCATCGAAGTGCAATCGGGCAGCTACCTGGGCGAAGACGATATCGAGCGCTTCGAAGATATCTACGGGCGCTCCACGCCGATTGAACGTGGCGTGTCGGTGAAAACTATCGCGCAGTAAAACAGTCGTACAAGAAGCCCTCACCCAGCCCATTGCGTCCCCTATCCGCAGTGGGCTGGGTGGGGGCTTTTTGTTTGGGCCTTGCGCTGACTGTAAGGGCCTCATCGGGGGCAAGCCCCCTCCCACACTAGCGTTGTGAATACATTCAAAGGTGGGAGGGGGCTTGCCCCCGATGGCGTCCGCCCAACCAACACACCTCTGAAGGTAAGCAATCCCACCTGCGCTTAAGTTAGGATGCTCATTCCCTATTCGAGGTGGCCTCCATGTTCTTCGGCGTTCTCCTGATCATCACCTGGCTGATCCTGCTGCTGCGCTACCCGGCCAAAGCCCTGCCGGTATCGCTGGCCGCCGCCGTCGGCCTGGGTCTGGTCGCCGTGTGGGTAGTCTGGCTGGACAACCGTGAAGCCGCGCAACTGGCCCGCCTGGAACTGCGCATCACCTACGCCCCGCAGGAATGCCCGGCCGACCGGCCGCTGAAGCTGACCCTCAATAACGGCAACAACGTCCCCCTTGCCGAACTGCGCTGGCGCGTCGCTGCTTATGCACCGGGCGACACGGTCAACCTGGCCGACAACGTCTACGCCGCCCCACGCTATCGTGGCCCTGGTGAACTACAAGCCGGCGCCACCTGGGACGACTGCCTGCCCACGCCACCGCTGCGCCCCGGCTACCGCCCGCAAACCCTGGAATTTCGTGCCGAGCACCTGCAAGGCAGTTTCTCGGACTGACAAAGGATTGATCCATGCCCAACGTACTGATCACCGGTTGCTCCAGCGGCATTGGCCGCGCCCTGGCCGATGCCTTTAACGCTGCAGGTTTCCAGGTGTGGGCCAGCGCCCGCCAACCCGATGACGTCGCCGCCCTTACCGCCGCCGGTTTCAATGCCGTGCAACTGGACGTCAACGACAGCGCAGCCTTGCAGCAACTGGCCGCGCAGTTGGGCGAGCTGGATGTGCTGGTCAACAACGCCGGCTACGGCGCCATGGGCCCGCTGCTCGATGGCGGCACCGACGCCATGCAACGTCAGTTCCAAACCAATGTGTTTTCCATCGTCGGCGTGACCCAGGCGTTGTTCCCCGCACTGCGTAAGCGCAAGGGCCTGGTGGTGAATATCGGCAGCGTTTCCGGTGTACTGGTCACGCCGTTTGCGGGCGCCTACTGCGCCTCCAAAGCCGCCGTGCATGCCTTGAGCGATGCGTTGCGCATGGAACTGGCGCCGTTTGGTGTGCGGGTCATGGAAGTACAGCCCGGCGCAATCAATACAAGCTTTGCAAAAAACGCCGGCGCCCAGGCCGAATTGCTGATCAACGAACACTCGCCGTGGTGGCCGTTGCGCGAAGGCATTCGCGCCCGCAGCCAGGCCTCTCAAGACAAACCAACCCCGGCCAGTGAGTTTGCGGCGGATGTGCTGAAGGCCGTGCAACAAGCGCAACCACCGCGCCTGCTGCGCTCGGGCAATGGCAGCCGGGCGTTGCCGTTGATGGCGGCGCTGTTGCCCAAGGGATTGCTGGAGAAGGTGTTGAAGAAGCGCTTTGGGTTGGGTGGTGTGTTGTAAGCAGGCGTGAAGCCTACCTGCCAAAACCCCGGATGAGTGCCATAATCGCCGCCTGCCTCTTGAAACTGACTGACCCCACAAGGGTAATGCGATGGAAATCAGAAAAATTCGACTGAATAACGTCGGTCGTTTTACCGACTTGGAAGTCGCCTTTGCGCCGACCGAAAAACATGCGTCGAAGGTGACGGTGTTTGTGGGGAATAACGGGGCGGGGAAGACAACGATTTTGAAATCCATCACAACGTCGTTAAGTTGGCTCGTCGCGAGAATTAGAACTGAAGGAGGAAGTGGCACCTCAATTCCAGAGGACCTGATAACCAATTCGACCCCAACAGCGTCTATTGAAGTAGACGTCGTCGACACAACTCACCCTGGAAGCTCGAAGCCTGCTTCTTACTCCTGGACTCTGGCGCGTACGCGTAAAGGTCGTATCTCCAGAGCGAGTAGCGAGCTTGGCGGCTCCACGAAACTCGCTGATCACTATCGCATCCACTTCAATATCGTGGATGAAACCGCATCTCTACCTCTGATCGTCTCTTATGCTGTGGAACGGTCGGTGATTGATGTACCGCTGGCTACAAGAAGGTCAAAATTGCCTCTTGATCAGATTGATGGGTACGACAACGCGCTCAGTGGCAGTGTGGATTTCGGTCGTTTTTTTGAATGGTTTCGTGAAAAAGAAGACACCGAAAACGAAACCACAATTCCATCAGCTGTTTTAGAACACCTGCAAAAAATAGTTTCCGCGCCCAACGACTCTTTGCTTTCCGAACTGAAAAATATGCACGTCGCGTCCCGTGACACGCAACTGACCGCTGTAAGATCGGCGATCACTGCATTTATGCCAGGCTTCAGTAATCTTCGTGTACAACGCCAGCCTCGACTGCACATGGCCATTGATAAAGGTGAACGCACGCTAAACGTCTCGCAGCTTTCCCAGGGCGAAAAATCAATGATGGCGCTGGTTGGCGATATCGCTCGCCGGCTGTCAATGATGAACCCGGCACTTGCAAATCCGCTCGAAGGCACGGGTGTCGTGCTGATTGATGAAGTGGACCTGCACCTTCATCCAAAATGGCAGCGCCGTCTCATACACCAACTCACCGATACCTTCCCCAACTGCCAATTCATACTCACAACGCATTCTCCGTTGGTGATCAGCGATACAAAGGACATTCTGTGCTACGTCCTCGACGACGGTGAACTGGAAGAGCGAAACGGCCTCTATGGCCTGGATGCCAATCAAGTACTGCTCAGTGTTATGGACACCGACGTTCGCAATAGCAAGGTTCAAGCCCGTCTTGATCGCATGCTGGAATTACTGCAAGACAAAAAGCTGAAAGAAGCCAAGGCCCTGTTCGAAGAGCTCTCAATCGATCTGCCTCCCGGCCATATCGAGCTCATCAAAGCCGCCCTTCTGATTCGCAAGCTGGAGTTGCGCAGTGCGTAAGATCACGAAAGGAGATGAGCCGGCAGCACTGACGCAATGGAAACGCGCCAACCCAAAGGGTCGCTACCCGGACTTGACACAAGAACCCAGTCAATCCATTCGTCAGGCATGTATCGAAGAACAACATGGCCTGTGCGCTTACTGTTGCCATCAAATCACCGCAGATAGCGCTCGCAACGAGCACGTCCAAGCTCAAAAGCTCGCGCCGAACCGTACAGTGGACTTTTCCAACATCGTTGCCAGCTGCGACAGGTCCAAACAATGCGACAAAGCCCACGGGCATCAGGTATTGCCACTTACACCGCTGATGGATGAATGCGAAACTGAACTTAAGTTTTATATGTCCGGACGGGTGGAGGGACTGACAGCCAGGGCAACAGCCGCTATTAGAGTGCTCAACCTGGGCGACAGCCATGAAAACAACCGAGCACTGGTTAATGCCAGGAAAACGCTGGTGGAAGCCCTCCTGTATGAGGGCGGCGTAGAACTTGAAGTAGAAAATGTCGAGTTGCTTAATCTCTTGATGGAAGAGTTGAGCATTCCAGACGTCAACAACCGACTGAAACCTTTCGCGCCTGTCCTCGTAAATGTGATCCGCCAACTAACCACCTGACATTACCCCTTCATAAAATCCATAAACGCCCGCACCTTCAGCGGCAAATGCCGGGTATCCGGATACACCGCGTAGACCCCTTGCGGGGCGAAGCGATGGTCCGCCAGCAAGCGCACCAAACGTCCGGCCTCCAGATCGTCCTGCACCAGCCATTGCGGCAACACCGCCACGCCGTGGCCGCGCAGGGCAAATGCCTGAAGGACTGCCGCGCTGTCTGCCATGAGCGCAGCGGGGCCGGCGCGGTAGGAATGCTCGCCGCCCGACGGATCGGTTACGGTCAGTTCCGTAAGGCGGCCATGCCCCAACCTGGGCACCTGTTCCAGATCTTCCAGATGACGCACCCCGACAAACTGTGGCGCCGCCACCGCGAACACCTCGAATGTGGATAACTGTAACGCCCGATGATTGGAGTCCAGCAGGCGCCCCAAGCGGATCGCCACGTCAAAACGCTCGGAAATCAGGTCGGCATGGGTGGAGGATGTGGACAAGTGCACATTGAGGTCCGGGTGCAGGCGACGGAACGCTTCAACCGCCGGGGCGACCACGGCCAGGGCGTATTCCAAGGTGGTGGTAATACGCAATGTGCCTTTGAGCTGGGCGTGTTCGCAGCGGGCTTCTTCCACCGCCAACCGCGCTTCTTCAAGCATGCGTGTACAACGCAGGTAGAAGCGCTCGCCGGCATCGGTCAGCGCTAGTTGCCGGGTGCTGCGGGTCAGCAGGGTGACGCCCAGCTCTGCCTCCAGACGTTTGAGGTTAAAGCTGACCACGGCGCGGGTCTGGCCCAGCCGGTCGGCGGCGGCGGTGAGCGAACCTGCCTCGACCACGGCCTTGAAGGTGTCAAAACGGTCCAGGCTGACCATGGGCCGCGCCCTCCTTTGTCAAAATATTTTTGACAAACTAGCAGGCAAACCGACGTAGCCCAAGCCACTTATCCCGCCTACCCTTCCCGCTTCATTCGCAGGATCGCCTTCATGACCTACCGCTCGAAAGTCGCCTGGATCTTTTTGCTGGGCTTTGCCCTGGACCTGGTGAACATGTTTGTCGCCACCGTCGCCTACCCGGATATCGCCCGCGAACTGCACGCCTCGGTCACGCAGTTGGCGTGGATCAGCAACGCCTACATGCTCGGGCTGACCCTGATCATCCCCTTGAGTGTGTGGCTGGCGGCGATCATGGGGGAGCGAGCGTTGATTGTTATCAGCCTGCTGGTGTTCGCCGGGGCATCGATGATGGTCGGCCAGGCCGATTCGATCGATGCGTTGATCGGCTGGCGTGCCTTGCAAGGGCTGGGTGGCGGCTTGCTGATTCCCGTTGGGCAAGCCATGGCTTACCGGCACTTTCCTGCCGCCGAGCGTAGCCAGTTGACGGCGCGGGTGATGTCGGTGGCCTTGCTGGTGCCGGCGTTATCCCCAGCGTTGGGCGGGCTGATTGTCGACAGCCTGTCCTGGCGTTGGATTTTCTACGCCAACCTGCCCCTGGCCTTGATCACCCTGGCGCTGGCATTGCTGTGGATAAAACCTGACGTGCCCGTGACGGCGCGTCCGACCCTGGACCTGGGCAGCATCGTCAAACAACTCGCCAGCCCGTTGCTGCGCGTAGCGATGCTGGTCTACCTGTGCATCCCCGGCGTCTTTATCGGCACCAGCCTGATCGCCATCCTTTACCTGCGCGGACTCGGTTATGACGCAACCCGGACCGGCGCATTCATGTTGCCGTGGGCACTGGCCTCGGCAGTGGCCATTTACCTGAGCAAAAAGCTCTTCAACCGCTGTGGGCCCAAGCCTCTGCTGCTCATGGGCATGGCCTTGCAATGCGTCGGCATCTTGCTACTCAACCAGCCGATGCTGATCATCCCCGCCTATGCGTTGATGGGCCTGGGCGGCAGCCTGTGCAGCAGCACCGCGCAGACCCTGGCCTTTCTCGACATCCCCGCCGAGCACATGGGGCACGCCAGTGCGTTGTGGAATATAAATCGGCAATTGAGCTTCTGCATAGGCGCCGCCGTGCTCGGCGCAGTGCTGTCGGCCTTGGATTCTTTCGCCATAACCTTCACGATGGCCGCAGCCCTGACCCTGTTGCCCGTTTTCGCAGTGCTGCGCCTCGATGCGTCCCGGGTTCACGCACTGCTTCACCCCTCCAGCGAGCCTGACCGATGATTGACTACAGCGATTTTTTTGAAGAAGTAATCCAGACCCACGTCGAGATCGAGCAATGGTTTTCCGGCGTCGCCCCTGAGGGCACCTTGCAGAATTTACTGGCGCGTTTCTCGCCTGAGTTCAGCATGGTTGCACCCGCCACCGGCACGCGGGTCAATGCGGCAGGGGTCAATGCACTGTTCACGCGCCTGGGCGGAATGCGGCCGGGCTTGAAAATCACCTTGAGTGAAATGGCCGGGATTGATCGCCATGCGCGGGGCGCCACGGTGACTTATCGCGAGCATCAGGTGGACGACAGCGGCACCCGGACAGATCGCCGCGCCACGGTAGTGTTCGAGAAGCAGGCCAGTGGCGCGCTGCTTTGGCGGCACCTACATGAGACCTTTATCAAGGCCTGACGCGGTCAAAAAATGTGGGAGGGCGCTTGCTCCCGATAGCGGTGTGTCATTCACCAGATTGATTAACTGAACCACCGCTATCGGGGGATCTGCGCTAACTGACCGGCATTAGGGCAAGCCTCGCACATTTTTAGTTTTGCGTTGGGTTGACGATCACCGTGCAGGTAATACCCGCCGCCAACAACACCCCCTCCGGCACTTCATCAATGTGAATCCGCACCGGCACGCGCTGGGCCAGGCGCACCCAGTTGAAGGTCGGGTTCACATCGGCAATCAGTTCGCGGCTCTCGGGGTTGTCGCGGTCGTAGATGCCACGGGAGATGCTTTCCACGTGGCCCTTGAGCGTCTCGCCGCTCATCAATTGCATATCGGCTTTGTCGCCGACCTTCACGTGGGGCAGCTTGGTCTCTTCAAAGAAGCCATAGACCCAGAACGAGTTCATGTCCACCACGGCCATTTTCGCCTCGCCGATGCGCGCATAGTCGCCGCGATGCACATTGAGGTTGGTGACATAACCGTCGACAGCTGCCACGACGTGGGTGCGTTTCAAGTTCAGTTCAGCCGCTTCCAGTTGCGCCAGCGCATGCTGGTAATCGGCCAGGGCCGAATCGGCTATGTTGCTGGCGTCGTCGCGGTTTTCCCTGGAGATCACCAGGGCATCCAGGTCGGCGCGGCGATGGGCATTGAGCTTGCGCATTTCCCAGGTGGCTTTGCGTGAAGCCACCAGCGACTGCGCCTGCTTGACCGCGATGCGGTAATGCTCGGGGTCGATCTGCATCAGCAGGTCGCCTTTTTTCACCAACTGGTTGTCGCGCACCGGCACGTCCACCACTTCGCCCGTAACATCGGCCGCCACGTTGATGATATCGGCACGCACGCGGCCGTCGCGGGTCCAGGGCGTCTGCATGTAGTGCACCCACAAGGTGCGGCCAATCCAGATCGCCAACGCCAGCACCAGCAGGGTCGCGAGCAGGCTGAAAAACTTTTTCATCAGGGCATTCTCAACGGTAGACGCTCAGCGCCAGGGCGCCGAACAGGCAAACGAACAGGCTCAGGCGCAGCAGCGCCGGGTGCCAGAAAAACCGGTACAGGTCGAACCCGGCCAGGAAGCGATCCAGGGCCCAGGCCAGGACGGCCGCGATCAGGAACATCAGGGTCATGGTCGGCATGTAAAGGCCGTGGAAGGCGATTTCACGAGGCATTTGCAGATCCTTTGAGCGCCGCCAGCGGCGATTGCGGGTCAAGCAACGAGGTGCGGATAAAGTGCAGGTAGCTTTTCACCCGGCGCAGGGCCGAGGTGTCGAAGTGCGGGGCGAAGGGTTCGTCGGTGGCCTGCACGCGGCTGAGCGCATGGTCGACGGCGATCAGCCCGCGCTCCAGGTTGCTGGCGCTGGGTTGCAGGAACAACCGCACCAGCGAGCGCCCCATGACGCGGATGGCCTGGCGCCACGGCTGGGATTCGGCATACGCCGGATGCACCGGCAGGATCGCCTGTTCCTTGCGCAATTCGATGATCGCGTGACCGACCTCCAGCACCACGAACATCCAGCGCAGCAGGTCGCGCTGCACCTGCGGCTGCCCGGCGGCGAGGCCATAGGCCTGGTGCAGCAGGTCACGGGTGCGGCTTTCAAAGCTCGACGCCAGGCCCTTGAGCTTGCCGCTGATCGCGTACACCACTTGCTCGCGCAGGTCCTGCTCCAGACGCCGCCACAGCCAACGGCTGTTGGGCGGCAGGATGATCGCTCCGGCCGCCGCGCACACCAGCATGCCGATGACCATGGCGATGTAGTCGTTGATAAAGGTGTAGGGGTTATAGACCGTCAGGTTATCCGGCACCGAGCCCGTGCTGAAGAAGATCAACAAGCCCACGCCGACCCCGGCGTATTGCGGACGTGAGGCGAGGAAAGCGCCGAAAATGATCACCGGCGCGAGCATCGTGCAGAGCAATGGGAAGCCGTCGATCCAGGGAAACACGAAGAACATTTCGACAAAGCCCACCAGCGCACCGATCAAAGTGCCGCAGGCCATCTGGAAGGCCATGCGCTTGGGGTTGGGCGTGGCGGCGGACAGGCCGACGGTGGCGGCTGCGATCAAGGTCATGGTTGCACCACTGGGCCAGGCAGTGGCTACCCAGTAACTGCCGAGCACGATCAGGATGAACGAGGCGCGCAGGCCGGCGGCAGCGCAGGCCAGCCAGTTGGTTTTCGGCGTATAGACCTCGTTCCAGTCTTCCCGGGCGTGGCGGTGATCGGCCAGGGACGCGTGGGTTTGCGCGTAGTTGTGCAGGTCGTCGACGAAGCGGTACAACAGCTCGTAGGCGGTATGAAAGTCCAATTGCTCGGCTTCGGTGGGGTCGCCTTCCTGGAAGGTCGCGCGCAGGTGGCGCACCTTGGCGGGCAAGCTGTCCCGGTAGGCGCTGAGCACGTTGACCAGCCGCGCCGCGTCGGGGCTGGTCAGGGCACGTCCGGAGAAACCGTCGAGCACTTCGGCCAGGTCCTGCAGGCCGGGCTTGATCGCCGCCGCCACATGATCGGCTGCGTCGGCGCGCAGTCGTGCCAGCAACTGATGCAAGGCGTTGAAGCGTGTGGTGATGCCCATGAACTCGCTGTTGAGGCGACTGAGCCGACCGTTGCGCCGGCGCATATGCGGGTCTTCGAACACGGTGACGCTGCGCAGGCCCTCCAGGCCGACAGCCTCGGCGATAAAGCGCACGTTAGCGCTTTCAAAGCCTTCACGCTGACTGCGACCTCGCAGGCCGTCGGTGACGAACAGCGCGAACACCCCGAAACGTTGATAGAGCGCATTGCGCATCGCGGCGCTGGAGGTCTGCGGCAGGATCGCGGCGCTGACCAGCGTCGAGCAGAGAATCCCCAGGGAGATTTCCAAGACCCGCCACACCGCCGCCATAAAGGCGCCGTCCGGGTGCGCCAACGCCGGCAAACCGACCATCGCCGCCGTGTAGCCGGCGAGCACAAACCCGTAGGCGCGAAAGTTGCGATTACGCGTGGCGCCAGCGGTGCAGATGCCCACCCAGATAGCCAGGGCGCCGAGGAACAGTTCGGTGTTCTGCGCAAACAATGCGATCAGCAACACCATCACCGCCGATCCGGCCAGCGTGCCGAGAAAGCGGTAAAAGCTCTTGGCAAACACTTGGCCGCTCTGCGGTTGCATCACGATAAACACCGTGATCATGGCGGTGCGCGGCTGCGGCAGTTCCAGGCGCATCGCCAGCCACAAGGTGAGGAATGCGGCAAGCAGCACCTTGAAGATATACACCCAGGTCACGCCATCGCTGCGTGCCCAGTCGAAAAAACCACGGCGCCACTCAAGTGAGTGCAGCCAGCGCAGGGGTGCAGGCAAGGGAGTCATCGCCATTTACTCAGTGATCGAACACGGCCAGCGCCGCCGGAGTCTTGCTGGGGAGGGATTGGTTGTCGCGCGGTACATCGTCGCCGGCACCAAGGCCGCCACCCAGGGCGGTCACCAGTTCGGCGTGGGCGCTCAGGCGCGCGGCCTGTACCTGTTGCGCTGTCTGCTGCTGGCGAAACAGCAGGGTCTGGGCGTTCAGCACATTGAGGTAGTCGGTCAGGCCGCGTTGGTAGGCGATGGTGGCGATGTCGTAGGTTTTCTGCGCCGACGCCACCGATTGCGCGGCAAATGCCGCCTGCTTGTCCATGGACTCGCGGCGGATCAACTGGTCACTGATGCCCTTGAGCGCATTCACCAGGGTCTGGTTGTAGTGCGCCACGGCAACGTCATAACCGGCGCTGGCTTCACCCAGCGCGGCACGCAGACGCCCGCCGTCGAAGATCGGCAGGGTGATTGCCGGGCCGACGTTGTAGTTGAATTTCTGGCCCGCGAGAAACGCCAGCATGCCGCCACCGGTGGCCATGTAACCGAGGCTGCCGACCAGGTCGACGTTGGGATAGAAGCCCGCGTGGGCGACATCGATACCCCGCGCCTGGGCCGCCACCTGCCAGCGGCTGGCGACGACATCCGGGCGCTGGCCGAGCAACTGCGCGGGCAAGGTCGAGGGCAACCTCAACGCAGCGCCAAGCGACAGGCTCGGGCGCTGCAATTGCGCGCCTGCCCCCGGACCTTTGCCGGCCAACGCCGCCAGTTGGTTGCGGCTCAGGGCGATTTGCTCATCCAGCGCGTCCAGTTGCCGGTGGGTTTCCGGCAACGGGGTTTGGGCCTGGCTGACGTCCAGCTGTGTGCCGATCCCGGCGCTCAGGCGCTTGTTGGCCAGGTCCAGGATCTGCTCTTGCTGGGCCAGGGTGGCCGCGGCGATATCGCGCTCGGCGTAATGCAAGGACAGCTGGATATAAGCGCGCACCACGTTGTTCTGCAGCTCGAGCTGGGCCTGGCGCGCCTGGGCGACGCTCATGTGGGCCAGGTCGACGGCACGCTCGGTGGCATTGCGCTCGCGCCCCCACAGGTCGAGGGCGTAACTCAAACCCAGGGACGCATTGTTGTCCCACGTGTTCGCACCGCTCAACTCGCCGGGGCCATAGAACTGATCCTTCGGCCAGTTGTGGCGCTTGAGGGTGGTGTTGCTGTTGATCTGCAGGGACTCTGCCGACTCGACCTCCCCGGCCATCGCCCGCGCTTCACGCACCCGTGCGGCGGCCATGGCCAGACTGGGGCTGCCTTGGGTGGCGAGGTCGACCCAACGGTCCAGTTGATGATCGCCGTAGGCCTGCCACCATTGGACGCTGGGCCAATGGGCATCGCTGGCGGCGCTCTGGATCGCTTCGTCGGTGGCCAGTTGGTTGACGTTCAACGACTGGCCCTGGGGGCCGATTCTACCGGTGCCGATGCAGCCGCTGATGGCGAGCGTAAGGGCCCAAACACTGAGAGTCTTCAGCTCTCTGCTGATGCGACGCGGCACGGCTTGCGAATTCCTGAGGTGGTTGACGCGGGGAAAGTGGCGCAATTCTAGGGGGCACGACCGGGAACGATAAGCGGGCATTCCTGTGAATCTTTATTACCGTTCCGACGATAATCCAGGCGGGGCGCGCACGCTTCAGACAGTTTTCCAGAGTCCCCGGAACTCTTCCTACATCGCCCTGCCTCACCAGCCTTCACAATCGTGAGCCCTCCCCGTCTCAGGAACACCCGATGCTTCGCGTCTCCAGCCCAGAGTCGACTCATCCGCCCCTGTATGACACCACCGCAGTGCTGCAACGGCAGCTGCACATGAAGCCTTGGCCTTTGAGCCCCGGCACGCTCCCTCTGCAAAGAGATGTGCGCTGGATCGCCGACTACATACTGGAAAAGCTGGAGCCGCTTGGCGGCGATCAACGCCAACGGCTCGCCATCGAGGCGCTGCACCACCGCCTGTGCGACAGCCAACAGCGGTTGGAACTGTCGGCCGATGAGCTACCGGACTTCTACGCCTTCTTCAAAAAGGCCGAACACCTGCTCAAGCAACATCGCACCCGCCGACACCCGGATGTCGAGGCGGACTACACACTGTGCCGCGCCCTGAAATGGCAGTTTCGCGCAGTGATCAGCGACGGCCGGCATCAACGCCTGACGCAACGGTTACTGACTTCACTGGCCTACGTTCGCGAGGGTGGGGGGCGCAGCAACCATCGTCATCTCGGCATTGACTACCCGTTGGGGTCAACGCGCCAGCTCAGTGCAGGGCCGCATCTGGCCATCGACTCGCACCTGCACACCGGCCCGGACCAACGGGTGCAAAGCACTCGTGTGATCGCCCTGCAAGGCAAGCTCAAGTCCACGCTGACGGATCTGAGTGAAGGTCAGTCTCAGCAGCAACTCAGCCTGGGACATGTGATGTCCCGCACGTACGCCAGCCTGGAGCATTACGCCGACAGCCGCAGCGGCTCGATACGCACGTCGCTGAGCGAAAGCATCGCAGGCACGATCGGGCAACTGCGCGAGCTGGTGAGCGACCGTCGCCACCTGCATCGACACCGGGCCTATTCGGCGCTGAGTCAGCCCTACGTTCGGCAGGCACTGGACCGTGCAGGCCTGGCCGGAGTGGAATTACCCGTGTTGCACCACGCCTGCGCGCCGGTCATCAGCGAAAAAGGCGTCGCGCTGAATGTACACAGCCAGGTCGCGATGGATTTTTTCAGCCTATTGAACGTGAATTCCACCCTGACGCTGACTCTGCAATGCACCCGCCTGAGCAAAGAGCTGGATATCCTCGGTCTTCACGACATGGCGCCGACACTGGCGCGGCAACAAATGGCCGATTCCAAACGCCGGGACGACGATGCAGTGACACTGCTCACTGCGATGAAAACCCACGTGGCCGACAGCAGCCGGCGGTTCACCCTGCGGGCCAGCGCGTGCCTGCCGGCTTGCGAACTGAACCGCTGCCTGAGCACAGACCACCGACACGCCTGCTCGCTGCTGGAACGCTATGTACGGCTCAAGGCCAACTCGCGTATCGATCCCGAGCAGGACAGCGCCATACGCGCCCTGATCGATCAACATCGCGCATTGCTTCGACCCGATTCGTTGAAGGTGTACACGCTCACAGCCCCATCCCGGACGCTGAGCGGCTCGTCCGGCATCACGGCGTCGTCACAGGCTGGGAGCGGCAAAGGGGTGACGATTGAGATCAGCCATCGCAAACGGGATGACCCGCATCTGAGCGGTGATTACCTGACGATCGACATTGCCCCGATCAAATCTGCCGATGCGCTGAAGAAAAGCCTGCGCCAGGCGCTGTCGGCGATTGGCGAGCAGACCTTCGAGTGGGACCACCTGATCCGCTCGATCAGCGAGTCGCTGCTCGACCCCGCCAAACCGTCGCACACTCAGGTGCTGGTTAAAATCAAGCACGGGGAGCCGGTGGTGCTGCTCACCCGTCATACGGTGAGCAAAGCGCGTGACCTGACGCTGCCGCCTCCGGTCAAGCAGCACAGCGGCCTTGACCTGCAGTCCTTGCGCACCCGGCAGACCTTGCGCACGGAGCACGTGGGCAACCAGTCCCTGGACCATCTGTTGCCAATCGCCCGAAACTGCCTGCAATCGTGCGAACAATCACACGCCTGGGACGCGTACCTGCACCAGCATGCCGATGATGTTCAAGCACTGCTCGACAGGATCGGCGAACAACACCCTGGCACGGTGCTGACTAGCGAACTCGACGCGCTCAAGCGCATCACTGCGGCGCTCGCTTCGGCGGTTGAAACACTGACCCGGCAGGCGCACACCGCTACTGCGGCCCCCACTGCTGAAAACCGCAGCCAGGCGCTGGCGGCATTCAATCATGTGCTGGTGGCCTACCTGCCGCACTATGAGGCGAAAGTCAGTGAAGCCTGGACCCTGTCCTGACGCGCCAGGCCGAGCGGATACACACCTGTGCGCAACTTCATGTCACAATTTGCCATCTCCCTTGAGAACACCCCATGGACACCTTGCAAAACATGCGCGCGTTCAGTTGCGTTGCAGAGGCCGGCAGCTTTACCGCCGCCGCCGCGCAACTGGACACCACCACCGCCAACGTTTCGCGCGCGGTCTCAAACCTTGAGGCCCACCTGCAAACCCGCTTGCTCAACCGCACCACCCGCCGCATTGCGCTGACCGAGGCAGGCAAGCGCTATCTGCTGCGCTGTGAGCAGATCCTCGCCTACGTCGAGGAAGCCGAAGCAGAGGCCAGCGACGCCCACGCGCGGCCCGCCGGGCAACTGAAAGTGCACACCATGACCGGTATCGGCCAGCATTTCGTGATCGACGCCATCGCTCGCTACCGCCGCACCCACCCCGATGTGACCTTCGACCTGACCCTGGCCAACCGCGTGCCGGACTTGCTCGATGAGGGCTACGACGTGTCCATCGTACTGGCCAGCGAACTGCCGGATTCGGGTTTCGTCTCGCAACGCCTGGGCATCACCTACAGCATCGCCTGCGCCTCGCCGGAGTACGTCAAAGCCAAGGGCTGCGCACAGCGGCCCCAGGACTTGCTCAACCATGCCTGCCTGCGCCTGGTCAGTCCGGTGATCCAGTTGGACAAATGGACCTTCAACGGCCCTGAAGGCCAGGAAAGCGTGGCGATCAACAGCTCGCCGTTCCTGGTGAATTCGGCCGATGCGATGAAAACCGCCATCACCAGCGGCATGGGCGTCGGCCTGCTGCCGGTGTACGCCGCCATCGAAGGGCTGCGCAACGGCACACTGGTGCGCGTGATGCCGACCTACCGCTCCCAGGAGTTGAACCTGTACGCCATCTACCCGTCGCGCCAATACCTGGATGCGAAGATCAAGACCTGGGTGGAATACCTGCGCGGTTCGTTGCCGGAAATCCTCGCCGCGCACCAGGCGGAGCTGGTGGCGTATGAGTTGAGCGGTGGTTTGGGTGGCGTGCGGATGGCGAATTGATTCCTGTCTGACAACACGGATCAACTGTGGGAGGGGGCTTGCCCCCGATAGCGGTGGGTCAGTTTGAGCATCTTTGACTGACACACCGCAATCGGGGGCAAGCCCCCTCCCACACTAAGAACCTGCCCACTTTAGAACTGCGGTGTCCTGACAATCAACGGCGGGAATGTTAGCGTGCCTGGCATTCTTTCGTCGTCGATGAGCCCGCCTGCCATGAAAAAGACTGTCCTCGCCTTCAGCCGTGTCACGCCGCACATGATCGAGCGCCTGCAACAGGATTTCGAGGTGATCGCGCCCAATCCCAAGCTGGGGGACATCAACGCGCAATTCAACGAAGCCCTGCCCCATGCCCATGGGTTGATCGGTGTGGGCCGCAAGCTGGGCCGCGAACAGCTTGAAGGCGCGCGCCACCTGGAGGTGGTGTCCAGTGTGTCGGTGGGCTACGACAACTACGATGTCGGGTACTTCAATGAGCGCGGGATCATGCTCACCAATACCCCTGACGTGCTCACCGAAAGCACCGCCGACCTGGCCTTCGCCCTGTTGATGAGCAGCGCGCGCCGCGTGGCCGAACTGGATGCCTGGACCAAGGCCGGCCAGTGGAAAGCCAGCGTTGGTGCACCATTGTTCGGCTGCGATGTGCACGGCAAGACCCTGGGCATCGTCGGCATGGGCAATATCGGCGCGGCCGTGGCCCGGCGTGGGCGCCTGGGCTTCAATATGCCGATCCTGTACAGCGGCAACAGCCGCAAGAGCGCACTGGAACAGGAACTGGGCGCACAGTTTCGCAGCCTCGATCAGTTGCTGGCCGAGGCGGATTTCGTCTGCCTGGTGGTGCCCTTGAGCGACAAGACCCGTCACCTGATCAGCCGCCGGGAGCTGGCGCTGATGAAGCCTGGTGCCATCCTGATCAACATCTCCCGTGGCCCGGTGGTGGACGAGCCGGCACTGATCGAAGCCCTGCAAACCCAGCGCATTCGTGGCGCCGGGCTGGATGTGTATGAGAAGGAACCGCTGGCCGAGTCGCCACTGTTCCAACTGAGCAATGCGGTGACCCTGCCGCACATCGGTTCGGCGACCGGTGAAACCCGCGAAGCCATGGCCAACCGCGCGCTGGACAACCTGCGCAGTGCCCTGCTCGGCCAGCGCCCGCAGGACCTGGTGAACCCGCAAGTATGGAAAGGCTGACAGCGATCCAAGGTGGGAGGGGGCTTGCCGCCGATGAGGGAGTGTCAGTCAGCCCATCTTTGACTGACCCACCGCCATCGGGGGCAAGCCCCCTCCCACATTGGGACTCGACACAAAATCAGGTTAAAGCCCAGGCCCCCCAAGTCGATAACCTGCCATAGAAGATCGTCTTCCCTGATCCACAGAAGGTTTTTATGTCCACCACCAAAGCCCGCGCAGACTCACTCTCGCTTCTGCTCTTTACCTTGCGCAGCGGCAAGCTGATGGCGATCAACCTGCTGAAAGTCAGCGAAATCATCCCCTGCCCTCCGCTGACCAAACTGCCGGAGTCGCACCCCCACGTCAAAGGCATTGCCACGTTGCGCGGTAACTCGTTGGCCGTGATCGACCTGAGCCGCGCCCTGGGCGAGATGCCGTTGCTGGACCCGAACGGCGGCTGCCTGATCGTCACCGATGTCAGCCGTTCCAAGCAGGGTTTGCATGTGCAGGCGGTGAGCAAGATCGTGCATTGCCTGACCACCGATATCCGTCCGCCGCCCTATGGCTCCGGCGGCAATCGCGCGTTCATTACCGGGGTGACCCAGGTGGAAGGTGGCCTGGTGCAAGTGCTGGATATCGAAAAAGTCATCCATGGCATCGCCCCGGCGCCGATCGAAGCCGCGCCGACCGACCTGACCATGGAGGAAGCCGAAGTCCTCGGCAACGCGCGCATTCTGGTGGTCGACGACAGCCAAGTGGCGCTGCAGCAATCGGTGCACACCTTGCGCAACCTCGGCCTGACCTGTCACACCGCACGCAGCGCCAAGGAAGCCATCGATGTATTGCTGGAGCTGCAAGGCACCGGCGAGCAGATCAATGTGGTGGTCTCGGACATCGAAATGTCCGAGATGGACGGGTATGCCCTCACCCGCACCTTGCGCGAAACCCCGGACTTCCAGCAGCTCTACATATTGCTGCACACCTCCCTGGACAGTGCGATGAACAGTGAGAAAGCGCGCCTGGCCGGTGCCGATGCGGTGCTGACCAAGTTTTCCTCCCCTGAGCTGACCAAGTGCCTGGTAGTCGCTGCGCAAACCGTGGCGCAAAAAGGATTGTAAGCCTTGGCTGAATATTTCCAGCTGCTGCGGCGCGACCTGAGCGCAAGCCTGCCTGCCCCGCAGTGGCCGGCCGGTACGCAACTGGATCACTACCGCGATGAATTGGCCCCGGCCATTCACGCGGTAGTGCGCATGACTCAGGATCAGGGCGGTGGCCGTGTGGTAAGCCTTGAACAGTGGCGCCGGCAATTCGTTACCGATGCCGAATTCGACCCGCGCCTGTGCCTGGTGGCCAGCAATGCTGATGGCATTCTCGGCGTGGCGGTCTGTTGGACCAGTGCCTTTATCAGGAACCTCTCGGTACACCCCTGCGCGCAAGGCCAGGGGCTGGGCCGGGCGTTGTTGCTGCATGCCTTCCACGTGTTCAAGCAACGTGGCGAACCTTATGTGGATCTCAAGGTGCTGGAGCGTAATCTGCGCGCGCGGCAATTGTATGAAAGCGCAGGCATGGGCTTCGTGCTGCGCGACGTGGTGACCGAGGACTGACGCTCACTGGCGCATAACTTGCTTCCAGATAGGCCAAGCGGTGGACAGAGGTCAAAACCCGTCACCGCTCACGCTTGCCTTCTGACCTTGCCTGGTGACAGATCCGCCATGAACACTCACTTTTCCTGCGTAGGTTGCGGCAAATGCTGCTCCGATCACCACGTGCCCCTGACCCTCGAAGAAGCCCGTCACTGGGCGGCGGACGGCGGCAACGTGATCGTGCTGGTCGAAGGTTTTCTCGCCAGCGGCCTGGGGTTGCCCCAGCAGCAGCGTGAACATGCCGAGCGCCGTTCAGTGGTGGTCCCCAGCGGCAATACCGAGGCCTTTGTGGCAATCACCTTCGCCGCGTACAACGCCGGGCGCTGTCGGAATCTTGACGAAGACAATCGCTGCGGCATTTACGAACGACGCCCGCTGGTGTGCCGGATCTATCCGATGGAGATCAATCCGCATATCCCGTTGAACCCGAGCGCCAAGGATTGCCCACCGGAGTCCTGGGAACAGGGGCCGGCGTTGATCGTTGGCGGTGAGTTGATGGACGCTGAACTGGCGGAACTGATCCGCCGTTCACGCCAGGCCGACCGTGATGATGTGCAAACCAAGGAGTCCGTGTGCGCCCTACTGGGGATTCGTACCACGGCGCTCAAGGGCGACGGGTTCACGGCGTATCTCCCGGATATGCAGGCGTTCGCCCAGGCCATTGACACGGCGACTGCCCAGCCGGTGACGGCCAATCAGTGGGTGTTTCATGTGTCCGCCATGGACATTGCCGAACAACTGCTGGACGCCGGGGCGCAGATTGCCACCGAGGTGCCGGCCAATTACGCGTTTATCCCGTTGCGGGCGGCCTGAGTGTTGATGGATCAATGGGCGCTGTGTCGAGGCGGTAGGGCTGGAGAATCCGCTGGTATTCGCCGTTTTGCTTGAGTTGCTCCAGGGCGCGGTTGAGTTCGGTACGCAAGACGGTATCGGTCTTGCGCAACGCAATCGCGACACTGCTGCCCAACAGCTCGGACGACACCGGGGGGCCCATGAAAGCGAAATCCATACCTTCGGGCTTGTCGAGCAACGCTTCGCGGATTTCCACGGTGCCTTGCAGGGTTGCATCGATCTCGCCCGCGAGGAGGCTGCCCACCAGTTGGTCATTGAGCCAGAAACTCTTGATGTACACGCCCGAAGGCGCCCAGCGGGACAGGGCAAAGGCTTCACGGTTGCTTCTTAACCGAACCCCGACGCGCTTGCCCTTGAGTGACTGCCTGTCCGGTCTCAAGCCTGAATCCTTGCGTGCCACCAGGCGGGTGGTGATCGGGTAAAGGTCATCGCTGAAATTGACCCATTGCTGTCGGACCAAGGTCGGCGCCATCCCCATGATCGCGTCAAATTGCCTGGCGTCGAGGGCGGGAAAATTTTCCATGACGACCTGGTCGACCCAGGTGCAATGCACGTTGAGCTGCACGCACAAGGCGTTACCCAATTCGATATTGAGCCCCACCAATTGCCCTTGCGGGTTTCGGCTTTGAAAGGGAGGGAAATGCGCAGCGACAGCGAAGCGGATTTCGCGTCGCGGCGGCTCGACGGCGACCACGGCCTCCACCGACAGCAGGAGGGCGAGCGCCACACAAAGGTGTATCAGGGCCACGGGAAACGTCCTTTTCCAGAGAGGGCGGCATCGCCATATCCCGACAGCTGATCAGGGCATGGCGATGCTGGGCAAGCTTTCAAGAAACGGTCGCGGACCTACAAGCAGAAATATCGACGCGAGTTGTAGGCAAATGCCTATACGGCGTGCACCGGTATTACTCTCAACGTTTACCCATCGAACGGCGTGTGCCCGGCGGCGCCATACCAGGGGTCTTGGTATGGCCGTTCCTGGCGCCACCTTTGTACCAAGGCTGGCCGGCCGGCCTGGCCCCGGCCAGTTCTCCCGGCTTGAAGGGAAACTTGAACGCCGGGATTTCGGCTTTTTCAACGCCGTCGGCGTCGACCGCTTCAACGGGGGGTTGGATCGGGGAAGTCATAAGGGCTCCGGCGCAGCAATGTGTGTAAAGGCGTGAGTATACGGGGCTGGAGCTGTCAGCGGTAAGCTTCAAGCCGCAAGTCAAATAGCTCAGCTGTCACGGCTGTCAGTTTGCAGTCACCGTGCTGACCGGTTTACCGAGTTATAAGCCATTGACACAAACTTGCAGCTTGCAGCTTGAATCTTGCAACTGCACCTGCGGCGTTCATCCTATGCACCTAAAACGAAACACGGCCCTGCTGGTGGGCGCCCTTCTGGTTCTGGCAGTGACAGCCTGGACGATGACTCGGCCCGCCAAGGCCAGGCTGGCGGCACCCAGTGCGATTCCAGTACGCGTGGTGAGCGTGGCGCAACAGGATGTACCCCGGTTCGTCAGCGGCATCGGCTCGGTATTGTCGTTGCACAGCGTGGTGATCCGCCCGCAGATCGACGGCATTCTCACTCGGTTGCTGGTCAAGGAAGGCCAGCCGGTGAAGGCCGGCGACTTGCTGGCAACCCTCGATGACCGCTCGATCCGCGCCAGCCTCGACCAGGCCAAGGCACAACTGGGGGAGAGCCAGGCGCAGCTGCAAGTGGCGCTGGTCAACCTCAAGCGCTACAAGGCCCTGAGTATCGACGACGGCGTGTCGAAGCAGACCTACGACCAGCAACAAGCACTGGTCAATCAGCTCAAGGCCAGCGCGCAGGGGAACCAGGCAGCGATTGATGCGGCTCAAGTACAGCTTTCCTACACGCAGATTCGCTCCCCCGTCAGTGGCCGCGTGGGCATTCGCACGGTGGATGAAGGAAACTTCCTGCGCATGAGCGATACCCAGGGGTTGTTCTCGGTCACCCAGATCGCCCCGATTGCTGTCGAGTTTTCCCTGCCACAGCAGATGCTGCCGAGCCTGCAAGGCCTGATCGCCGCGCCCCAGAGAGCCAGCGTGAATGCCTACCTGGGCGCCGACACCGATGGCCACACCGGCGACTTGCTCGGCGAAGGCCACTTGAGCGTGATCGACAACCAGATCAGTTCCAGCACCGGCACCCTGCGCGCCAAGGCCGAGTTCGCGAACAGCGCGCACAAGCTGTGGCCGGGACAACTGGTGACCATCAAGATCCAGACCGCGCTCGACAGAAACGCCCTGGTGGTGCCGCCGACTGTGGTGCAGCGTGGCCTGGATTCGCATTTCGTGTACCGGCTCAACGCTGACCACGTCGAAGTGGTGCCGGTGCAGGTCCGCTACCAGAACAGCGAGGTGAATATCATCGAGGGCGTGCGGGCCGGGGATGTGCTGGTCAGCGACGGCCAGTCGCGGCTCAAGGCCGGCGCCCGGGTGGAGGTGCTCAAGGAGCCGCCGCCAATCATCCAGACCGCCGATGCCAAGGTGCAGCCATGAGTGGCAGTCGCTCGCCCTCGGCCTGGTGCGTTGATCATCCGGTCGCCACCCTGCTGCTGACGTTTGCCCTGGTGCTGCTGGGCATCATTGCCTTCCCGCGCCTGGCCGTTGCGCCACTGCCGGAAGCGGAGTTTCCGACGATCCAGGTCACCGCCCAGCTACCCGGCGCCAGCCCGGACACCATGGCCTCATCGGTGGCGACGCCGCTTGAGGTGCAATTCAGCGCCATCCCCGGCATGACCCAGATGACGTCCAGCAGCGCCTTGGGCTCAAGCCTGTTGACCCTGCAATTCACCCTGGACAAAAGCATCGACACCGCCGCCCAGGAAGTCCAGGCCGCGATCAATACCGCTTCCGGCAAGCTGCCCGGCGATATGCCGAGCCTGCCGACCTGGAAGAAGGTCAACCCGGCCGACAGCCCGGTGCTGATCCTCAGCGTCAGCTCCGCCAGCATGCCCGGCACCGAACTGAGCGACTACGTGGAAACCCTGCTGGCGCGCCAGATCAGCCAGATCGACGGTGTCGGCCAGATCAACATCACCGGCCAGCAACGCCCGGCGATTCGCGTGCAGGCCTCCCCCGACAAACTCGCGGCGGTCGGCCTGACACTCGCGGACATTCGCCTGGCCATCCAGCAGTCGAGCCTGAACCTGGCCAAGGGCGCGATCTACGGCGCCGACAGTGTGTCGACCCTGTCGACCAACGATCAACTGTTTCACCCTGACGAATACGCCCAGTTGATTGTGTCCTACAAGAATGGCGCGCCGGTGCAGTTGCGTGATATCGCCAGGGTCATCAACGGTTCGGAAAACGCCTACGTGCAAGCCTGGTCCGGCGATACACCGGGGGTCAACCTGGTGATTTCGCGCCAGCCGGGCGCGAATATCGTCGACACGGTCGACCGCATCCAGCAAGCACTGCCACGCCTGGAAGCCATGCTGCCGGCCTCGGTGCAGGTCAGCGTATTGACCGACCGCACCAAGACCATCCGCGCCTCCCTGCATGAAGTGGAAATGACCCTGCTGATCGCCATCCTGCTGGTGGTGGCGGTGATGGCGCTGTTCCTGCGCCAACTGTCGGCGACGTTGATTGTGTCGGCCGTGCTCGGTGTTTCGCTGGTGGCCAGTTTCGCGCTGATGTATGTGATGGGCTTCAGCTTGAACAACCTGACCCTGGTCGCCATCGTGATTGCCGTGGGCTTTGTGGTGGACGATGCGATTGTGGTGGTGGAAAACATCCACCGGCATCTGGAGGCCGGGCTGGACAAGCGCGAGGCCGCGATCAAAGGCTCGGGCGAGATCGGCTTTACCGTGGTGTCCATCAGCTTCTCGCTGGTGGCGGCATTCATTCCGCTGCTGTTCATGGGCGGCGTGGTCGGGCGGCTGTTCAAGGAGTTTGCGCTGACAGCCACCTCGACCATCCTGATTTCGGTGGTGGTCTCGCTGACCCTGGCGCCCACCCTCGCGGCGCTGTTCATGCGTGCGCCGACCCATCCTGCCCATGCCAAACCCACGTTCAGCGAGCGTCTGCTGGCCGGCTATGCGCGCAACCTGCGCCGCGCCCTGGCCCACCAACGCAGCATGGCGATGATCTTCGTGGTAACCCTGGCCCTCGCCGTGGTCGGCTACGTGTTTATCCCCAAGGGATTCTTCCCGGTGCAGGACACCGGTTTTGTGCTCGGCACCAGCGAGGCGGCGGCCGATGTGTCGTACCCGGACATGGTCGCCAAGCACAAGGCCCTGGCCGAGATCGTCAAGGCCGACCCGGCGGTGCAGGCCTTCTCCCACTCGGTGGGGGTGACCGGCAGCAACCAGACCATCGCCAACGGCCGCTTCTGGATTGCCTTGAAAGACCGCGCCGACCGCGACGTGTCCGCCAGTCAGTTCATCGACCGCATCCGCCCGCAGCTGGCGAAGGTGCCGGGCATCGTCCTGTACCTGCGCGCCGGCCAGGACATCAACTTGAGCTCCGGTCCCAGCCGCGCCCAGTACCAGTACGTGCTCAAGAGCAACGACGGTCCGACACTGAACACCTGGACCCAGCGACTCACCGAAAAACTGCGCACCAACCCGGCGTTTCGTGACCTGTCCAACGACCTGCAACTGGGCGGCAGCATCACCCACATCACGATCGACCGCCAGGCCGCCGCGCGTTTCGGCCTGAGCGCCACCGATGTCGATCAGGCGCTGTACGATGCCTTCGGCCAGCGCCAGATCAACGAGTACCAGACCGAAATCAACCAGTACCAGGTGGTGCTGGAGCTGGACCGCCAGCAGCGCGGCAAGGCCGAGAGCCTGAACTATTTTTACCTGCGCTCGCCGCTGACCAACGAGATGGTGCCACTGTCGGCGCTGGCCAGGGTCGACCCGCCTACGGTGGGGCCGCTGTCCATCAGCCATGACGGCATGTTCCCCGCCGCCAACCTGTCGTTCAACCTGGCGCCCGGGGTGGCGCTGGGCGATGCGGTGATCATGCTCAACCAGGCCAAGAACGACATTGGCATGCCCGCTGCGATCATCGGCAATTTCCAGGGCGCGGCCCAGGCGTTCCAGAGTTCATTGGCCAGCCAGCCATGGTTGATCCTCGCGGCACTGGTGGCGGTCTACATTATCCTGGGCGTACTGTACGAGAGTTTCGTGCACCCGCTGACGATCATTTCCACCCTGCCCTCGGCGGGCCTGGGCGCGTTGATCATGCTGTGGCTGCTGGGCCAGGACTTCTCGATCATGGCCTTGATCGGCCTGGTGCTGCTGATCGGCATCGTCAAGAAAAACGGCATCCTGATGATCGACTTCGCCCTGGAGGCCCAGCGCGTGCGCGGCCTGCCGCCTGAGGAGGCGATCTACGAAGCCTGTGTCACGCGGTTCCGGCCGATCATCATGACCACCCTCGCCGCCTTGCTTGGCGCGGTGCCGTTGATGCTCGGTTCCGGCCCCGGCGCGGAGCTGCGCCAACCGCTGGGCATCGCGGTGGTCGGTGGCTTGCTGGTGAGCCAGGCGCTGACGCTGTTCACCACGCCAGTCATATACTTGTACCTTGAACGTTTTTTCCACAGGCCCAAACCGGCGCTCGCGCTGGCGACCACACACTGAGGCCAAGGCCCCGCCCTGGAACAAAAGGCTGATGCGCGTCCTGATTATCGAAGATGAAGAAAAAACTGCGGACTACCTGCACCGCGGCCTGACGGAGCAAGGCTACACCGTCGACGTAGCGCGCGAAGGCGTCGAGGGTTTGCACCTGGCACTGGAGAACGATTACGCGGTGATCGTGCTGGACGTGATGCTGCCGGCGCTCGACGGCTTTGGCGTGTTGCGCGCCTTGCGTGCGCGCAAACAGACCCCGGTGATCATGCTCACTGCCCGCGAGCGCGTGGAAGATCGCATCCGTGGCCTGCGCGAAGGCGCCGACGACTACCTGGGCAAGCCGTTTTCCTTCCTGGAACTGGTGGCGCGCCTGCAAGCACTGACCCGGCGCAGCGGCGGGCATGAGCCGGTGCAGGTGACGGTGGCCGACCTGTGGATCGACCTGATCAGCCGCAAGGCCAGCCGCAACGGCGTGCGCCTGGACCTGACCGCCAAGGAGTTCTCGTTGCTCAGCGTATTGGCGCGGCGCCAGGGCGAAATCCTGTCCAAGACCGCGATTGCCGAGATGGTCTGGGACATCAATTTCGACAGCGACGCCAATGTCGTCGAGGTGGCGATCAAGCGCCTTCGCGCCAAACTCGACGGGCCCTTCGAGCACAAGCTGCTGCACACCATCCGTGGCATGGGCTACGTGCTGGAGAACCGCAGTGCCGGCTAACTCCATCGCCCTGCGCCTGAGCGGCATGTTCACCCTGGTGGCGCTGCTGATCTTCGTGCTGATCGGCGGCGCGCTCTACCAGCAAGTGGACCGCGGCCTGGGGTTGTTGCCGGGGGCCGAGCTGGATGCGCGCTACAGCGTGCTGGAATCCTCGGTGAACCGCTTCGGTACGCCGGAGCATTGGGTCAAGATAAAGGCCAAGCTCAAGCTGCTGGGCGAAGAAGACAAGCGCATCCGCTTCTGGGTGGTCAGCAGCGACCCGGGTTACGAATACGGCGAGCCCGATGCGCAGATTCGTGCGTTTGCCCAGGGCCCGACCGGGAAACGCGACCTGCGCCTGCCCGGCCACGATTACCCGTTCAAGGTGCTGGTCAGCCAGTTTGCCGCCAAGGAGCAACGCCCGCCGCTGCGTTTCATGATCGCCATCGACACCGAGAATTTCCGCGCCACCCAGCACCATCTGCTGGTGGCGCTGGTCAGCCTGGCGCTGGTCGGCGTGGTCATGGCCTCGTTGCTGGGTTTCTGGGTGTCGCGCATCGGCCTCAAACCCCTGCAAAAGCTCTCGGCCGAAGCCCGCAAACTCGCACCGCCCAAGCTCTCCGGGCGCCTGCAACTGTCACCGCTGCCGCCGGAACTGAGCCAGTTCGTCAACTCGTTCAACGCCACCCTCGACCGCGTCGAACTCGCCTACTCACGCCTGGAATCCTTCAACGCCGACGTCGCCCATGAACTGCGCTCGCCGCTGACCAACCTGATCGGCCAGACCCAGGTCGCACTGACCCGCGGGCGCTCGGCCGAGCATTATTTCGAGGTGCTGCAATCGAACCTGGAAGAACTGGAGCGGCTGCGCTCAATCATCAACGACATGCTGTTCCTCGCCAGTGCCGACCAGGGCAGCAAGGCCACCAAGCTGATCGAAAGCGCCCTGGCCGATGAAGTCGCCACCACCCTCGACTACCTGGACTTCATCCTCGAAGACGCCCAGGTAACCGTACGTGTGCACGGCGATGCTCGGGTGCAGATCGAAAAGGCCCACCTGCGACGCGCACTGATCAACCTGCTGAGCAATGCCGTGCAACACACCGCGCCGGGGCAGGTCATCGACGTGCATATAGAGGTGCAGGCGCAACAGGTGACGATCGGCGTGACCAATCCCGGCGAGGCGATTGCCGACGAACACCTGCCGCGCCTGTTCGAACGGTTTTACCGAGTGGACGCGTCACGCAGCAACAGCGGCGCGAATCACGGGCTGGGGCTGGCCATCGTCAAGGCGATTGCGTTGATGCATGGCGGGGATGTGTTCGTGCGCAGCGAAGGTGGCGGCAATACCTTCGGCATGACCCTGCCTGTCTGAGTCTGGAGAACACCTCCCACAGTTAGGTTATGTGCATGTCTCCTGGCAACTGTTGCGATTTGGGCAACAGTCATTATCTTGTTACACTCTGTATCGCAGCGCTCACCTGCGTTACTTTGACGCATCGATGAGCGCGCCGGCAAAGGCAGCTGACCACTCACCCGAATTTCCCTCGACTTATTTCCAGGGCTCTACACTGGGAATCTGTCTTAAAGCCGCTGACTTCAGCGGCTTTTTTTTGCCGTAAAAAAAGGCCGGGCACACCCCCACGACACTGGCCGTTCATGCTTGACCAAAGGAGCTCCACCGGTGAAGAACTCGCTGACGTTCACCCCGTTATTCCTCGCAATCGCAGCAACGATCACCCCTCTTGCCCACGCGGCAGACACTGCACCCGCCGACGGTTTCGTCGAGGGTTCGCACCTCACGATCAACACCCGCAACTACTACATGAACCGCGACCGCCGCGACATTCACACCGATGACAGCAAAGAGTGGGGCCAGGGCTTTATCGGCACCTTCGAGTCCGGCTACACCCAGGGCGCAGTCGGTTTCGGCCTGGACCTCAACGCCATGCTCGGCCTCAAGCTCGACGGCGGTGGCGGCACGGACGGCTCCAGCATCCTTCCGTACGGCAGCGGCAACGGCAAGGCGCCCGGTGCGTTCTCCACCGCTGGCGGCACCCTGAAAATGCGTGCGTTCGACACCGAGTTGAAGGCCGGCGACCTGTTCCTCAACAACCCGGTGATCGCCGGCGGCATGACGCGCATGCTGCCCCAGACGTTTCGCGGTGTGAGCCTGAGCAACCACAGCCTCGACGGCTGGATGTTCGAAGGCGGCCAGGCCAGCTTTACCAAGCTCTACAATCAGAGCGGCCACCGGCGCATCGGCACCAGCTACGGCGCGTTGCCGGCCAACGCCGACAGCCAGCACCTGAACTGGGCCGGTGTATCGTTCAGCGCGATCCCGGGGCTGACCAGCAACCTGTACGCCGCCGAACTCAAGGACGTATGGCACCAGTACTACTACGACCTTGAATACACCTACGCACTGAACGACCTGGTCAGCCTGACCCCCGGCCTGCACTACTACCACACCCAGGACACCGGCCAGGCGCTGCTCGGCGATATCGACAACAACACCTACAGCCTGCATGTCACCGTAGGCGTGGGCAACCACAGCGTCACCGCCGCGTATCAGCGGGTCAACGGCAACACGCCGTTCGACTACATCACCCAGGGCGACAGCGTGTACCTGGACAACTCCCAGCAATATTCGGACTTCAACGGCCCCAACGAGCGTTCGTGGAAGCTCAAGTACGCCTACGATTTTGCCGGTGTCGGCCTGCCGGGCCTGACGTCCGCCGTGTCCTATATCAGCGGCAAGACCGACCTGACGCGCGTTGACCCGAACAGCCGCGGCTACGGCAGCTGGTACAGCGCCGATGGCAAGAACGCCAGGCACTGGGAGCGGGACATCGACTTGAAGTACGTGGTGCAAGGCGGCAAGGCCAAAGACCTGGCGGTGCGCCTGCAATGGGCGACCAACCGAGGTGGCAATGGCTATTCGGCGGTGGATCGGGATGTGGATGAGTATCGGGTGATCGTGGACTATCCGATCAACGTGTTCTGATCACGATCGTGCTGACGATTAAGATCCAATGTGGGAGGGGGCTTGCCCCCGATAGCGGTGGGCCAGTCAACATATCATTTGCTGACACTCTGCTATCGGGGGCAAGCCCCCTCCCACATTTGGTTCTGCGCCATATTCCAGAGTTGCTACTACGCTAAGGGCATCTCAACGCAGAAGTACGCCCGATGAGCCCAAGCCCTGCCCGCCCTACCCGCCGCCCGGAGCGCTTGTTGATCCTGGGCAGCACCCTCACGGTATTGCTGATCGTGGGTATCGTCACCGCTCTGTTGATTCGTGAACACGCCAACACCTTGCAGACCGCCAAGCGCACCGCCAATACCATCACCCAATTGATCGACGCCGATGTGCTACGCAACGTCGAGCTGTATGACATGGCCCTCGAAGGCCTGATCGCCGCGACCGCGCGCAACGACCTGCAGGGCCTACCGGCAAGCATCCGGCACCTGGTGCTGTTCGACCGCTCCAACGCAGCGCCGTACAAGGGCGACATCCTGCTGCTGGATCCAAGCGGCGAGGTGATTGCCGACTCTTCCCTGCTCACACCCAAGACTGGCAACTTCGCCGACCGCGACTATTTCCAGGTCCACCGTGGCAACTCCGATATCGGGTTGTATATCAGTCGACCGTTCATGGCCCGCTGTGAATGCGAAGACCCATGGCGCATTGCGTTCAGCCGCCGGGTTTCTTCAGCGCACGGAGGCTTTCAAGGGGTGGCGGTCGCCTCCATGCGCCTTTCATACTTCCACCAACTGTTCAGCAGCCTGAATATCGGCGCCGGCAGCACCATCAATCTGCTCAACCATCACGGTATCCTGCTGGCCCAGGAGCCCTTGCTGGAAGTGAATATGATCAACAAGGACCTGAGTTCGCGGCCCAATGTGGCACGCATGCTACGCGAGCGGGACGGTAATTTTCGCAGCGTCTCCAGTGTCGATCATCAGGGGCGGCTCTACAGTTTCTCCAGCGTGGGCAATTTGCCGTTGATCGTCGCGGTGGCCCTGGCCAGCGATGAAGTATTCGCGCCCTGGCGACGCGCAGCGTGGTTGGTCAGCCTCGCAACGGGGGTGTTATGCATTGGCCTGTTATGGCTGACCTGGGCGCTGTGCAAGGAGCTGCGACGGCGCCACGGGGTCGAGCAGGTGCTGTCAGAACTGGCAGGGACCGATGCCCTTACCGGTCTGGCCAACCGCCGCACCCTGGACGAGCGCCTGCGCCTGGAATGGGACCGAGCACAACGCTCGACCGAACCGCTGACGGTGCTGATGATCGACGTCGACCACTTCAAGGCGTTTAACGACCGCCATGGGCATCATGGTGGCGATGAGGCTCTGCGAAACGTGGCCCAGGTGATCGGTAGCAATATTCGCCGGCCGGCCGACTTGGCGGCGCGTTACGGCGGGGAGGAGTTTGCGGTAGTACTGCCGCACACCGACGCCAAGGGCGCCTGGGTGATTGCCGAGCATATCCGCAGTGGCGTCGAGTATTTGCCAAGGAGGGCGGGAGACGAACAATCGGTCACCGTGAGCATCGGCATGAGCACCTGGACCAAGCGCAGCCGTGTGTCGTTAGAAGCACTGCTGTTGAGCGCGGACCAGGCGTTGTACGAAGCCAAGCATACGGGGCGTAATCGGATTGTGGACAGCGCTTTGCTGTAACACCGCAACCCGCACGTATCAATCGAGCCAGGGTGCATGCATCCCGACACGGCGCCCCGCATGGCGTTAAGGATAGGCGTTATGCCTTGTCATCCTTCCTCACGGCGGCCTCCATATAGTTATTCGAGAAAAAGTGCCTGGCGACTTTTATTTCTGGACGATAGAGGCCGTTAATCAGCTTATTGATTTCCACCTCACCCGTGCAGCTCAGTAGACGATGATTGGTCGTCGGTGAAAGCTTACGCAAATCCCGGATAAGCGATAATCCAATACCGGCCTTCATATCGCCCCCGGAAAAAACCGTTTCAAACGGTTGAAGTGTGCGCTTTGAAAGATTCGCGTATTCAGTACTGTTCAGGCCGTCAATATGCCGATCCAAATTAGGCGTCTTCGCAAAACGCATTTCAACCAGGCTTAACCACGCGGACTCCTTGAAGGCAGTCGCGTCAAAATCAAATCGGTACGTCGTGCCGCCAAACCGACTACTAGGTTTCTTCGGCTCACTGCCTGCCTCCAAGGCAAAGAACACAAAATCATCATTGCCCAACAGTTTTATATCTTCCTGAGGTGAGTTTTCAGTATTAAAAATAATATGACGATCAATAAGTTTCTGCCGCGAAAACAATGCAACGCTGTCATCGTCGCGCTTAACCGGCGCGGCTGTACTATGTGTCGCATACAGCGGCACTTTGAAGAAATTCTGCAGAAAACTACTCTCTTGTGCGGACAACCCACCGAGCTCTTTACGCAACGTATGAAGGTTGCTTCTGGAGAGGTCATCAATGTGACTCTTCTCCGTACCCGCCGCCGTGGCCTTCCAGATCGCTCCGTTGTGAATCATTCGCTCACGGCATTTGCCACTGATAAACCCCCGAAACGCCTTCACAATTTGTCGCGCCGCGACATCCTCGTGAATTCCGGAGCCTTTACCCGATGAACCGGGCAATGATGCGCTTAACGAGCCATTGACATCACCGGCGGTGACACGGCGTTCTATACCGCTGCTTTCCCCACTGCGTGATGCCTGCCCTTCGGCGAAAACTGGCAGGTTATTGGGGACATTGGTCGGGCTGATACTAGGCATAGTGACCTCTGCTCAGGCAGTTGAAAGACGTCTGCGCGACGGATGGCAAGCTGACGGGCACCTGCTGCGATCTCGAGGAAAACTGGTGAAAACATTCCAGCACCCATTCAATCAATGCATTCAGGTTACTACCGAGCAGTGACAGCGACAGTTCGTCGTTAGCGATGTGCTTCATCGCAACCAGGGCTTCTGACGCAGCGCTGAACCCGATAACAGCTGTGTTTTCATGCAAGTACTTAAACTGGTATTCGAGAAGAAACTTGTGCCAGTCTTCGATTTGCGCACGGTTTTTCGACGGGTCCGAGAGTTCACACAGAAGCGTCATACTCTTTCTGGCGCGATTATCATAAAGCGCCAATCTGAGACCCTCCACGCGCAGCTGACAAACACGTGAAGTATCAAACATGAGTCCGGGTAATCCGAGCATCATCCCAAACGCCTGTAAAATGCCGTCTTGCTTATTCATATTCGGACACTCCGGGCATAGCCGTTGAAGTCAAACTGAACACTCTTTCCAGCAGAAAAATCATCAACATAACTATTACTCCGAAACTCGAAAAAATTTCAATCCAGAGCATCCATGCGGCCAACCACGTACGTTGTTACATTACTCAGGTCTCAGACGTGAAGAAAACCGACTAACTATTGCAAGAAGATTCTGTGCATTCCTTCTGGAACTGATCTGCTCGCCGGGCCACCCATATTGCCAGACCCGATATTCATGCAGGCCGAACAATCACGAGGTCGTTAGATTCAAGCCAAAAAAAAGGCCACCCGAAGGCAGCCTTTAAAAACTAAAGAAAGAGAGTTGTTACTTACACCGCCGCAACGGGACGCATGTAAGAGATCGGTGCGGTGCTGGCATCTTCGAAGGTCACGACTTCCCAAGCGTCTGTCTGCTCAATCAACTTGCGCAGCAGCTGGTTGTTAAGGGCGTGGCCCGACTTGAAGCCTTTGAACTCGCCTATCAGGCTATTGCCCAGCAGGTAGAGGTCACCGATTGCATCGAGGATCTTGTGCTTGACGAATTCGTCTTCGTAGCGAAGGCCGTCTTCGTTCAGTACACCATCCGCGTCGACCACAATGGCGTTTTCAACGCTGCCGCCGAGTGCGAGGTTGTGCTTGCGCAGGTACTCGATGTCACTCATGAAACCAAAGGTACGGGCGCGGCTGACTTCTTTTACGAACGAAGTGCTGGAAAAATCCACGCTTGCACTTTGGGTGCGGTCACGGAATACCGGGTGATCGAAATCGATCTCAAAGCTCACTTTAAAGCCTTCGAACGGGACGAAGGTGGCGCGCTTGTCGCCGTCTTCCACTGTCACTTCCCGCAGAATGCGAATGAACTTCTTGGCTGCGTCCTGTTCTTCCAGGCCGGCAGATTGAATCAGGAATACGAAGGGACCAGCGCTGCCATCCATGATCGGGACTTCGGACGCGGAGAGCTCGACGTAGGCGTTATCGATGCCCAGGCCAGCCATGGCCGAGAGCAAGTGCTCCACCGTATCCACTTTGACGTCACCGTTGACCAGTGTGGTCGACATCGTGGTTTCGCCAACGTTTTCCGCGCGAGCAGGAATCTGCACCACAGGGTCCAGGTCGGCACGCACAAACACGATGCCGGTGTCGACAGGTGCAGGCTTGAGGGTCAGGTATACCTTCTCCCCGGAGTGCAGACCTACACCTGTGGCACGAATAATATTCTTCAGGGTGCGTTGTTTAATCATGGCTTGGACCGCTTCAGCGCAAATTGCGAACTGGTATCAACAAAGGCTGGCGATAATAGCAGACCAGACCTTTGCTGAACACCAATCACCTTCATAGCCCTGATACATTCCATTAATCGGCCTGACGACGCAGGAATGCCGGGATATCCAGGTAGTCCAGATCGTCTTGCGGATTCGGGCTACGGGACGCCGCAGCACCGGCCTGAGCCTGGTTGCGCATCACGGTCGGACGGTCCAGGTCACGGTAGTTCACCGACGGCAATTCCTGGCGCGAAGGCGCTGGAGCAGCAGTCGACTGGCTGGCGTGGCTGGCCTGGCTGTTGTGCAGGGTGTTGTCGATGACCTTTACAGGCTTCTCGATTTTCGCACCCAGGCCGGTCGCAACCACGGTTACGTGCAGCTCGTCGCGCATGTCCGGATCGATAACGGTACCGACCTTGACCATGGCATGCTCGGAAGCGAAGGCTTCGATGATGCTACCCACGTCGGAGTACTCACCCAGGGACAGGTCAGGGCCGGCGGTGATATTCACCAGGATGCCGCGTGCACCCTGCAGGTTCACGTCTTCGAGCAGCGGGTTGCGGATGGCCGCTTCGGTGGCTTCGCGTGCACGGTTCGGACCGCTGGCGCAGCCGGTGCCCATCATCGCCATGCCCATTTCGCTCATGACGGTACGTACGTCGGCAAAGTCGACGTTGATCATGCCTGGGCGCTTGATGATGTCGGAGATACCGCGAACGGCACCGGCCAGTACATCGTCAGCCTTGGCGAACGCGGACAGCAGGCTTGCGTCCTTGCCCAGGATGGTCAGCAGTTTCTCGTTGGGGATGGTGATCAACGAGTCGACGCTTTCAGACAGCAGACGGATACCTTCGTCGGCGATCTGCATACGCTTGCGGCCTTCGAACGGGAACGGACGGGTCACGACAGCGACGGTCAGGATCCCCATTTCCTTGGCCACTTCGGCAATGATCGGCGCTGCACCGGTACCGGTACCGCCGCCCATGCCGGTGGTGATGAACACCATGTTGGTGCCTTGCAGCACTTCGGCAATACGCTCGCGGTCTTCCAGGGCAGCTTGACGGCCGACTTCCGGATTGGCGCCAGCGCCGAGGCCCTTGGTCACGGCTGTGCCCAATTGCAGGATGGTCCGCGCGCCGATGCTTTTCAGCGCCTGGGCATCAGTGTTGGCGCAGATGAATTCAACGCCTTCAATGTTGCTCTTGACCATATGGTTGACAGCGTTGCCGCCGCCACCGCCGACACCGATTACTTTGATAACCGGGCTAGCGGGGATGTTGTCTACGAGTTCAAACATGTTCCCTCTCCTTTCGTTTTCTCTAGTTTTTTCGCCTACTGCTTTACTGCAGCTCCAAGTTGCAAGCTATTAGCTGCAAGCCTGAAGCGTGTTACTTGAAACCTAAAATTCGCCGCTCGAAGCTTGAAGCTTGAAGCTTGAAGCTTGAAGCTTGAAGCTAACTTCGTCAGAAGTTCCCCTTGACCCACGCCTGCAGCCGCTCGAACAACGGCGCTTTGGCTTCGTCATCACTGCGGTAGCTGTCGCGGATACTCGGGCCCGACAGGGAAATGCCGTCGGTCTGCTTTTGCAGCCCGTACAACAGCAAGCCCACACCGGTGGAATAAATCGGGTTGCGCACAACGTCGCCCAGGCCCTTGACGCCATGGGGCACGCCCAGGCGCACCGGCATGTGGAAGATTTCCTCGGCCAGTTCGACCGCGCCTTCCATCTTCGAGGTACCACCGGTCAGCACAATGCCGGCCGGGATCAAATCTTCGTAGCCGCTGCGGCGCAGCTCGGCCTGGATCAGGGTGAACAGCTCGTCGTAACGCGGTTCGACCACTTCGGCCAGGGCCTGGCGCGACAGTTCGCGCGGCGGACGGTCGCCGACGCTCGGCACCTTGATGGTTTCACCGGCACCGGCCAGCTTGGCCAGGGCGCAGGCGTAGCGGATCTTGATTTCTTCGGCGTACTGGGTCGGTGTACGCAACGCCATGGCGATGTCGTTGGTGACCTGGTCGCCGGCGATCGGGATCACGGCGGTGTGACGGATCGCACCCTCGGTGAAGATCGCGATGTCGGTGGTGCCGCCGCCGATGTCCACCAGACACACGCCGAGTTCTTTTTCGTCGTCGGTCAGTACCGAATACGCGGACGCCAACTGCTCAAGAATGATGTCGTCAATTTCCAGGCCACAGCGGCGCACGCATTTTTCGATGTTCTGTGCCGCGTTGACGGCGCAGGTCACCACGTGGACCTTGGCTTCCAGGCGCACGCCCGACATGCCCAGCGGCTCGCGCACGCCTTCCTGGTTATCGATCACGTAGTCCTGCGGCAAGGTATGCAGCACGCGCTGGTCAGCCGGGATCGCCACGGCCTGGGCGGCGTCGAGGACGCGCTCGAGGTCGGCCGCGCTGACCTCACGGTCGCGGATCGCCACGATGCCGTGGGAGTTCAGGCTGCGGATATGGTTGCCGGCCACGCCGACGAACGCCGAGTGAATCCGGCAACCGGCCATCAGCTGCGCTTCTTCGATGGCGCGCTGGATCGATTGCACGGTGGACTCGATGTTCACCACCACGCCCTTCTTCAGGCCCCGGGACGGATGCGTGCCAATACCGACGATTTCGATCGTGCCGTCTTCACCGACCTCGCCGACCAGCGCCACCACCTTGGAGGTGCCGATATCGAGACCGACGATCATTTTGCCGCTTTGCACGTTTGCCATGGGTCCTGCCTCTTCTTAATTCTTCGCGACAGCGGGTTGTGCTGCCGTGGGCGCCGCCGGTACACGCCAACCGACGGCCAGGCCGTTGGCGTAACGCAGGTCGACGCTCGCAATGTTCGTGATCTGTTCTTTCAAGGTTTTTTCATAGATGGCAATAAAGCGGCGCATCTTTTCCACCAAGCGGTCGCGTCCCAGCAACAACTCGATGCCCGGGCCGGAACTGCCTGCCCCGGTCGTCAGAAACCAGCTGCCCCGCTCACGCAATTCCAGGCGTGCAATGGAGAAGCCCAGTGGCCGCAGCATCTGGCTCAAGGCCTGGTACTGCTGCATCACTTGCTGCTGCGCCCGCTGCGGCCCGAACAGCTGCGGCAGGTGCTCATAGTTCGCCACTTCACGCGGCGCAAACGCCTGGCCCTGGTTGTTCAACAGTGCCCCGTCGCCCCAACGGGCCACGGGCAGTTGCTCTTCCAAGCGGATCGTCACCTGGTCCGGCCATACGCGGCGGACTTCGGCGTGGGCGATCCACGGCATCTGTTCCAGCTCGGCGCGCATGCCGGCCAGGTCGATGGTGAAGAAGCTCGCCGCCAGGAACGGGCTGATGCGCTGCTGCACCGCTTGCTGGCTGATGTAGCTCAAGTCGCCCTGCACGCTGATCTTGGTGATCGGCCGGTCGGCATACGGCAACAGGCGCTGCGCGCCCTCGTAGGTGCCGAAGCCCAGCACCACCAGCAACACCGGCCAGAACAGCGCTTTGACGAAACCAAAGTTGGCTTTGGGCAGGCGCGCCGACATCGGCTCTTTGGCCACCATGCGGCTGGCACCCCGTGGCACCGGCTTGCGGCTCGGTGCTTGTGGGGGCTGATGACGAAGCGATGCGCCTTTCATGTCTTAGCCTCTTGGCTCGATGCTGGCGGCCAGGATCGCCAGCACCAACTGCTGGAAATCCAGGCCGGCGGCACGGGCGGCCATAGGGACCAGGCTGTGGTCGGTCATGCCCGGTGCGGTGTTGACTTCCAGGAACCAGAAATTGCCCTGGTCATCCTGCATCACGTCTGCCCGCGCCCAACCGGCGATACCCAGCGCCTCACAGGCTTTCGCCGTGAGGTCCATCAACTGTTGTTCCTTGGTTGCGTCAAGACCGCAGGGAATCCGGTACTGGGTATCGGAAGCCACGTACTTGGCGTCGTAATCGTAAAAAGTGTGGGGCGTGCCCAATGCGATGGGCGGCAATACCTGGCCACGCAGGGTGGCGATGGTGTACTCGGGACCCTGGATCCACTGTTCCACCATCACTTGCGAATCGTAGGTGCTTGCCGCTTTCCATGCGTCGATCAATTCGGCGGCCGAGTTCACTTTGGCCATGCCGATACTGGAGCCTTCATGGGCTGGTTTGACGATCAAAGGCAGGCCCAGTTCCTTGGCCGCAGAAATACAATCGTCTTCGCTGCACAGCACGGCGTGACGCGGGGTCGGAATCCCCAGGCTGTGCCACACCTGCTTGGTGCGCAATTTGTCCATGGCCAGCGCCGAGGCCAGCACGCCGCTGCCGGTGTAAGGGATGCCGGCGCATTCAAGCAGGCCCTGCATGCTGCCGTCTTCACCGCCACGGCCATGCAGAATGATGAAGGCGCGGTCGATCTTTTCGGCCAGCAGACGCGCGAGGAAGTCATCGCCCACGTCGATGCCGAAGGCGTTCACACCCGCGCCTTGCAGGGCTTCAAGCACGGCATTGCCAGACTTGAGCGACACTTCGCGCTCGGCGCTCTTGCCGCCGAACAGCACCGCGACGCGACCGAAGTCGGCCGGCGCGACCGTGGAGAACAGGGAGGCGTAATCAGTGATCATTTCGACTTCCCCTTCCCGGCGGCAAACAGCGGGCTGGCCAGCAATTTAGGCGCAAGACCACCGATATCACCGGCACCCTGGCACAGCAGGATGTCGCCGGCGCGCAGCAGCGGCTTGACGATCGGCGCCAGGTCCACGCCACGCTCGATGTAGATCGGGTCCAATTGCCCGCGCTGACGGATGCTGTTGCACAGCTTGCGGCTGTCGGCGCCCGGGATCGGTTCTTCACCGGCCGGGTAGACCTCCATCAGCAGCAGCACGTTGGCATCGGCCAATACATTGACGAAGTCGTCGTACAGGTCGCGGGTACGGCTGTAGCGGTGCGGCTGGTAGACCATCACCAGGCGGCGCTCCGGCCAGCCACCGCGCACGGCCTTGATCACGGCGGCGACTTCGGTCGGGTGGTGACCGTAGTCGTCCACCAGCATCACGTCACCGCCTTCGACCGGCAGGTGGCCGTAGACCTGGAAGCGCCGGCCGACACCGGCAAAGCGCGACAGGCCTTCGACAATGGCTTCATCGCTGACGCCCTCGTCGGTGGCAATGCAGATGGTCGCCAGGGAGTTCAGTACGTTGTGGTTGCCGGGCATATTCACCGAGACATCCAGCGGCTCGCGGTCCGGGCGCAGCACGGTGAAGAAGGTCTGCATGCCTTGCTGGCGTACGTTGATCGCGCGTACGTCGGCGTCTTCGCTGAAGCCGTAGGTCACGGTCGGGCGCTTGACCTGCGGCAGGATTTCGCGCACCACCGGGTCGTCCAGGCACACCACCGCCAACCCGTAGAACGGCAGGTTGTGCAGGAAGTCGACGAAGGTTTTCTTCAACTTGTTGAAGTCACCGTCGTAGGTCGCCATGTGGTCTTCGTCGATGTTGGTGACGACGGCGACCAGCGGTTGCAGATGCAGGAAGCTCGCATCGCTTTCATCGGCTTCGGCGATCAGGTAGCGGCTGGTGCCGAGCTGGGCATTGGTGCCGGCTGCATTCAGGCGGCCACCGATGACGAAGGTCGGGTCCAGGCCGCCGGCGGCGAACACCGAGGCGATCAGGCTGGTGGTGGTGGTCTTGCCGTGAGTACCGGCGACGGCGATGCCGTGGCGGTAGCGCATCAGCTCGGCGAGCATCTCGGCGCGCGGCACCACGGGGATACGGCGCTCGAGGGCGGTGGCCACTTCCGGGTTGGAGGTGTTCACAGCACTGGACACCACCAGGACATCAGCCTCGGCGGCGTTCTCGGCACGGTGGCCGATAAAGATCTGCGCGCCAAAGGACTTCAGGCGCTCGGTGACCGGCGACTCTTTCAAATCAGAGCCGGACACCTGATAGCCCAGGTTCAGCAATACTTCGGCAATGCCGCACATGCCCACGCCGCCGATACCGACGAAGTGGATGCGACGGATGCGGCGCATTTCCGGTTGCGGCATGGCTTTCTGATTCTCAACCATGGGCCACCTCCAGGCAGATATCGACCACTTTTCGGGTTGCGTCTGGTTTGGCCAGGCGGCTTGCGGTGCTCGCCATGCTATTGAGTCGTTCCGGTTGCATCAAAACCTCGGTCAGGCGTGCGGCCAAATCGGCGGCGCCAGTCGTTCTTTGCGGCAGCAGGAAGGCAGCGCCCTCCCCGGCCAAATATTCGGCGTTGCGGGTCTGGTGATCGTCGATTGCATGGGGCAGAGGCACCAGCAACGACGGCAGACCGGCGGCGGCCAGTTCACTGACGGTCAGCGCACCAGCGCGACAGACCACCAGGTCGGCCCAGCCATAGGCTTGGGCCATGTCTTTGATGAAGGGCTGTACATTCGCCTCGACACCGGCTTCGCGATAGCGCGTGGCGGTGACTTCATCGTGGTGCTTGCCGGCCTGATGGAAGATTTCCGGGCGCAGCGCTTCAGGGAGTTGCGCAACGGCTTCGGGCAGCAATTTGTTCAGTGGCTCGGCGCCCAGGCTTCCACCGAGGATCAGCAGATGTGCCTTGCGCCCGGCCAGCGCCTCACGGGCAAAAATGTCCATGAACAGCTCGGCACGCACCGGGTTACCGGTGGTGCGGCGTTTGTCCGAAGCCGCGAAGGTGTTCGGGAATGCTTCACATACCCGCGCGGCCAGGGGCACCAGCAAGCGGTTGGCAGTACCGGCGACGGCGTTCTGTTCGTGCACGATCACCGGCACACCGGCGAGTTTTGCCGCCACCCCACCAGGGCCGGTCACATAACCGCCAAAGCCGAGCACACACACAGGCTTCAACTGACGAATGATTTTTCGCGCCTGCATGACCGCCTTGAGCAACACGAACGGCGCCTTGAGCAGGGACAATTTGCTCTTGCCACGCAAGCCGGTGACGTTGATCAGGTGCAGCGGCAAACCGGCATTCGGCACCAGCTCGTTCTCGATACCGCGCGGCGTGCCCAACCAGTGCACGCTGTAGCCACGGCTCTGGAATTCGCGCGCGCAGGCCAGGGCCGGGAACACATGGCCCCCGGTGCCGCCAGCCATGATCAGCACGTTAGCGCCCATGAGTCGGCTCCTCGGCGAAGTCGCTTTCGCTGAACTCCATCTCTTCGCTGCCCAGGTGCGTGCGACTCTCCCACTCGATGCGCAGCAACAAGCCCAGGCAAGCGCAGCAAATCACCAGCGAACTGCCGCCGTAACTGAGGAACGGCAGGGTCAGGCCCTTGGTCGGCAACAAGCCGACATTCACGCCGATATTGATCAGGAACTGGCCGATCCACAGGAACGACAAGCCGTACGCCACATAAGCGGCGAAATACTGTTTGGCTTTCTCGGCCCACAAGCCGATGTACATGCCGCGCACGCACACGAACACGAACAGCGCGACGGTGCACAGCGAACCGACCACGCCCAGTTCCTCGGCGAGTACCGAGAACACGAAGTCGGTGTGCGCTTCCGGCAGGTAGAACTGCTTCTGCACGCTGTTGCCCAGGCCCACGCCCAGCCACTCGCCGCGCCCGAAAGCGATCAACGCCTGGGTCAACTGGTAGCCGGAACCGAACTGGTCGGACCACGGGTCGGTAAAGGTAATCAGGCGCGCCATCCGGTAGGGTTGCGCCTGCACCAGGATCGTCACGGCCGCGACAGCCAGCACCACCATCAAGGTGAAGCGGAACAGGCCGACACCGCCGAGGAACAGCATCGCAGCCGCGGCGCCCATCATCACCACGGTGGCACCGAAGTCGGGCTCCATCAGCAGCAGGCCGGCCATGGGCAGCAGCACGATGAACGGCTTGAAGAAGCCCATCCAGCTTTCGCGCACTTCTTTCTGACGGCGTACCAGGTAGCCGGCCAGGTAAATCACCACGAACACCTTGGCGATTTCCGACGGCTGCACGTTGAACGCACCGAAGCCGATCCAGCGCATCGAACCGTTCACCTCGCGACCGATGCCGGGCAGGATCACCATGACCAGCAAACCGAACGCACCGATCAGCATCAGCCAACCCAGGCGCTGCCAGGTGGCGATCGGAATCATCATGGTGACGATGCAGGCGCCGAGGCCGATCACCAGGTACACCAGGTGACGGATCATCATGTACAGGGTATTGCCCGACTGCACGGCGGCCACTTCGGAAGACGCCGAGGTGATCATCACCAGGCCCAGGCCGAGCAGCGCCAGGCAACCGGCGAGCATTGGGAAGTCAAGGTCGATGCCGCGCCCGGTGATGATCGGCGACGGGTACGGCTTGATGATGTTCTTCAGGTTGAGGCTCATGCCAAAGCCTCCACGGCGCGGGCGAACAGCTGGCCGCGCTCTTCATAGTTCTTGAACATGTCGAAACTGGCGCAGGCCGGCGACAGCAGCACCGCATCACCCGGCTGGGCCAGGGCCTTGCACCGGGCAATCGCGTCATCCAGGGAAGTGGCGCGCACGTGCGGCACGGCGTCACCCAGGGCGGCGGCGATCAGGTCCGAATCGCGGCCCATCAGCACCACGGCGCGGCAATGCGCAGCCACCGGGCCTTTAAGGTCCTTGAAGTCGGCACCCTTGCCGTCGCCACCGGCAATCAGCACCAGCTTGCCGTCGATATCGGCACCCAGGCCTTCGATGGCCGCCAGGGCAGCGCCGACGTTGGTGGCCTTGGAATCGTTGTAATAGCTGACGCCATCGAGGTCGCGCACCCACTGGCAGCGATGCTCAAGGCCGGCGAACGTGCGCAGGCTGGCGAGCATGGCGTCGAATGGCAGGCCAACCGCGTGGCCGAGGGCCAGGGCTGCCAACGCATTGGATTGGTTATGGGCGCCACGGATTTTCAGTTCGCGCACCGGCATCAGGTTCTGGAATTCGAAGGCCAGGTACTTCTCGCCGTTCTCTTCGCGAATGCCAAACCCCTTGAAGTCGGGTTTGCCCAGGCCGAAGGTCCAGCACGGCATGCCCTCGCCTATCAGTGGACGGCTCAGGGCATCCTGGCGGTTGACCACAAATTGCCTGGCTCCCCGGAAGATCCGGTGCTTGGCCAGGTGATAAGCCGGCAGACCACTGTAGCGGTCCATATGGTCTTCGCTGACGTTCAACACGGTCGCCACTTCGGCGCCCAGATCGTGAGTGGTTTCCAGCTGGAAGCTCGACAACTCCATCACGTACAGCTCGACGTCATCGCTGAGCAGGTCCAGCGCAGGCATCCCCAGATTGCCGCCCACCGCCACGCGCTTGCCGGCAGCCGCCGCCATCTCGCCGACCAGGGTGGTCACGGTGCTTTTCGCGTTGGAACCGCTGATGGCCACGATCGGCGCCTTGGCGTTACGCGCAAACAGGTCGATATCGCCCGACAGCTTCACGCCGCGCGCCGCAGCGGCTTGCAGGGCCGGTGTGGCCAATGCCAGGCCGGGGCTCACGTAGAGCTCATCGGCGCGGCACAGAAATTCGACATCCAACTCGCCACAACGCACTTCCACGTGCGGGTAGTCACGGCGCAGCGTGACCAGCTCCGGTGGATTTTCCCGCGTATCGGCCACGGCGAACGACGTGCCCCGGTTCGCCAGGAAGCGAACCAGGGACATGCCGCTCTTGCCGAGGCCGACAACGATGCGGAAGTGGTCTGAAGCGATCAGGGACACTCGTTTCTACCTCAGTTTCAGGGTGGCAAGGCCGACCAGTACCAGAATCACGGTGATGATCCAGAAGCGGACGATCACGCGTGGCTCGGGCCAGCCCTTGAGTTCAAAGTGGTGGTGAATCGGCGCCATGCGAAATACGCGGCGCCCGGTCAACTTGAAGGAAGCCACCTGGATGACCACCGACAGGGTTTCCATCACGAACACACCGCCCATGATGAACAGCACGATTTCCTGGCGCACGATCACCGCGATGGTGCCCAGTGCCGCGCCCAGCGCCAGAGCGCCGACGTCGCCCATGAACACCTGCGCCGGGTAGGTGTTGAACCACAGGAACCCCAGGCCGGCGCCGATCAGCGCGCCGCAGAATACGATCAGCTCACCCGCGCCCGGTACATAGGGAATCAGCAGGTATTCAGCGAATTTCACGTTACCCGACAGGTAGCAGAAGATGCCGAGGGCACCGCCCACCATCACCGTCGGCATGATCGCCAGGCCGTCGAGGCCGTCGGTCAGGTTCACCGCGTTGCTGGAGCCGACAATCACGAAATAGGTCAGCACCACGAAGCCGATGCCCAGTGGAATGCTGGCGTCCTTGAGCATCGGGATGATCAAGGTGGTCTCCACGGCGCTTGGCGCGGTGGTGTACAGGAAGATCGCCGCCGCCAGGCCGAATACCGATTGCCAGAAGTACTTCCAGCGGCTTGGCAGGCCCTTGGAGTTTTTCTCGATCACTTTACGGTAGTCATCCACCCAGCCGATGGCGCCGAACAGCAGGGTCACCAGCAGCACCACCCACACATAGCGGTTATGCAGGTCAGCCCAGAGCAAGGTGCTCACACCGATGGACGACAGGATCAACGCACCGCCCATGGTCGGGGTGCCGGACTTGGACAGGTGCGACTGCGGGCCGTCATTGCGAACCGATTGACCAATTTGCAGGTTCTGCAGGGTGCGGATCATCCACGGTCCCAGGAACAGCGACAAACACAGCGCGGTCAGCACACCCAGGATCCCACGCAGGGTCAGGTACTGGAAGACCGCGAAGCCTTTGTGGAACTGTTGCAGATACTCAGCCAGCAGCAGCAGCATTAATGTTTCTCCGTACTTGAGCCACACAAGGCTGCGACGACGTTTTCCATCACCGCGCTGCGCGATCCCTTGATCAAAATGGTTGTGTGTGTGTCGTGCTCGGCCGCAGCCAACGCCTGGATCAATTCGGCCTGGGTCGCGAAATGTCGCGCGCCGGAGCCGAAGGCGTTTACCGCGTGGGCCATGTTCGGGCCGACCGCGTAGAGCGCGTCGACTTTACCGGCGGCATAGGCGCCGACTTCGCGGTGGCCTTGCTCGGCCCAATCGCCCAGTTCGCCGATATCGCCAAGCACCAGCACTGTGCGTCCATCGAAGCCGTTGAGCAGATCCACGGCGGCATTGATGGAAGACGGGTTGGCGTTGTAGGTGTCATCGATCACGCGCATGCCATTACTGGCCAATTGCGCCACGGTGCGCCCCTTGACCGGCTGCACCGCGCCCAGGCCTGTGGCGATGCCGAACAGCGACACACCCAGGGCGTGAGCCGCAGCGGCGGCGGCCAGCGCGTTGGCGACGTTATGGTTGCCCAGCAGGTTCAGTTGCACATGCTCATTGCCTTGCGGGGTATGCAAGGTGAAGGACGGGCAACCCCGCGCATCGACAGTAATCGTGGAGGCGTGGAAATCGGCCGCGGCGTTCAGCACGGCAAACGTCAGCACCTTGCGACCGGCGGCACGTGCACGCCAGGTCTCGAACGCCTTGTCATCCAGATTCAATACAGCGGTGCCCGAAGCGTCGAGGCCTTGAAGAATTTCACCCTTGGCTTCGACGATTTTTTCCGGGCCGCCGAACTCACCGACGTGGGCGGTACCGGCGTTGTTGATAATCGCGACGTGGGGCTTGGTCAGCGCCACGGTGTAGGCAATCTCGCCGATGCGTGAAGCGCCCAGCTCGATCACCGCCGCCGTGTGTTCCGGGGCCAGTTCGAGCAGGGTCAGCGGTGCGCCGAAATCATTGTTCAGGTTGCCACGGGTAGCGAGCACCGGCCCGCGCGTGCGCAGTACACCGGCCAACAGCTCTTTGACGGTGGTCTTGCCACTGGAACCGGTGACGGCGGCAACCGGCTTGTCGAAAGCGGCGCGATTCAGCGCGCCCAGTTGGCCCAGGGCCAGGCGCGTATCGGCGACCAGCAACTGCGGCAAGGTGGCGTGCGCCACTTCGCGTTGCACCAGGGCACCCACAGCGCCTTTGGCGGCGACTTCGTTGAGGTAGTCGTGGCCATCGAAGCGCGGGCCTGCGAGGGCGACGAACAACTGGCCCGGCTTGATGTTGCGGCTGTCGATACTGACGCCGTTGAACGTGCAATCGCTGGACAGCACACGGGCGGACAACGCCTGGGCCAGTTCGCTGAATGTCATCGCCTTAAGCATGGGCGACCTCCCAGGCAGTCAAGGCGCGATCCGCCTCGACCAGATCGGAAAAGGCATGGCGCTCGCCGTTGATTTCCTGGTAATCCTCATGCCCCTTGCCGGCCAGCACGACCACATCATCCGCGCTGGCGCTGGCGATCAATTGAGCGATGGCTGCACCGCGACCCGCCACGAAGGTGACGTTGGCAGTGTTTTTGAAGCCCTCGCGGATATCGTCGAAAATTCGCCCCGGGTCTTCGCTGCGCGGGTTGTCGTCGGTCACCAGCACGCCGTCAGCCAGGCGCTCGACAATCTCGGCCATCAACGGGCGCTTGCCGCGATCGCGGTCGCCGCCGCAGCCGAACAGGCACAACAGCTTGCCCTTGGCATGCGGGCGCAGCGCCAGCAGGATTTTTTCCAGTGCATCAGGGGTGTGAGCGTAGTCGACCACCACCAGCGGTTGCGTACCGCCACCCAGGCGCTGCATGCGACCGGCCGGGCCTTCCAGCTTCGGCAGGACCTTGAGGATTTCGTCGAGGGCGTAATCCAGGCCGAGCAGCGCGCCGATAGCGGCGAGCACGTTGCTCAGGTTGAAGCGACCGAGCAAGGTACTGCGCAAATGGTGTTCGCCCTGAGGCGTGACCAACGTTGCGCGCACGCCTTCGTCATTGAATCGAGCCTCACGGCAATACAGGTAAGCGCTGGAATCTTCCAGGCTGTAGCTGATCAGGCGCGCTTCGCTGTCTTCGGCAGCCAGCTGGCGGCCGAACGCGTCGTCGAGGTTGACCACCCGACACTTCAGATCATTCCAGGCGAACAGCTTGGCCTTGGCGGCGGCGTACGCCTCCATGGTGCCGTGGTAGTCCAGATGATCCCGGGACAGGTTGGTCATCACGGCCACGTCAAACGCCAACGCCGTGACGCGACCCTGGTCCAGACCATGGGAGGAGACTTCCATGGCAACCGCCCTGGCACCGGCCTTTTTCAGGTCGGCCAGGGTCGCTTGCACGGCAATCGGATTCGGCGTGGTGTGCAGGCCGCTTTGCAATGCCCCATAAAAGCCGGTGCCCAGGGTACCGACGATGCCGCAATGCTGACCCAGCAGGTCCAGCGCCTGGGCGACCAGCTGAGTCACGCTGGTCTTGCCGTTGGTGCCGGTCACGCCCACCAGGTTGAGGTGGCGGCTCGGCTCGCCATAGAAGCGCCCGGCAATGTCGGACAGTTGGGCAGCCAGGTTCTTCACCGGAATCAACGGCACATCGGTGATTGGCAGCACGGTGGCGCCGTCCACTTCATAAGCCACGGCGGCGGCGCCACGCTGCAGGGCATCGGCGATATGCGCACGGCCATCGAATTTGCCACCGGGCACCGCCAGGAACAAGTCACCGGCGCGTACAGTACGGCTGTCCAGGCTCAACTCGCGGATCAACAGATCGCGGCCGGCATGGGCAAAAATCTTGTTCAGGCTAAGAGACATCAGCCGCGCCCTCCATTGGCTTTTACGGCGGCTACCGGCGGTGCGGCGTTCGCCTGCTGGGTCGGCGGCAGATTGTCCGGCGTGATATTCATCAGGCGCAGGGTGCCGGACATCACTTTGCTGAACACCGGCGCCGAGACCAGGCCACCGAAGTAACCGGCTTTGCTCGGTTCATCGATCACCACGACGATGGCGTAGCGTGGGTCGCTCATCGGGCCGAAACCGGCGAACAGCGAGCGATAGGAATTTTCCGCATAACCCTTGGTGCCGACCGATGTTTTACGCGCAGTACCTGACTTGCCGGCCACGTGATAGGCCGGCACCTGGGCGCGGAATACGCCACGCGGCGCCTCGATCACTTGTTGCAGCATGCCTTGCATGGTCTTGGCGACTTTTTCCGGAATTACCTGGGTGGCTTTCGGCGCTTCGTCGACATGGATCAGGCTCAGCGGAACCATGCGGCCGTTATTGGCCAATACAGAGAAAGCATGGGCCAGCTGGATCGCGGTCACCGACAAGCCGTAGCCGTAAGACAGCGTGGCGGTCTCGGCTTTTTTCCAGTCGCGGTAGTTCGGCAGGTTACCTACGCGCTCACCGGGGAAGTCGAGCCCGGTGGGTTGACCCAGGCCGATTTTTTGCGCCAGGTGGTAGATGGTTTCGCCGCCGATATCGAAGGCGACCTTACTCATGCCTACGTTACTGGAGTTGATCAGGATGCCTGTCAGATCCAGCACCGGGCCCTCGGTGCGAGACACGTCACGAATGGTGTACTTGCCCAACTGCAGCGTACCTGGATACACCTCGACCTTGTCGCTGGGCTTCCAGCGTCCGGTTTCCAGGGCGGCACTCATGGAGATGGCTTTCATGGTCGAACCGGGCTCGAACACGTCGATCATGGCGCGGTTGCGCATCATCGCCGGTTGCAGGTTGCGACGGTTGTTCGGGTTGTACGTCGGCTGGTTGACCATGGCGAGGATCTCGCCGGTCTTCACGTCCATGATCACCAGGCTGCCGGCTTTGGCGCCGTTCTCGATGATCGCGTTACGCAGTTCGCGGTTGGCCAGGTATTGCAGGCGCAAGTCAATCGACAACGCCAAGGGCTTACCGGCCTTGGCGTTTTTGGTGACCTGTACATCCTTGATCAGTCTGCCGCGCCGATCCTTGATGACCTGGCGCTTGCCGGGCACCCCGGCCAGCCATTCGTCATAGGCCAGCTCGACACCTTCGCGGCCATGGTCATCGATATCGGTAAAACCGACCATGTGCGCAGTGGTTTCCCCGGCCGGGTAGAAACGACGAAATTCCTCGATGCCATAGACGCCGGGAATTTTAAGGTCGAGCACTTGCTGACCCTGCTCAGGGGTGAGCCCGCGAACCAGGTAGATGAATTCTTTATTGGCCTGGGCTTCCAGGCGCTCGGTCAGCGCTTTGCGGTCCTGCCCCAGGGCCGCGGCGAGTTCGGGCCACTTGTCCTTGGCAACCTGCAATTCCTTGGCGTTGGCCCACAGGGTGGTCACCGGCGTGCTCACGGCCAGGGGCTCGCCGTTACGGTCAGTGATCAGGCCACGGTGCGCGGGAATCGGAATATGTCGCAAGCTACGGGCATCGCCCTGGCCGATCAGGAAGTCACGGTCGACGACCTGCAGGTCGAAGATCCGCCAGACGATCGCGCCCACCATCAATGCCAGCAAGCCGAGCATCAGGCGGAAGCGCCATGGATAGAGTGCGCCCTCGAGCTTCATCATGGCGCCACCATGCGAACGTCGGCAGCGCCCGGAATATGCATCTTCAGCTGTTCGGTGGCCAGCACTTCGATACGGCTATGGGCCGTCCAGGTGCTCTGCTCCAGGATCAACCGACCCCATTCCGCCTGCGCCTTGTCGCGCACGCTCAACTCCCCATAGAGGGTATTGAGCAACTGACGATTCCAATGCGCGCTGTAGGACACCGCAATCGCGGACACCAGCACGCCGACAAACAGCAGCAACATAAAGAAGCTGCCGCCCGGCAGGGGTTTGGCGAAAAGCTTGCTCACCGCAACTTCTCCGCGACGCGCATGACGGCGCTACGGGAACGTGGGTTGGCCTTGAGTTCGGCTTCGGAGGCGAACTGCGCTTTGCCATGGATTTTGATTTTCGGCACAAAGGCTTCGAAACGCACCGGCAGATTGCGCGGCAGGTTGTCCGATTCGCCCTTGACCAGGCGACGCATGAACAGTTTGACAATGCGGTCTTCCAGGGAATGGAAGCTGATCACCACCAGGCGACCGCCCACTTCCAGCGCCTCGAGGGCAGCCTCGAGGCCGGCCTCCAGATCGCCCAATTCGTTGTTGACATGAATGCGCAAGCCCTGGAACGCACGGGTCGCCGGGTTCTTGCCCTTCTCCCATGCCGGGTTGGCGACCTTCAGCACTTCGGCCAGGTCAGCGGTGCGTTCGAATGGCTGGATCTCGCGGCGCTCGACCACGGCGCGGGCCATGCGGCCGGCGAAACGCTCTTCACCGTATTCCTTGAACACCCGGGCGATTTCTTCCACTGGCGCGGTGGCGATGAACTGCGCGGCGCTGACGCCACGCGTCGGATCCATGCGCATGTCGAGGGGACCGTCGTTCATGAAGCTGAAGCCGCGCTCCGGGTCATCGAGCTGCGGCGAAGACACGCCCAGGTCGAGCAGAACCCCGGCCACCTTGCCCGCCATGCCGCGCTCGGCGACTTCGGCGCCAAGCTCCGCAAAGCTGCGCTGCACAACGACAAAGCGGCCGTCTTCGGCCGCTAGCGCTTGCCCGGTGGCAATCGCTTGAGGGTCTTTGTCGAACCCGAGGAGTTTACCGTTGGGCCCGAGCTGGCTGAGTATCAACCGACTGTGCCCGCCCCTGCCGAAGGTGCCATCCAGATAGCAGCCATCTGCGCGTACGGCGAGAGCCTCAACGGCTTCGTCAAGCAGTACGGTGATGTGGTTAAAGCCGCTATCAATAGTCACAGGATCAAATCACGCAGTTCATCAGGCATGGCGCCCGGTTGTTGAATAGCAGCCAGGTCAGCTGCAGAAACAGCATCCCAGGCATCTTCGTCCCACAATTGGAACTTGTTCAGTTGGCCTACCAGCATGGCGCGCTTGTCGAGCCTGGCGTATTCGCGCAAACGCGGAGGTACCAGGAAGCGACCGCTGCCATCGAGTTCAAGGTCGACGGCATTACCGATCAGCAAACGCTGGAGGCGGCGGTTTTCTTCACGCAATGAAGGCAGCGCACGCAACTTGGTTTCGATCAACTCCCACTCGTCGAGGGGGTAAACACATAAACAAGGGTCAACAGCGTCAATCGTGATGATTAACTGCCCTGAACTTCGCGAAATGAGCTCGTCACGATACCGGCTCGGCATGGCGAGACGGCCTTTTGCATCGAGACTGATAGCGTTAGCTCCGCGAAACACAGATGCGTTTCTCCAAATTTTAGCGTTTTACGTTCAAAAAACCCACTTTGTGCCACTTTCCGCCACTTGCGCACACTATAGGAATGCGCCCACCACACCGTCAAGGCGCGGATAGCAGGAAAAGCCTTACAGAACGGAGATTTACGAGCGTAAAGAGAGGAGAAACCCGACTTCAGCGTTGTTTTTGACTCAACAAGCGCAGATAACTCAAAGAGCTGAGGCTCAAAGTTAAAGTGATTTATTAAGAGTAAGATTTTTTTGGTATTACGAAGACGCATCTGCCAATGATTTGGCAGGGAGGGATTCTTGCGTTACTACCGGTTTCTGCCCGAGGTTCGGACGGAAGGAAAAAAGGTGGAGAGTCGATCTGTAAGCCGGGTTCTGTCTTGAACAGTCATTCGTCTACGATGGCCATCACTGGACATCTTTAGCAACCTACCCGGTCCCAGCGCGGGCCACGCCTTGGGACCCTATTTGGTCTTGCTCCAAGTGGGGTTTACCTAGCCACGAACTGTTGCCAGTCGTGCGGTGCGCTCTTACCGCACCTTTTCACCCTTACCGGCACCGAAGTGCTTAGGCGGTTATTTTCTGTGGCACTTTCCGTAGGCTCACGCCTCCCAGGCATTACCTGGCACTTCGCCCTATGGAGCCCGGACTTTCCTCCCCCCCCTAATTTTCATAGAGGGCAGCGACTGTCCAATCGACTCTCCGCCGCGCAGGTTAACGGCACCACGGCCTCAGGACAAGTATTAAAAGCGCAGCATTGCCATCACGTTCGGACGAAACACCGGCCCGGCCCCGGAACTATTCGGCTTTCTGTTTATCGAGCGCGGCTTGATACAACACATTCTTGCGCACCCCGGTAATTTCCGCCGCGAGGGCGGCAGCGCGTTTGAGCGGCATTTCCTTGAGCAGCAAATCGAGGATGCGCATGGCTTCGCTGCCGACCGCGTCCTCACTCTCTGGAGCCGTCCAACCGGCCACCAGCACTACGCACTCCCCACGCTGCTGATTGCTGTCGCCTTCAACAAACCCCCGCAGTTCTTCCAGGGGCAGGCCCTTGAGGGTTTCAAAGGTCTTGGTCAACTCACGCGCCAGCAGCGCCAGGCGTGCGCCGCCGAACACCAGCTCCATATCCTGCAGGCATTCCCGGATGCGGTGCGGAGCTTCGTAGAAAATCAGGGTGCGCGGCTCTTCCTTCAACGCCTGGAGACGGGCGCGACGCCCTACCGTCTTGGCGGGCAGGAAGCCTTCGAAGATAAAACGGTCCGACGGCAAGCCGGCTGCAGATAATGCGGCGATCAGCGCGCACGCGCCCGGAACAGGCACTACATTGATACCAGCGGCGCGCGCCTGGCGGACCAGATGGTACCCAGGGTCGGAAATCAGCGGCGTGCCCGCGTCGGAGATCAGCGCAATATCATCACCTGCCAGTAAACGGGTGATAAACCGGCTGCCCTCCTCGCGCTCGTTGTGTTCATGGCAGGCCGCCAGTGGTGTGCTGATTCCAAAATGCTGCATCAACCGTTGGGAGTGCCGCGTGTCTTCCGCCGCGATCAATTTAACCTCGCGCAACACCTTCAATGCCCGGGCACTGATGTCGTCCAGGTTGCCAATGGGCGTCGCCACGACAAAAAGCGAGCCTGCAGTGGAATTCAAAGGACCTGGAGCAGTCAAAACGCACACCTCGATGATTGGCAAAAGCCACATTGTAGCGCGTCGACGCGCTGAAAATATGCCGTCACGGCGGATGTCGTTTCAGCCATTGTTAGCAACTGGCAACAATTGCACGATCTAAATCCACGGTTTCACGCCACGAACATCGCGCCTGAGCCAGTGCTTGGGTACACTTCCACGCTAATTTGATCGGTATCAGGAACACTTACATGATCGCTTGCCTGCGGCTGCTCTCCGCCCTCTGCCTCGCTGCCTTGCTGGCCGCTTGCGCCAGCTCGCCCTCGTCCAGCCTTGGCGACCTGCCACGCACGCCGGACGCCAGTATCGAGCAACTGCTCGAACAGGCCACCTCCGCCAGCACGCCGGAAAAGGCCGCATTGCTGCGCCTGAGTGCGGCTGACCTGGCCTACCGGCAGAACAATCCTGGCCGTTCCTCGCAGATCCTGGCCCAGGTCCCCCTGAATGTTCTGAAGCCGGCCGCGCAAATATTTGCCAGCACCCTGGCGGCGGAACTGGCGATGACCCGCAACCAGCCCAAGGCTGCCTTGACGGCGCTGGACCATCCCAGCCTGCAAAGCCTGAGGGAGCTGCCGGCCGATCAGCAGGTCCGCACCGGCACCGTGCATGCCCGCGCCTATGAAGCCGACGGCCAGACCCTGGCTGCGGCGCGCGAGCGTGTCGCCATGGCGCCTCTGCTCAGCGGTGACGCTGCCAACAGCAACCACGAAGCGATCTGGGCGCTGATTGCCGCACTGCCGGCCGAGCAGCTGCAAGCGACCGGCAACCCGACGCTGGACGGCTGGATCACGCTGGCCCAGGCGGTCAAGGGCGCCGGCACACTGGAACAGCAGCAAACCGCCATCGACACCTGGCGTGCGCGCAACCCGGGCCATCCGGCGGCTGTGCAATTGCCGACGCCGCTGGCCAAACTCAAGGAACTGGCCAGCCAGCCGCTTAACAAGATCGCCCTGCTGCTGCCGCAGGAAGGCGCCCTGGCGTCAGTCGGCAAGGCGTTGCGTGAAGGCTTCATGGCCGCTCACTACCAGGCCGAACAGGCCGGGCAGAAGCCGCCGGTGATTGAGTTTTACGACAGCTCGCGCCTGACGTCCATCGACGACTTCTATGCCAAGGCCCAGGCCGCCGGCGTGCAACTGGTCGTCGGTCCGCTGGAAAAGCCGCTGGTCAAACAGCTCAGTGCTCGCCCGCAGCTACCGATCACCACCCTGGCGCTGAACTACAGCGAAACCGATCAAGGCCCGGCGCAACTGTTCCAGTTCGGCCTGGCAGCTGAAGACGAAGCCCGTGAAGTGTCGCGCCGCGCCCGTGCCGACGGCCTGCACCGCGCCGCCGCCATGGTGCCCCGTGGCGAATGGGGCGAGCGTGTGTACAAAGCGTTCCGTCAGGATTGGGAAGCCAACGGCGGCACCGTCATGGGCGTCGAGTATGTCGATCAGCCGGTAGCGCTGGCCCAGCAGATCGCTGACCTGTTCCAGCTGCGCAAAAGCGAAGGCCGCGCCAAAAGCCTGCAAAGCACCGTCGGCACCGACGTTGCCGCCCAGCCGTCGCGTCGCCAGGACATCGAGTTCATCTTCCTGGCCGTTACCCCGCAACTGGCCCAGCAGATCAAGCCGACCCTGAACTTTCAATACGCCGGTGATGTGCCTGTCTACGCAACGTCCCACGTATTCAGCGCCAGCGGCGACCGCAACCAGTACCTGGACATGACCAACGTGATGTTCTGCGAAACCCCTTGGTTGCTCAACACCACCGACCCGCTGCGCAACCAGGTTGCCGCACAGTGGCCGCAAGCCAATGGCAGCCTGGGCCGCCTCTACGCGATGGGCGTCGATGCCTATCGCCTGGCGCCACGCCTGGGCCAGCTCAAGGCGCTGCCGGACACCCGGGTCGACGGCCTCTCCGGCAACCTGGGCATCGGCGCCAACCAGCGCGTTGACCGCCAGATGCCTTGGGCGAAGTTTGTCGGTGGCGAGATCCAGCGACTGCCGGACACCCCACGCTGATGCCCGAGCGGTCCAGCGCACAAAGCGGCAAGGATGCCGAACACCAAGCGTTGAGCTACCTGCAACAACAGGGTCTGCGCCTTCTGGCGCAGAACTGGTTATGTAAACGCGGTGAGCTTGATCTGGTCATGCTTGACGGCGATACAGTAGTATTCGTCGAAGTCCGCTACAGAAAACACGCACAATGGGGTGGCGCGCTCGCCAGTATCGATGGGCGCAAGCGTCAGAAGCTGATACTCGCCGCGCAGTTTTTCCTGCAAAAAGAGCATCGCTGGGCCAATTCCCCCTGCCGTTTTGATGTGGTTGCCATGGAAAGCACACCGTCGGGCCCTGCTGATCTGAACTGGCTCAAAGATGCCTTCGACAGCTGACTCACCCGGCACCTTCACCACACACTTTTGCTCTTTGCTTTGCGGGCTGCACATTTCCGTGCCAAACAGCCGCGCTAATTAAGGTCACACAGATGGACATGCAATCCCGAATTCGCCAGCTTTTCCAGGCCAGCATCGACACCAAGCAACAGGCGATGGACGTACTTGCACCGCACATCGAGCAAGCCAGTCAGGTCATGGTCAATGCTTTGCTCAACGAAGGCAAAATGCTTTCGTGCGGTAACGGCGGCTCGGCCGGTGACGCCCAGCATTTTTCCTCCGAGTTGCTCAACCGCTTCGAGCGCGAGCGCCCGAGCCTGCCGGCGATCGCCCTGACCACCGACACGTCGACGATCACGTCGATCGCCAACGACTACAGCTACAACGAAATCTTCTCCAAACAGATCCGCGCCCTCGGCCAGCCGGGCGATGTGCTGCTGGCGATTTCCACCAGTGGCAACTCGGCGAACATCATTCAAGCGATCCAGGCCGCACATGATCGCGAAATGATTGTCGTAGCCTTGACCGGGCGCGACGGCGGTGGCATGGCCTCATTGCTGCTGCCTGAGGACGTGGAGATTCGCGTCCCGGCCAATGTCACTGCACGCATTCAAGAAGTCCACCTGCTGGCGATCCACTGCCTGTGCGATCTGATCGACAGCCAACTGTTCGGGAGTGAAGAATGACCGTTAACCGCCTCAGCCTTTTGGCCATCACGCTGTGCCTCGCCATCAGCGGTTGCAGCACGGCAATCACCGCAACACGGGACACGCCCATCCAGGACGACCGGGGCACACGCACCTTCGGCAGCACCATCGATGACTCGCTGATCGAAACCAAGGTCAAGGTCAACGTCGCCAAAGCGGCTACCGACCTGGGCAACGGCGCATCGCGCATCGTCGTGACCAGCTTCAACGGCGTCGTGTTGCTGGCCGGTCAGACTCCGCGCGAAGACCTCAAGGCCCAGGCTGAACAGGCTGCCTCGGCGGTGCAGCGGGTCAAGAAGGTTCACAACGAACTGCAGGTCATGGACCCTATCACCCTGCTGGCAATCAGCAACGATGCGTTGCTGACCACCAAGATCAAGGCGCAGATGCTTACCGACAGTGCCGTGCCGGGCTCGCGCATCAAGATCGTCACCGACAACGGCATCGTCTACATGATGGGCCTGTTGACCCAGGCTGAAGCCACTCGCGCGGCCAACCTGGTACAGGGCGTATCCGGTGTGCAGAAAATCGTGAAGGTGTTCGAATACATCGACTGATGTAACCGCCAGCCACAAAAAAGGGCGCCGAGCAGTCAATGCACGGCGCCCTTTTTTGTAGCAGTTGTTTACTGGTATTGCGAGTACGGGTTGCCCTGGAACTGGTTGTTCTGTTGTGGCGCCTGTTGCTGGGCGCCCGGCTGACCGTACTGCTGGCCAGGGATCGGGCCAAGGTTCACTTCTACGCGACGGTTCTGGGCACGGCCATTGACGTCAGCGTTACTGGCAATCGGATTATCCGGGCCGGCACCGCGTGCGCTCAGGTTGGCGGCGCTGACACCCTGGGAGGTCAGGTAATTGGCCACGCTCTGCGCACGGCGCTGGGACAGGTCCATGTTCAACTGGCGGCTGCCGGTGCTGTCGGTATAGCCAACGATCTGGATGGTGTTCTGGTTGAACTGCTTGAGGGAGTTGGCCAGGTTGTTCAGCGGCTGATAGAAGCTGCTGGAGATCGCGTCGGAGTTGGTGGCAAAGGTGATATTGCCGGGCATGATCAACTTGATCTGGTCACCCTGGCGCTGTACTTCAACCCCGGTGTTGGCCATGCTTTCGCGCAGTTTTTTCTCTTGCTGGTCGGCGTAGTAGCCATAGCCGGCAGCGCCGGCACCCGCAACCACTGCGCCAATCAGCGCACCCTTGCCACGGTGGTTATGGTCGATGGCCGCACCGGCCAGTGCTCCGGCCAGCGCGCCGAGGCCGCCGTACTTGGCGGTCTTGCTCATGCCGCTCTCGGAACCATTGCCGGCCTGTCCCTGGCTGCCATCATAAGGATTAGGTGAAGCGCAGCCGGACAACAAGGCTACAGCGGTAGCAACAACAAGCAGACGACGCGGAGTGAACATGAAGGAAGCTCCTACTTATGCATTCTGTGATGCAGAGGACGTGGGCAACGGACCTGTGCCGGGTTTGGAACACGACACGCGGTAAAAATTCCGTGAGCGAGGCGCAAACCGGACTCAGCCGGGCTATGGACCATTCACGTGTGGGAGCGGCGTGCTCCCGACCGCGGTGGATCAATCGATTCAACTATAGCTGACACACCGTTATCGGGAGCAAGCCCCCTCCCACAGAGGCAGCGTCCGCCCGCTGCATCAGGCACGCACAAAGGATGATCGAGCCGGCGGACTGCTAAGCTACCCGAACTGAATCCCACGGCAATGACCACACCGCAGTCAGTCGTATCTGGAGCAATATGTATGGCGAATCAACAGGTCATCTGTGAACACTGCGACTGCGTGTACCAGAAAGTCACGCTCGCCAGGCATCAAAAAGCCCTGTGCATACGCTGCGACGGGGTACTGCAGCGCTATAACGGCTTATCGGTGCAGCAGCGCCTCGCGTTGACGGTCACCGCTGCGGTGCTGTGGGCGTTCGCCAATTTCTATCCGGTGATGAGCATTAGCCTGCAGGGCTTGAAGAACAGCGCGACGCTATGGGATTCAGTGGTTGCGCTGAGTCTGGGGCCGATCACGTTTATCGCACTGGTGGCGGCGATTTCCATCATTATCGCGCCGGTGTTCCAGTTGCTGCTGCTGATCTGGGTATTGAGTTTCGCCCTCACCGGCAGGCGCTCGCCGGCCTTCAAACTGTGCATGCGCTGGCTGGAAGCACTCAGGCCCTGGAGCATGCTGGAAGTCTGCCTGCTGGGCGCGATGGTGGCTGTGTTCAAGCTGGCCGGCATGCTCGATGTGATACCCGGCATCGGCCTGTTTGCGCTGGCCGTCCTCAGCCTTTTGCTGATCCGCATCGCCGGGCGCGATGTGCGCGACCTGTGGGACACCCTATGAATTCCCCCCCCACCGCCCGCCAGCTCAACCTGTGCCTGTGCCATACCTGCGGCCAACCTTGCGACATGCACAGCGAACCCACCGAGTGTGACCGCTGCGGCGCCCCCTTGCACCGACGCAAGGTCCAGTCCCTGACCCGCACTTGGGCCTACCTGCTCACCGCGCTCGCCTTTTATGTGCCGGCGAACGTATTGCCGGTGATGAAAACCACCATGCTCGGCTCCGGGGCGGACAGCACCATCATCAGCGGCGTGCTGGAATTCTGGCAGCATGGCGCCTGGGACATTGCCCTGATCATTTTCATCGCCAGCATTGCCGTGCCGGGCATCAAGTTCGTGTCGCTGGGGTTGCTGCTGATCACCGTGCAGCGTAAAAGCCGGTGGGCGCGCAAGGAGCGCTCGAAGCTGTTTCGGTTCATCGAGCTGATCGGCTACTGGTCGATGCTGGATGTGATCGTGGTCGCGCTGGTAGCCGCGCTGGTGAAGTTTCAGGCCCTGGGCAACATCGAGCCGCGCCTGGGCATTCTGTTTTTTGGTCTGGTGGTCGTGTTTACGATGTTGGCCGCCATGAGTTTCGATCCCCGGCTGATCTGGGAACATCCACACAACGAGGAGACCTCGGATGAGCTCATCCAAGGCTGACAACACGGCGGGGCAACCCGCGATCAAGACACGTCGCTTCAGCGTTTCGCTGGTATGGATAGTGCCGATTGTCGCCGTACTGGTGGGTCTCTCGCTGGTGGTCCACAGCATGCTTCAGGAAGGGCCGGCCATCACCCTCAACTTCAAGACCGGCAGTGGGCTGATCGCCAACAAGACCGAGGTGAAATACCGCAACGTGGTCATCGGCCAAGTGACCGGTGTCGCCTTGAGCGATGACCAGAAAAGCGTCAACGCCACTGTCGAATTGACCAAGCAGGCCGAAAGCTTCACCCGTGAGGACTCCAAGTTCTGGGTGGTGCGGCCGCGCATCGGCGCCGGCGGCGTGTCCGGCATTGATACCTTGCTGTCCGGCGACTATATCGGTGCCGATATTGGCCAGTCCGATACCCGTGCCAAACAGTTCAAGGGCCTGGAAAACCCGCCGCCCATCACCTACGGCGAGCCTGGCAAACGCTTCACCCTGCATACCCAGGGCCTGGGGTCGCTGGATATCGGCTCGCCGGTGTATTACCGCAAGATTCCGGTCGGCCAGGTCGTTGCCTACGCATTGGACAGCGAGGGCAAGGGCGTGAATATCGAAGTGTTCGTGCATGCACCCAATGACGCGTACGTCACCGAAAACACACGCTTCTGGAATGCCAGCGGTGTCGACCTCAGCGTCGGTGCCAATGGCTTCGAGATGAAGACCGAATCGGTGTCGTCGATGTTGATGGGCGGGATCTCCTTTTTGGCGCCGCCCTACAGCCCCAACGACAAACCGGCCGAAGAGAACCGCAACTTCGAACTGTTCGAAGACCAGCAAAGCGCCCTCGCCCCACCCAATGGCCGGGGGCAATACATGGTGCTGCGCTTTGATCAGGCCCTGCGTGGACTGAAGGTCGGCGCGCCGGTGGAGTTCCTCGGGGTCGAGTTCGGCAAGGTGGTCTCGATCAATCTGGATTTCGACGCCCGCAAACGCAGTTTCCCGGTCAATGTCGGCATCGTGATCTACCCGCAACTGCTCGGCCAGGCGCACACCAAGTTGCTCAAGGCGATGAACAACAACCCTGACGATGAGGCCGCCGGCGTGCGCCTGATCGGCAGTTTCATCGAAAACGGCCTGCGCGCCCAGGCCCGCAGCGGCAACCTGCTGACCGGCCAGCTGTACATTGCCCTGGACTTCTACCCCAAGGCCGAGAAAGTCGCGTTTGACCCGAACCAGCGCCCGGTCGGCATCCCCACCATTCCCGGCAACCTGGAACAGTTGCAGGAGAAATTCGAAGGCATCGTCAACAAGCTCAGCCAACTGCCTGTCGAGCGCATTGCCGGCAACCTCGACGCCAGCCTGGTCGAGCTGCGCAAGGGCCTGGCCCAATTCAACGCCAAGACCCTGCCCGGCGTGCAGACCACCCTGGGCGACGTGAGCAAGACCCTGCAATCGGCCAGTTCCACCCTGGCCGAAGACTCGCCGCAGCGCGAGCAACTGACCCAGACCCTGGATGAACTGGCGCGCATGTCGCGCTCCTTGCGCGAGCTTTCGGATTACCTGGGCCGACATCCGGAATCGCTGATTCGCGGTCGCGCCGATAACGCCGCGCCCCTCGACCTGCAAGGGCCACCCCGCAAATGACTATTGGAGCCGCCATGACGTTGCCGTTGAAAATCACCTGGGTGACCGCCCTCTTGCTGCTCGCGGCGTGCCGCAGCGAGCCGATTGCATTCCACACCCTGACCCCGGCGCACTGGAGTAACGCCACGCGCGCGGATGCCGGTGGAATACGCATTGAAAGCATCAGTGTGCCGCCTCAGGTCGACCGTGCGCAGATCGTGATCCGCGAGGGCGACAGCGGCCTGGCGATTCTGGAAACCCAGTGGTGGGCGGCGAGCCTCGCCGATGAGCTGAGGAGTGCGCTGGTGGACCAGTTGGCCAGCAGCGATGCCCGACAAGCCGTGTCGTTGCGTGTCGAGGTGCAGCGCTTTGACTCGGTGCCTGGGCACTACGCGCTGCTCGACGTGCGTTGGCGCCTCAGGCCGGTCGGCGGTGGTGATCGCCCTGGGCTGACCTGCCGCTCGACCTTACAGTCACCCGCCGGCCCGAGCATCGATGACGTGGTAGTGGCGCACCAGAACAACCTCAAGCGCTTCGCCGCGCTGATCAACAGCGCCGCAGGCTCGTCCCTGACGCAGTGCCCGCGCGCGCAATGAGCGGTTCAATCAGCCCAGCAGCCCCATCGACTTGGCCCGCGCCACCGCCTGAGTACGGCGCTCCACGCCGAGCTTGCTGTTGATATGGCTGGCGTGGGTTTTCACGGTGTGCAGGGAAATGAACAACTGGTTGCTGATCTCCTGGTTTGAACAGCCCTGGGCGATCAGTTGCAGTACCGCCAGTTCCCGTGAGCTCAGGGTCTCATGATGAGGCGCGCTCTCGACACAGGTGACGGCCGGTAGCAGCGCCAGCAAGGCCTGATTCAGCGGAACGTGCGGATGCTTGCCCAACTGCTCGCGCATCCACTGCGGGTATTGCTCCAGCAACCGCTGGAACGGTTGCAGTGCGCCCCCCGCGCCGGCTTCAAGGGCGCGGGCCAGCACCAGCCCCGCCTTGGCTTCCTGACCACACGCCAGCAGCACCTGCGCCTGCTGGGCCAGGGCGATCAGGGCAATCATCTGGCGCCCGCTATCGAGCGCCTGTTGCGCCAGGTCCTCAAGCCGTTGCAGCGCCTTGTCGGGCTGATGGCGAATGACATCCAGCGCGGCCTGTTGCAGCTCCACATGTTGCGGCAAGTGCGGGTGAAACTCCGGTGCGGCGGCAGCCTGCTCACCGGTGTAGGTCTGTCCCAGCCGGGCCAGCCAGGCCTCGGCCAGGTCGGTACGGCCCTGGGCCAGCCACAGCTCGCATTTGATCAGGGTGATCATCGCCAGGTAGTAGATCGGCGGCACGTCCCAGATATGCATCAAGCGTTCAGCCTCGGCCAGCTCGGCAAAGGCGGTGGAAAAATCGCCACGCCGGCCTTCGAAGCTGGCGATCACACAATGCCCGATCAGCACGCTGATATCCCGGCAGGCGCGCGCCTCAGTCAGGCCGGCCCGCAACCGCGCAAGGCCGGCTTCGGACTGGTAACGCAACAGCAACAGGTAGCCTTCATAGAGCGACAATCGCGCACGCACGGCATACAGCCGCTGAGCCGCCAGCCCGTGCAGGCGCTGCAGGCCCTGGCGCACTTCGTCCAGGGCACGCAGGACCTCACCCCGCGCCTGCAGCACCCGGGCGCGGTCGTAATGGGCCAGGGCTTCGAACAGCGGATTACCGACACGCTGCGCCAACTCCAGGGACTCGCGATTCAGGCCACGGGCGCGCCACAGATCGGCATCGACAATCGCCAGGTTAGACAAGGTCGACAGGCACATCAGGCGCTGGCCATAACGCTTATGCGGCAGGCTTTCCAGGGCCTCGCTGCAATAGCGCTGGGTCAATTCGCGGTCCCCACGCCCACGGGCGATGATCCCGCTCAGTGCCAGCCATTGGGCCAGCATGGATTTCTGCGCGGTGGCCGACGGCGCCGGCAGGAAGCGACTGAGGTAGCTGGATAATTCCTGCGCCGCGTCCAACTGGCACGCCAGCCCCAGCGCCCAGCTGTAGAGCACGATCAAGCGCGGTGTGCTGATCAACAGGCTGTCGGGCAAGTCCATTTTCCAGCGCAGCAACATGCCGACATTCTGTTCCGCCAGCAGCTGCTCCTCTGACAGGTTCTGCACCAGGTTCGCTGCCACATCCAGGTGACCGGCCCGCAGCGCCTGCTCCACCGCCTCATCGATCAAGCCCTGGGCGTTGAACCAGCGACAGGCGCGCAGGTGCAGACTGGCCAGGGGTAACGTGGCGCTCTTCTCGCGGCGCGCGCGCAGCAGGTCGGAAAACAAATGGTGATAACGGTACCAGCGACCGTGTTCATCCAACGGCACCAGAAATACCTGATGGGCTTGCAGGTAGCGCAGGATTTCCGGGCTGTCGTGGGCCTCACGGACTGCGTCGCACAGCTCGCTGCAAAAGCGCTCCTGGGGCGCGGTGTCGTACAGAAACGCCTGGACTTGTGCAGGCAGGCAGTCGATCACTTCTTCCAGCAAATAATCGCGAATCAGTCCTTCGCCGCCGTTCAGGCCTTGGGGCAAGGCACCGTCGCTGCCGGCTTCGGAGGCTGCCAGCAACCAGAAGCGCAGGCCGGCGACCCACCCCTCACTGCGACGTATCAGGTTCTCCAGGGCCTCACCGCGCAGCAAACTGCTGTGCCGGTGCAGCACGGCCAGGGATTCGTCATGGGTCAGGCGCAGGTCGTGCTCATGCAATTCCAGCAGGTGCCGCGACAGGCGCAGGCGTGCCAGATGCCAGTCCGGACGCTGGCGGCTGGTGACCAGCATCACCAGGCCATCGGGCAAATGATTGAGGAAAAACTGCAGGCAACGGTCCAGCACCGGGCCCTGGGCCAAATGGTAGTCATCGAGTACGAGCAACAGTGGTGCCTGGACGGATAAGTGCACCGTCAGCTCATCGAGCAGGCCATCGAGCCATTCTTCAAAGGCGAAGGGTTGGTGACGCTGACGCATTTTCAGCAGGCCCAGGGACTGGGCGCCGAGGTGCGGGAAATACTCGCGCAAGCCTTCGAGCAGGCGTTCGAGAAAACGGCCAGGATCGTTGTCCCGTGGGCTCAGGCCCAGCCACAGGTTTTGCCAGTGGGCCGGCAGGCTCTGGCAGAACTCGACCGCCAGGGAACTCTTGCCGAATCCCGCCGGCGCGCTGACCAGCAACAGTCGCCCTCCCAGGCCGGCGCCCAGGCGCTCGCACAGGCGTGGGCGCAGCACGTAGCCGTCAGGCAGCGGCGGCCTGTAGAAACGGCCTTCCACGCTCGGAATCACCGCGCCGGCAGGCCCCTGGATTCGGGACAGATCAGTCATCGCCGGGCTCTTGTAGAAGGCTGTTGTCGGCACTGCAGATGTGCGCAGACTAGCGGTAAAAGCGGCGCGATTGTAGATCTTTGCAACAATTGTCTGAAAAAGAACTGCGACAAAAAATATCCCTACAGACACCCCAAACAAAATGTGGGAGGGGGCTTGCTCCCGATGGCGGTGGATCAGTCAATACATGCATCGACTGTCGCGCCGCCATCGGGGGCAAGCCCCCTCCCACATGGGGGTATCAGCGCAGGTTAGCGAACGCCGTCCTGGCGCAGCGCTGCCGGGGTGAAGTCGCTGGTGGTGGCGGTGAAGCCGAAGTCATACGCCTGCTTCTCTTCGTTCTTCATGCCCAGGGCCAGGTAGCGGCCGGATTGCAGATCGTAGAGGGTTTCCAGGGCGTACCACGGTACTTGCTTGTCGTAGTAGTTCTCGGCATGGGCTTCGGCAACGCGCCACAGTTGGCCACGGCCGTCGTAATGGTCGATCACCGCTGCTTGCCAGGTGTCCTCGTCAATGTAGAAGTCACGTTTGGCATAGATGTGACGCTGACCTTCCTTCAAGGTGGCGACCACATGCCAGACGCGGCGCAGCTCGTAGCGCGTCAGGTCCTGGTTGACGTGGCCGGCCTTGATGATGTCGGCGTATTTCAACTTCGGATCGTCGATCTTGTAGCTGTTGGAGGCGATGTAGATTTCCTTCTTGCCTTCCAGTTTCCAGTCGTAGCGGTCCGGCGCGCCGTTGTACATGTCGAGGTTGTCGGAGGTGCGCAGGCCATCGGCGGCCGTACCCGGCCCGTCATAGGAAACCTGCGGCGCCCGACGCACGCGGCGCTGCCCGGCGTTGTAGACCCACGCCGAACGCGGTTCCTTGACCTGGTCCAGGGTCTCGTGAACCAGCAGCACACCACCGGCCAGACGCGCCGGAGCGGTGACTTGCTGCTTGAAGTAGAACAGCACGTTGCCAGGGTTTTTCGGGTCGAAGTCCTTCATTTTGTCGCGGAACACGAACTGATCGCGAAAGTACACCAGGCTGTAGGAACCATTGGTTTGCGGGGTGGCCTGGGTCACCAGACGGGTGACGCTGCCGCCGCGATATCGGGTGATGTGGTTCCAGATCACCTCGACGCCGCTTTTCGGAATCGGGAACGGCACCGCCGTCTCGAAGTTTTCCAGGCCGTTGCCGCCGGACACCAGGTTGGTCGTGGTGGCGTTCTTCTTGATGGACGCGAACACGTCAGCCGGCACCGTGGCGCCGCGATGGGTAGCGTACACCGGCATCTTGAAGCTGTCCGGGTAACGCTTGAACATCGCGTACTGCCCGGGGGCCAGTTTGTCTTTGTATTGCTCGACGTTCTGCGCGGTGATAGTGAACTGCGGTTGTTCGCTGGCATAAGGGTTGGCCAGGAAACCCTTGGCATCCACCGCCCCTGCGTTAACCGGCATCGGTGACCATTTGGGAATGGTGCCGGCCGCGTTCCCGGCCATTTCGGCGCCCATCGGGGTCAGGGTGGTGCCCAGCTTGGCGGCTTCATCCGCCGACACTGCCGCCATGACGTTGCTCGCCAGGATCGACAGCCCAAGCACACCCACGTGCAACAGACTTTTAGTTATTTTCATGTTCTGGACTTCCTGAATACATACCACTTGAAAAGAGCGTGCTTAGAAGTTGGCGCCAAAGCTCAACGCGACAAAGTCGCGGTCATCCACGGTGCTGAACTTGCCACCAAAGAAGTTGGTGTAGGCCAGGCTCGCGGTGTAGGTGTTCTGGTATTCGGCATCCAGGCCCAGGCTGACCGCCTTGCGCCCTTCTTCGAAGTTGCCGCCAGGGCCTGGCGAGTAACCTTTGACGTCATGGGACCAAGCTACGTTGGGCTTGAGATTGACGCCGGCGAACACGTCCGGGTATTCCCAGATGGCACGGGCGCGGTAGCCCCAGGACGTTGCAGTGGTGTAGCCGTCGTTATTGCAGTTGGTGTTCAGGCCGGCTGCGTTGGGCAGGCCGGCACCGGTTGCGGTCGAGTTGTTGAGGGCGTTGCAGAACCCGCCTGGCAAGGTGCCGGGACCAAATACCGGGTCGCGGCCATAGCGGGCCTGGGATTTGCTTTCGAGGCCGCCCACATGGGTCACGCCGATTTCACCGACGGTGGTCAGGCGGCTGGCGCCCATCACCTGGTCGAAGAAGTGCGTGAAAGTGGTCTGGAACTGGGTCACTTCCTTGCGGTTGTAACCATGCAGGTCCTGGCCCGGCGAGCCCTTGAGCACGGACGCATTGCCAAAGCCCGGGATCGGCGTCACCCCGGCGAACAGAATGTCGGTGGTGCTCAACTGCACCGGCGCATTCGGCCGGTAGCTCAACTCACCGCTCCAGGCGGTGCCGGTGGGCAAGGTGGTGGAGAAGCTCAGGCCGTAGAGGCGGATATCTTCCGGGTACTCGACGAAGTAGTTCGAACTGCCCGCCACGATCAGCGGACGCAATGCCCCCAGCGGCCCCAACGGACGGGTGTAGGCCGCCGATGGCGCGCCCTGTGCGCTGAAGATCGGCGCACGGCTGTGGTAGTTCATGAAGTAAGCGCCGAATTCGGTGTCCAGCGGCTCGAAGTTATAGTGCATGGCCACGCCGAACTGGCCGCTGTCGCGGGCATCACGGTCCGGGCCACGGCGCACGAGTACGCCTTCGCTGTTGACGTCCACACCCAGCGCGCCCAGGGTCGGCAGCGCTGCGGCAGGGATGGTCGAGCGCTTGTTCAGTACTCGCAGGTTGTTGCTGCAGCCGTCGGAAATCACGTCCGGCTGCGAGAAGAAGGTGCCGCAGTTGTCGGTGACGGTCTGGTCCCATTCCAACTGGTAAAACGCCTCGGCCGACAGGTTGTCGGTGAGGGTCTGGGACACGTAGAACATGTTGACCGGAATCAGGCCTTCCTTGATCTCGGCCCCCGGACGACGAAACGCCGAGACGTCGATCGGGTTGATGGAGTTGATACCGCCGCCAATGAAGGTACTTTCGCCCCAGCTCACCACCTGCTTGCCGAAACGCACGGAACCCGGCGCATCGGCGATCGAGTAGTTGTGGTAGACGAACGCATCGAGGATCTGCCCGCCGGAGGACTTGGCGCCTTCCTTGCGGTTGTTGTCGCTGATGTCCTTGAACGGACGGCTTTCGTCCTTGAGTTCAAAGTCGTACCAGTACTTGCCACGCACAAACACACCGGTGTCGCCGTACTTCAGTTCCAGGTCGTGGATGCCCTTGAAGATCTTCGAAAAGGTTTCTCCGCGCTTGAAGTTCAGGTGCCCGTCGTCGGAGGTCTGGGACAGGCCCCTGCCGCCGTTGTTGGCACCGATCAGGTCACGATTGGCCTTGGACGTGCTCCAACTGGCGCCTACCGACAGGGATGAGTCGAAACTCCCTTCGATTTCACCAATGTTGAAACTGACGCCGAATGCGGGCCCGGCGAGCGTAGAAGCGAGACTGACGGCCAGGGGCAGACGTGCCCGGCGCCAGAACTGGTTTACTGAGGTCATCGACGCTACTCCATGTGCATTTTATTGTTATGGCAGTGAGCTCTTTCGGAGGATGCATGTAACGGCCGGGATACAACGATTCCAATGCCGAGCGACAACCGGGCCACCCTCACCCGAAGCGCAACATCCACGAAAAACTCTGGAAGGGACTATAGCCAGCAGGGGGTAGTGCTTGATCCCTCTAAAGTGTGATTTGCATCACCAACCCGTCTGCCCCAACCCTTTCGCCACGCCGACGAAGGTCGACGCGGCAAGGATGGCTGAAATTCGGCAAATCACAAGTAAAGGCCTGAGATAGAGCATTGCCGCCCGCGAACGGGCACGGCACGCGGCGTCAGAGGGTCGACAGGAAGGTGCTGTTGTTGGCCTGCCACTCGATGATGTCGATACGGATACGTTTTTTGTCGAGCTTGCCGACGCTGGTCTTGGGAATTTCCGTAACAACCGCAATCTGGCTCGGAATCGCCCACTTGCTCAAATGGCCCAGCTCAACGAAGGGCTTGAGGTGTTCCTTGAGCTCACGAGCCCCTATCACATGGCCATCACGCAACACCAAGAGGGCAAACGGGCGCTCACCCCACTGCGGGTCGGCAATCCCCACCACCGCTACTTCGCGTACCGCCGGGTGGCGGCTGACCAGGTCTTCCAGGGCCAGGGAGGAGATCCACTCGCCTCCGGTCTTGATCACATCCTTGATGCGGTCACGGATATCGATCACGCCGAACGCGTCCAGGGTGGCGACATCACCGGTGTGCATCCAGCCACCGGCCCACAGCTCGGCGCCCTTTTGCGGCTCGTTGTAATAACCCTCGGTAAGCCAGGGCGCGCGCAGTACCAGCTCACCCTGAGATTCGCCGTCGGCAGGCAAGAAGTTGCCGTCGGTGTCCATGATCGCCGCTTCCACCAGCGGCCCGGGCACCCCGGCCTTGATGCGATAGGTGGTGCGTTCGTCTTCGCTGCCGGCCATCAGCTCGGCGTTGAGGTGGGCACAGGACACCAGCGGCCCGGTCTCGGACATACCGTACGCGGCCGTCAACTGGATGCCACGGGCCTTGGCGGCTTCGTACAGCGAACGGTTGAGCGCGCTGCCGCCGATGACGATTTTCCAACCGCCGAAATCCACGTCCTGGGCGGCCTTGGCATTGAGCACCATTTGCAGGATGGTCGGCACACAGTGGGAAAAGGTGACCTTTTCCTTGCGCCATAGCTCCACCAGGTATTCGGGGTCGTAGCGGCCGGGGTAGACCTGCTTCAAACCGAGCATGGTCGCCACATAGGGCAGGCCCCAGGCGTGCACGTGGAACATCGGTGTGATGGGCATGTACACGTCGTTGGTGCCCAGCAAACGCACGCTGTCAACGCTGCCCATGATGGTCGCCACACCGATGGTGTGCAGCACCAACTGGCGGTGGGTGAAATACACGCCCTTGGGATTGCCGGTGGTGCCGGTGGTGTAGAAGGTGGTGGCGACGGAATTTTCGTCGAAATCCTCGAAGTGGTACGTCGGGCTTGCCGCCGCCAGCAGGGTTTCGTACTCGCCCACCAGGTTGGGCAGGTCGGCCGTCTTGCTGTCGCCGTCGGTGATCAGCAAGGTCTTGGCGACGCTGGTGAGCTGCCCGGCGATCGCCTGGTAAAGCCCCACGAACTCGCTGTTGACCAGCACAAAGCGGTCGTCGGCGTGGTTCATGGTGTAGAGGATCTGTTCCGGCGACAGGCGCACGTTGATGGTATGGATCACCGCGCCGATCATCGGGATGGCGAACATGCACTCCAGGTAACGATGGCTGTCCCAGTCCATCACCGCCACCGTGTCACCGGCCTTGACCCCGGCTTCGGTCAGTACATTGGCCAGGCGCGCGACGCGCTCGATCAAGGTCGGATAGGTGTAGCGCAGCTTGTCGCGGTAGATGATTTCGCGGGTCTTCTCGTAGCGCGTCCCGGACATCAACAGGCGTTTGATCAACAGCGGGTATTGGTAAGCGCCTTCGGCGGGTGGGATAACACGGGTCTGCAACATACGAATCCCTTTTATGACTGCGCGGTCTTGGCGTGAAGACCTGCACTGTAGAGACGTTATGTTTCAACCAAATCAGCCAAAGGAATGATTTGCAGACCTGAGCGAATGCTAGCTTTGCGCCATTATCGCCGCTTCTCCATATGCCTTCAGATCAGGAAGGCACCTGCTTTGAAAAGCGAACCTTCCGACATTCGTCACCGATAGCAACTCTTTACGCTTTGGTTTTTCGCCATATCCACTGCTAAGGACTGCCATGCATAACGACCCCATACATCGCACCGACACTCTGAATCCGTACAAAGATATTATTGTCGGCAAACAGAAACAGCATTGGATTGAATTCCAGTTGCTGGATGAGCAAGGCGAGCCCCTGGCGAATTTGCCTTATCGGGCGGTGAACGAGGCCACTCGCGAGGGGTTGATGCCCGAGTTCGTAGGCCTTAGCGATGCGCAAGGCGTGATACGCATCGACGGTTTGCATCCGTTGCCTATCACGCTGTCGATGCAGGCCGACCCGCTGGCTGAGCAACTGCAAACCCGTCGCTTGCGTGCCGAACGTGCCGAGCCGCCCCGACCGATTGCCGGGGATCATACGCCGTTGTATGGCTCGCAACGCTCAGGCTTTTCGCCGATTGAGACGCAGGCACTGGCTGCCGGGCACGGATATCACTATCTGCGTATCGGGCAATTAAGTGACAAGCTGCCGACTCTTAACCCTACCGAGTCAGATACCAAGCGGCCTCCCGCCTTTCACTTTCCGGACCCGAGCTATAGCGGCTTCACCGTCCGTGATGATGAACTGGACCGTCGCCATGTGCTGGAAGTCTGCCCTTTTCGCGCCTGGTCTTTGGTGCTGCACCATCAGCCCGACTACAGCCTGGTCAATGCCTACAACTTGGGGTTGATGAGTATTCTTGCGTATAGCAAGGAGGATGAACGCGAGTTGGGTTCCGTCAAGCAGTTTTTCGGGCAGCAATGCCTGGATTTATCGCGCACACCTCGGGTTTGGGATAACGGCCAGGTATGGCCTTGTGTGGTGACGGATGTGCCCTTTAGTGATCGTTATGTGACGGCTGAACCCCTGGACACTGCCAAGGCAGACCCACCGGAAGGTCACACTCAGCTGTTTTACGCTATCAGTGCTGCTCAGGTTTTGGTGGCTTGGCGCGGTACTGAGATGGAGGGGCTCGCGGATTTAATTACCGATGCGACCTTTCGCCCTGTGAAACCGGAGATTGCTGCGATTTGCGAGCCTAAGGTTCCTTGTCCTGGCCTTACTGCTGTGGGCAGTGTGCATCTTGGGTTTCGCGACGCCTTTGAGGTGGCGAGAAGGATATATGCGGCTGAGTTGGGCAAGATGATTTCGGAAAAGGCTCTCAACAGAAAGTTATTCATCTGCGGCCATAGCTTGGGCGGCGCACTCGGCCTCATCCACGCTGCCTCGCTGAGAGACTATAACCCTCTGCTCTACACCTTCGGCACGCCCCGCACCTTCACTCTCCACGCCGTGCAGTTCCTGAGCGACCTATGGCACTTTCGCCATGTCAATGACATGGACGCCATCCCCCGCGTGCCCCCCGAGGCCGCGCTGGACAACTACCTGTATGACATCTACGGCCCTATGGGCCTCCTGGCGGGGTTTAGTTGGTCGCTACGGCAAGCCGCTTCCAGCGCACTGTTCAAACATGAAGACCCGTACAGCCATCACGGTGAGATCGCCCTGTTTCTCCGGGCCGAACAACACAAGCAACACAATTTCACTCCCTACCCCGCTTACCGCAAACCCGATGGTTCGCCTTATAGCAGCACAATCGCCTACCGGTTGCCGGTAAAAGCCAAGTTGTATTTGGTCCCGAGCCTGTGCGAGGACAGTGACCAGCAGGCCGAGCAGGCCACGCAGCGCCTGAATACCTCCCTGACCGCCGAGAGCAAGGCCCGACTCTTCCCGCGCTACGGCCTCCCTACGACGTGGCGAATGCCGCGTCTTTGTGATCACTACATGTCGCAGTACCAACCCTATATCCACAACCAATTACTGGAATCGATTGACGCCGAGCGCGATCCGTTACTGCAACGACAAATAGCAAGGCGCAAGTTCGAACAACAGATAAAGGAATACCACGGAAGCATTCATGGGGACGAACTGGCCCGCAGCCGCGTGTTTCTCCACTTGCAAGGCCTGCTGGACCAAGCCCTGCATATCACCCAGCAAATGGAGGGCGGCGCCGAGGCGCTGCAGCGCTTTAACGCCATTGCCGACCCAGATGCCTATTACGAGAAAACCTATGGTTAAGCCGATCAAAACGCGCAAGGTCGGAACCAGGTTTCTGCGACTATTCACTGTCGTATGCGTGCTGTTCATCAGCCTCAGCGGCTGCCGTCAGGACTACAGCCTGGCACCGCCTGCCAACAGCGAAAAAATAACCGTCACCGTGAAACTGCCTCAGGAACTCAAAACCGAAACCATGTGGGTGATGTATCGCTCGGCCATCTGTAAGAGCGTCAGCCTTGGAGCCAGCGGCCAACGCATCGAACGGGATGGGCACCATTCGGTTTACAAGGAACTGGAGCGTCAAGGTGAGAGCGACCTCTACCAAGTGGAACTCCCGAAAGATGGCGGTGGCGCGTGTCGCTGGCATCTGGCGAATGTGACCTTTGGTGTGGTTTATGCAGATCCGACGCGGTTTGGCGAGAACGTGACCGCTGGCGGCGGCGGCGGAGTGGTCGTGATATTTGACTACAACAACTCACCACGGGGAGGAGCTGATTTCAAGGTTGATGGTGATCTGACGATCAAGAAGGATTATTACCCGTGGATAAGTGAATCTTTTCTTGGTGGCTATAAGAAATACATCAGCTTGGCCGGCGAGGGTCATATATATCTCAAGTATCAAGCGCTAAAAGCTCGCCGGGTCTTTTTCGAACCCATTCTGCATTCGGACTTCGCGATTTACTCCACTCAACCAAAAGAGAAAAAAGAGGGTAGCCACACCAAATTCACGTATCCCGACGGGAGTGTCGTAGAGGAACGTCAGTCGCAACCAGACTTCTGGAAACTACAAAGTCTGCGCACAGGACGCGCCCGCGAATGTTTATCGGTTTGGCATTACTACAAATGTCCGGACCGTCGCCCACGACTATTACCTGAGTGGATTCCCTCCCCTGATAAACCTGGATTCGGTCAGTGCCTCATTGTGGACGAATGGGGTAATGCACTGCCAGTGTATGACTATCAAGTGGTGGGGGCTAACGGGCGAATGTACCGGGAGAGAACAACAAGTGAGGGGCTCACGAAACCCTTGCCGAGCAGTTTTCACCCCTTACGCGAAGTTGAGTTCCCGGTATGGAAGTGAGGATGTCCGCCCTGCCGAGTTCGGTTGGCGAGGCCGTTGATTCCGCCAAGAACAACACCCTATTCCACCATGAACCTATCGAAAAAGAGCTCGACTCACTTCATGCTCGTGAACGCCAACTTCACGCCAATCGCAATCAGCACCGCCCCCATGGTGCGATCAAACCAATGCCCCATCTTCGCAAACCCGGCGCGCACGCGCTGCTGGCTGAACAGCATGGCCACCAGGCAAAACCACAGCGCCGTCGCTACCGCGAGGTAAACACCGTAACCGGCCTGCACCGCCAGCGGTGTGTGCGGGTTGATCACCACCGTGAACAACGACAGGAAAAACAGCGTGGCCTTGGGATTCAAGCCGTTGGTTACGAAACCTGCGGTAAACGCGCCACGTGGGGTGCGCTCGCCCGCCTCGCGCTGCAGCTCGCCTTCCACTGGCGGCTTGGCCGGCTGCGCGCGCAGCGCCTTGAAGCCGATATACAGCAGGTACGCCGCTGCCGCCCATTTCAGTGCATTGAACAGCACGATGGATTGGGACACGATCAAACCAATGCCCAGTAACGAGTAACCGACGTGGAGGAAAATCGCCGAACCAACGCCCAGCGCAGTCCACGTGCCGGCGCGACGGCCATGGGTCACGCTTTCACGCACCACTACGGCGAAGTCCGGCCCTGGGCTGGCCACCGCCAACAAGTGAATCAAGGCCACGGTCAAAAACTCGGCGACGTACATGCTCACTCCATTAAGTAACGGATTATTTCATCTGATAGGCTCAACAGATTACGCCTTCGAACCCCGCCGCAAAAGGTACAGTTGATGATGAACAAGCGCCGCGCCGTCTTCCTCGATCACCCCTCCCTGGACCTCGGCGACCTCGACCTCAGCGGGTTGCGTGACTGCTTCAGCGAGCTGCAGCTGTTCGAGCAGACCACGCCGCAGAATCTGCTCGAACGCTTGCAGGGTGCCCAAGTCGCCATCAGTAACAAAGTCCCGCTCAGCGCCGAGATCCTGGCGGCCTGCCCCGAGCTCAAGCTGATCCTGGTGTCGGCCACCGGCACCAACAACATTGATCTGCAGGCCGCCCGCGCCCGGGGCATCACCGTGAGCAACTGCCAGGGCTACGGCACACCCTCGGTGGCGCAGCACACGATCATGCTGCTGCTGAATCTGGCCACGCGCTTGAAGGACTATCAGCGCGATGTGGCCGCGGGCAAGTGGCAGCAAGCCCGGCAGTTCTGCCTGCTGGACTATCCGATTGTCGAGCTTGAGGGTAAGACTTTAGGCCTGCTCGGCCATGGCGAACTGGGCAGCGCCGTGGCACGTCTGGCTGAAGCCTTCGGCATGCGCGTGGTGCTGGGCGCGATTCCCGGGCGCCCTGCCCGCGCCGACCGCGTGCCGTTGGATGAACTGCTCGGGCAGGTCGATGCGCTGACCTTGCACTGCCCGCTCAACGAGCACACCCGTGACTTTATTGGCGCACGCGAACTGGCTCTGCTCAAGCCCGGCGCTTTCGTGGTCAACACCGCACGCGGCGGCTTGATCAACGAACAGGCCCTGGCGGATGCATTGCGCAACGGCCACCTGGGCGGCGCGGCCACCGATGTATTGAGCGTGGAGCCACCGGTCGATGGCAACCCACTGCTGGCCGGTGATATTCCTCGGCTGATCGTCACTCCACACAACGCCTGGGGCAGTCGCGAAGCGCGCCAGCGCATCGTCGGCCAGTTGACGGAAAACGCCCGAGGCTTTTTCAGCGGCGCCCCGCTGCGCGTCGTGAGTTGTTAAACTGCGCCCCTTTTCAAGGAGCAGACCATGGATCCGCGCAGTGAAGTACTGCTTCGCCAGGCCGAACTTTTTCAAGGCAACCTGCTGCTGGTTGGTTTGCCTGCCGACGATTTGCTCGGCCGCCTGCCCAATGCCCACGGCTGGAGCTGGCATGCCGGCGATCAGGCGGCGCTGGAGGCGCGTTTTCCCGAGCGCAGCCAGTTCGGCGTGACTGTGCCCGAGCGCGCATTCGATGCAGCGGTGATTTTCCTGCCCAAGTCCAAAGACCTCACTGACTACCTGCTCAACGCCGTGGCCGCGCGCCTGCCCGGCGCCGAGCTGTTCCTGGTGGGCGAGAAAAAGGCCGGCATCGAAAGCGCCGCCAAGCAGATGATCCCCTTCGGCAAACCGCGCAAGCTGGATAACGCGCGGCACTGCCAGCTCTGGCAGGTCACCGTGGGCAACGCGCCGCAGGCGCCCGACCTGGATAGCCTGGCGCAGACCTTCGAGGTACCGCTGGTCGACGGGCCGCTCAAGGTGGTGAGCCTGCCGGGCGTGTTCAGCCATGGTCGCCTGGACCGTGGCACCGAACTGTTGCTGGAACACCTGGACAAGCTGCCCAGCGGGCATTTGCTCGACTTTGGTTGCGGCGCCGGCGTATTGGGAGCTGCGGTAAAACGTCGCTACCCGCACAACAGCGTGACCCTGCTTGATGTGGACGCCTTCGCCGCCGCCAGCAGTCGCCTGACCCTGGCAGCCAATGGCCTGCAAGCGGACGTGTTGACCGGTGACGGCATCGACGCCGCGCCGATGGGCTTGAACGCGATTTTAAGCAACCCGCCGTTCCATGTCGGGGTGCACACGGATTACTTCGCTACGGAAAATCTGCTGCGAAAAGCAGGCAAACATCTGGCAAAAGGCGGCGAACTGCGTCTGGTTGCCAATAGCTTCCTGAAATACCAGCCGCTGATCGAAGAGCACCTGGGCATCTGCGCGATCAAGGCCGAGGGCAATGGTTTTCGCATCTACCGGGCCAAGCGTCCCTGACGGGCTTTTGAAAAAGAAGGCTTGCCGAATGGATTTTGCCTAGGCAAAATCCGCTCCGTCCTAGGGGAGTAGTCTCCCATGAGCGCCACGCTCATCCGGCATACGTCAACATACTTGGTCAGCAGACCATGGCGTATGCGACCCAGGAGTCCGCACAGACGGACCGGGGTTTGACAAGACCTATGACACGCACACCTTACCCGGGGCGGGAAGGCTGTACGTGTCATAGCCGTGTCGACCCGCCCCTGGAAACCTACCTGATGCTGGATTCACTGCTCGTACCTACCGCAATCGTTGCCTTGGCCGAAATCGGCGACAAGACGCAACTGCTCGCGCTTATTCTCGCTGCTCGTTTTCGCAAGCCCTGGCCCATCATCGCCGGCATCGTCGCCGCGACCCTGGCCAACCACGCGGCTGCCGGTGCGGTGGGGGCCTGGTTCGGGAGTTTCTTCTCCGACGCGGTGCTGCACTGGATTCTCGCGGCGAGCTTCTGCGCCACGGCGCTGTGGACACTGGTGCCGGACAAACTCGACGATGACGAAGCCAGCACCACGCGCAAGTTCGGGCCGTTCCTGACCACGCTGATTGCGTTCTTCCTCGCGGAAATCGGTGACAAGACCCAGATCGCCACAGTGATGCTGGCGGCCCAGTATCCGGAGTTGTGGCTGGTGATTATCGGTACCACCTTAGGCATGTTGATTGCCAACGTGCCGGTGGTGCTGGCGGGGAATTTCGCGGCAGAGAAGCTGCCGCTGACCCTGATTCGGCGACTGGCGGCTACGGCGTTTTTTGTACTGGCGGTGGTGGCGGTGTACAAGGCCATGCAGAGCAGCGGCTGGATTTAGCTAAAAGCTGCAAGCTGCAAGTTAAAAGCTGCAAGAAGAAGCATTGCTTTTTCTTACAGCTTGAAGCTTGCCACTTGCAGCTCAAGCCCTAGGACTTCTTGGCCTGTTGGTACAGCGGCATGACCTTCGGAATCGCCGCCTGCAACGAGGCGATACGGCTGTCCGAAGCCGGGTGAGTACTCATGAACTCCGGCGGTGCGCCTTCGGAAGCCTTGGCCATCTTGTTCCACAGCGTGATGGCCGCGTTCGGGTTGTAACCGGCGCGGGCGGCCAGCTCAAGGCCGATCAGGTCGGCTTCGTTCTCATTGCTGCGGCTATTGGGCAAGGTCATGCCATAGTTGGCCACGGTATCGGCCAGCGCCAGGCTGTCCTGGCCGAGTCCGAATATTGCCCCGGCGCCCTGCTTCGCCATCTCGATACCGTAGGCCTTGGACATGGCTTCGCGGCCGTGCTCACGCAAGGCGTGGGCGATTTCATGGCCCATCACGGCGGCGAGTTCATCATCGGTGAGCTTGAGGTTATCGATCAATGCGCTGTACACCAGGATCTTGCCACCCGGCCCGCAGTTGGCGTTCATCTCATCGCTCTTGATCAGGTTCACTTCCCACTTCCATTGCGCCGCATCCGGGCGGAAGGTCGGTGCCTGGGCGATCAGGCGATTGGCGATGGCCTGCACGCGCTTGGCGTTGGCGCTGGTCTTGTCCAGAACCCCTTTGCCACTGGCCTCGCCCAGGGTCTGCTGGTAAGACTGGGCGTACATCTGGTCGACTTCCTGGCTCGACAGCATGCTGAACATGTACTGCTTGCGCTCAACCCCAACCGCACCGCCGCTGGTGGTGTTGACCGACTGACACCCGGCCAGCAACATCGCTGCAACCAACCCGCTTACCGCCAATGACTTCTTCATGAACACACTCCCTGGAAACATGGCGCGTATCGTAGGCGCACATTTGTATCGGCGCCAGATACATCAGACGTTTAACGGGTGTATTTCGGATCCCTCTCACGTTCCGGCCGATACGCTCAGGCTCAAGCCGGGGTCAGGCACTCCGGCCCATTGAGCTTGGGATCGTTGACCATATTGGCCAGTACCCGCTCGCGCAAAGCAGCGGGTTCGGCGGCCAGCAGACTTTGCAGCACATGCAGCGGCGTTTCGGGATCCAGCCAGGCGGCCTGCCCCGCCTCGTCCAGAATCAACGGTCGGCGCTGGGCCTGCGCAGCTTGAGTGATGACCGCCGTGCTCAACCACACCTGCTCCTGCACCGGATACGCTTCCCAGATCGCCGCGAAAAACAGCGTGGAGCCTTCCCCCGGCGTCAGCCAGTACGGGCGTTTGCGCTGGGTGCCGCGCCATTCGTAAAACCCGTTGGCCGGCAGCAGGCAGCGGCGCTGGCGGAACGCTTCGCGAAACATCGGCTGCTCGGCCACGGTTTCGGCACGGGCATGGGCCGGCGTGCGGGACAGGTCGGTGAGCCAAGGTGGCGTAAGGCCCCAACGCGCGCGCGCCAGGGTGAGCTGGCCGTCGATGGCGCGCTGGATCAGCACCGAATCATTGGGGGAAATATTCCACTGGGCCTGCTGGTCGGCCGGGAAACCCGGCAAGGCAGCAAAGGCGGGATTCCAGCGAAACAGGGCATAACGTCCACACATGGGGCAACACGACTCTTGGGGTAAACCGACCGACAGCCTAACAGACCAATACGTCGGGCAAGCTGTCGGCGTCATCAAAGGGCAAGGGCTGCGCGTCGTTATAGGCGGTGATGAGCTCGCGGGCGCAGGCGGCTTGATCATTGTCGACTTCCAGTCCCAGCAAGCCGAAGATCGGCAGCTCACCCGTGCCACCAAGCAAATGGCGGCCCACCAGGTGCGCCTTGATACCTTCGCTGGCGAGCATCTGTTGCAGCAGCTCGCCTTCCATGAGGTTTTCCGGTTCGTAGATTCGCTGCATGGATATTCCTGTCAGTCATTCTCGCTGCGGGTTTCGAGCATCCACTCTTCACCATGGACCTGCAGGTTGAAAATGATCGGTCGGCAACACACCTGGCAGTCCTCGATATAAGTCTGATCACCGCCGGACAAATCCACCGTCGTTTCGACCGTTTCCCCACAATAAGGACAATCGTACAGCGCAGTTTCCAGCATCGCGGTCTCCTAGGTGACTTGTGCGTATAATCGCCGGTCTATTCACAGGGCTATTTCCGGCTGAGCCCGTTTACTCACGCCGCCCCTGGTATTTCCTTTACTTACCCTAGCCGTTTCTAACAAGAGAGCATGATGGGCGAATTCGATACCATCCGACCTTACAACGACAGCGAAGTCCCGGCAGTGCTGGATCGGCTGTTCAGTGACAAGGCCTTTCTGGACATCCTGACCCACTTCCGCTTCCCGCGCTTTGCCGGCGCGCTGGGCTGGCTGCTCAAGCCGATGATCGCGCGCAAACTGCGCCGTGAGTTCGCCGGCGTCACCACCGTGGCGACGCTGCAGGATAAAGTCGAGTATTACGTCGACCATACCATCGACCGCGCGACTGACGGCGTGACCTACACCGGCGTCGAGCAACTGAAATCCGGCACCGCCTACCTGTTTCTGGCCAACCACCGCGACATCGTGATGGACCCGGCCTTCGTCAACTACGCCGTGTACCACGCCGGCCTGCCGACGCCGCGTATCGCCATCGGCGACAACCTGCTGCAAAAACCGTTTGTCAGCGACCTGATGCGCTTGAACAAGAGCTTCATCGTGCACCGCTCGATCACCGGGCGAAAGGAAAAGATGGCGGCCTACCAGTTGCTGTCGGCCTACATCAACCATTCGATCCGCAACGACTGCCAGTCGATCTGGATCGCCCAGGCCGAAGGCCGGGCCAAGGATGGGGATGATCGCACCGAATCGGCAATCCTCAAGATGTTCCACGTCAGCCGTAAGGACGAGCCGTTCGCCGAAGTCATCCAGTCGTTGAACCTGACGCCGGTGTCGATCAGCTATGAGTATGATCCGTGCGACGCCGCCAAGGCCCGCGAGCTGTATATCCGCGCCACCACCGGCACCTACAGCAAAGCGCCGGGCGAGGATGACGTGAGCATTGCGCTGGGCATCACCGGCTACAAAGGCCGGGTGCACGTGAATTTCGCGCCACCGATTACCGAGCGCTTCGAAGACACCAAGTTGCTGGCGGCCGAAATGGACCGGCAGATTCTGGGCGGTTATCGGCTGTTCCCGGTGCACTACCTGGCGTATGCCCAATGGAACGATGCCGACCCGCAACTGGATGTACCCAAGGCCCAAGACGTATTCCCGGCCGATGAGCTGGCCAAGGCGAAGGCCGAGTGGCAGCGGCGCTTGAACGAATGCCCGTCCGAACACCGCCCATACCTGGTGGTGCAGTATGCGACGCCGGTGCGCAATCAATACCGGGTCAAGGCCGGGATCCCTCTGTAAACATCGAACAAAATGTGGGAGGGGGCTTGCCCCCGATTGCGGTGTTTCAGCTCAGTATTTATCGGCTGACCCACCGCTATCGGGGGCAAGCCCCCTCCCACATTTGAATCCCAAGTGTTCTTAGACGTGAGTGCTGAGCCAGGACATGGCCAGCGCCACTCCCAGGCAGGCGAACCCGACACGGTAAGCCTGGCGATGCGCCCGTTCGGTGCGCGTGTCCAGAAACAGCATCGGCTGGTCAATCGCGCGTTCCTCACTTTGCGCGGTGAGTTCGGCCATCGCCCGTTGCGCCAGCAGGCGAGTGATAAACAACAGTATGGCGCCGCAGCAGGCAACCATCAGGGCAATAGCATTAATCAGCAGCGCCATCGCAAAACCTCGGCGAGACAGTATTCGGGTATCGGTCCAGGTACGAACCTGAACGATAGTGGCTCCCTGCGCCTTAAATGTTCCCTCCCCGTTGACGGCTAATGTATCCAGTAATTTACAGCGTCACCTGAACGTCACCTTAACAGGCCACTCTGTTGCCCTTCGACGCTTGAGGAGCTCGTCATGCTGCATGCACAAAACCAGGACCGGCTGTATCTGATCGCCCAGAGCGATGAACAGGAAGCACTGATCGGCGGCCTCGCGTTCAATGTTCAGGACCGCCATTGGCTGGTGTATTGCGCCCTCGCCGGGCACCCGCATGCCGACTTGCCGGAGCTGGACTTACTCACCGGCGTGAGCATGCTGGATTTTTACGTCGATACCGCCGCCTGAAAGCGACAGGCAAAAAAAAACCGGGCTCTGCGATGAGCCCGGTTTTCCTTGGACAGCTTATTGCGAACTGAGCAACTGGCCGATGCTTGGGTCTTTGAACAGCCGGGTCAAGGCATCGCTGAGCACGTCGCTGACCAGCTTGGTGTTGGTTTCCTGATTCGGCGACATGCCAAAGCGCTGGTTGAGGGACGCCGCGTAGCGGCCACTGTAACGACGGGTACCGGCGCTGACGTCGGACTTGAAGGTTGCGCCGATGGACGCTTCGGTCACATACAGGCCTTCCTTGGGCGACTGGTATTTCAGTTCGGCCAGGGTAACGGTCAGTTGCGGCGCGCCTGGCGAATTGGTCGGGGTGAAGCCCAGCAGGCGCACAGCGGCTTCAGCCTGGGCCTGCAGCTTGGGCAGCACGTCCTGGCCAGTCACCGAAATCAGTGCGGTCTCCGGGTACAGGCCGCCACGCGAACCAAGGGTCGGTGACGGGCGACCATCCACCACACGTACCGACACGGGCTGGCCATGCCCGACCGGCGCCAGCTGCGCCGTGACTTTGGGTTGCGGGCTGAGTTGTTGCGGGCTGTTGGCGCAGCCAACCAAAGCCAAACTGGTCACAGTGATCAAACCGAACAACAGGCGTTGCAACATACTCATTTCTCCAGGACTGGGCGCAGACAGGTCGCCAGTATAACGGTGCACGCGCATCACTCACCAGCGATCCTGAACCGCAGCTGAAGGCATCGGCAAATTACAATTTCCCATAAAAGCGTCATTCCAATGTCATGCCAGACTGACAACCTTCAAGCATGTAACGCAACCGGTACACCGCCATGCGCCTTCTCAAGTCACTGTTCCTGTCACACAGCCGCCACCGCCACTTTGCCCTGCTCGATGCCCACGGTCATTGCCTGGCGTTCAAGCAATGCAGCTTGCCGCCCGTCGGCGAAGGCTGGGTCGAAGTCGCGGAGACCCATCTGGGCTGGATGCACCGTCCGCTGCCGGCCAGCGCCAGGGTCAGCCCTCAATTTGTACGCGCACAATCGCGGCAAGCGTTGGCCTCCTGACCGGCGCACTAATAAAAGTCATAAAACACGCCCATTTCCCTGGCGTTCTTCGCTACAATCTCCCCCCGATTATAAGGACGTCTCCTGATCGGGCCCCGCAGCATCGTTATTGCCTTGGCATTAACCTCCAAATCGCCCACAGAGAGCCGCCCACACAGATCGAGTGAAGCTGGCGTGCTTGCTGTTTCCTGTGCAAACCACCCGTCTTTTACCGAATCTGCCAGAGCTGCCATTGCGCTCGGCCACTTGAGTTGTTTGCCCGTTTCGCGGGCCAGGTGCCAGGCTGGGGCAGCCCTTTTTTGAGGTTCACGTCTTCAAAAGAGCGTGAAAAAAACGGGTTTTCACAACTTCACAAGAGTGTGGCGAGCAAATGAATAGTTTGGCGTTTGTACAAGCACCATCAGCGTCTGAAACAGCCCAACACAGGACCGAGCGTTCCTCAATAACCGGAGCTTGAGCCTGTCCGCTACGGATTGGTTGCACGAATCGCACGCTTTGACCATAAGTCGAATTGCCACAGGCGCCCATGAATGCGTTCATAGGCGCATTAGCCGGGCAGGAAGCGTGCGCTGAAGTTGCAAAGAATTGCGAAACGGACATGGCGATCCTGGCCATGGGTAATCTGGGGCACACGTGAACCGCCCTGTCACTCCTGGCAGCCATGCCGTCAATTTGGTGCTGCAGATTTTGGAGACGCGTTAAATGGCGCATAACGAAGCAGTCGACGTAGTTCTGGTAGGGGCCGGCATCATGAGTGCCACCCTGGCCGTTCTGCTCAAAGAGCTCGACCCCGGCCTCAAGCTGGAAGTCGTTGAGCTGATGGACTCGGGTGCCGCGGAGAGTTCCAACCCGTGGAACAACGCCGGTACCGGCCACGCCGGGCTCTGTGAGCTGAACTACACGCCGCAGGCCGCCGATGGTTCCATCGACATCAAGAAAGCCGTGCACATCAACACCCAGTTCGAGGTGTCGAAGCAGTTCTGGGCGTACCTGGCCAAAAAAGGCACCTTTGGCTCGTGCAAGTCCTTTATCAGCCCGGTCCCGCACTTGAGTTTCGTGCAGGGCGACAACGGCGTTGCCTTCCTCAAGAAGCGTTTTGAAACCCTCAGCCAGCACCATGCGTTTTCGGACATGCATTACACCGAAGACCGCAGCGAGATGGCCGAGTGGATGCCGCTGATGATGCCGGGTCGCCCGCTCGATGAAAAAATCGCCGCAACCCGCGTGATGAATGGCACTGACGTCAACTTTGGCGCCCTGACCAACCAGCTGCTCAATCACCTGACCAGTTCGCCCGATGCCCAGGTCAAGTACTGCAAGCGCGTCACCGGCCTCAAGCGCAATGGCGCCGGCTGGACCGTCAGTATCAAGGACGTCAACAGCGGCAACAGCCGCGAAGTGGATGCCAAGTTCGTATTCCTCGGCGCCGGCGGTGCGGCCCTCCCGCTGCTGCAGGCGTCGGGCATCGAAGAGAGCAAAGGCTTCGGCGGTTTTCCGGTCAGCGGCCAGTGGCTGCGTTGCGACAACCCGGAAGTGGTCAAGCAGCACCAGGCCAAGGTCTATAGCCAGGCGGCCGTGGGTTCGCCACCGATGTCCGTGCCGCACCTGGACACCCGCGTGGTGGATGGCAAGAAGTCGCTGTTGTTCGGACCGTACGCCGGATTCACCACCAAGTTCCTCAAGCACGGCTCGTTCCTGGACCTGCCGATGTCGATTCGTGCCGGCAACATCGGCCCGATGCTGGCAGTGGCTCGCGACAACATGGACCTGACCAAGTACCTGGTCAGCGAAGTGCGCCAGTCCATGGAGCAGCGCCTGGAATCCCTGCGCCGCTTCTACCCTGAAGCGAAAGCCGAAGACTGGCGCCTGGAAGTGGCCGGCCAACGCGTGCAGATCATCAAGAAGGACCCGAAGAAAGGCGGCGTGCTGCAATTCGGCACCGAGCTGGTTGCCGCCGCAGATGGTTCGCTGGCGGCGCTGCTGGGCGCTTCGCCGGGCGCTTCGGTGACGGTGTCGATCATGCTGGAGTTGATCGAGCGCTGCTTCCCGCAGAAGGCTGCCGGTGAATGGACGACCAAGCTGCACGAGATCTTCCCGGCGCGCGAAAAAGTGCTGGAGACGGATGCCGAGTTGTATCGCAGGATCAACACGCAGAACAACATCAGCCTGGAGCTGGTGGAACCTGTAGGAGCGAGCTCGCTCGCGAAAAACGTCAACGATAACGCAGCGCAAGTGGATTAACGCGGCGCTCTCAGGTTCTTCGCGAGCAAGCTCGCTCCTACCGTTAAAAGCGAAACGCCCCGGACTCAATGAGGCCGGGGCGTTTTTTTATGGCTGGAATAATCAGCCGCGCGCGTTGTCGATCAGCGCGATGTACTCGGCGGCGTTGCGCTGGTCCTTGATCAGGTCGACAAAGGTCTGGCCATGCTCGTCCTGGCCATCAAGGTCCAGGCCAGCTTCCTTGAAGAACCCCAGGAAGCGCTCGAAGTCATCGATGCGCAGGCCGCGATAGGCCTTGATCAGTTTATGCAGGGACGGAGAAGTCGCATCGACCGGTTCGAAGTTCAGGAACAACTTGATCTGGTCGTCGCCGATCTCGTCACCGATCACCTGTTTTTTATCTTTACGCATTACCGACTCCAGCCTGCAGACATTGACACGGGGCTTGAAGTCTACCTGTGGTGCACGGGCTTCGAAAGCGTTGAAGAGCCCCCTCCCACATTTGGATTTCAGCCGACTCAATCGAACTGGGCGAGCATCCAGCGTTGGTAGTCGGCCACGCCGGCATCGCCTTCGCGCGGCGCCCAGGCGGCCTGCTCACCCTCACCCACCGGCCGATAAGGCCCGGCCTTGCATTCGAACATCACCGTATCGGGCTCCAGCACTGCCAGGCCATGGAATACACCCGGCGGCAGGTCGACGCCGGCGCACTCACCACCCGCCTGCATGACGCGCTTGGCGATGACTTCGCCGGTTTCGCTGAATATCAGCAAACCCAGCCGGCCCTTGAGCACCAGCAAGGTTTCCGCCTTGTCCGCGCTCAGGTGCCGATGAGGCGGCACGTAGGTACTCGGTTGCAGGGCCACGGCGAGACGATGACACGGTTCTTCCATCTGGTGGAAGTTATGATGGTGCCGGCCACGGGGGCTGTCGCCCGCTTTCTCGGCCAACTCTGCAAATAAGGTCTGATCAAGAAAACGGGCCATCGATTACATTCCTTTAACGGCGTAGATGCCATTGGCGTTACGCCAGTAGCCCTTGTAGTCCATGCCATAACCGAAGATATAGCGGTCGATGCACGGCAACCCGACGAAATCGGCTTTCAGCTCGGGGCGCGCCTTGCGATCGTGGTCTTTGTCGATCAGCACGGCGGTGTGCACTTTACGCGCGCCGGCATGTTTGCAGAAGTCGATGATCGCGCCCAGGGTATGCCCTTCGTCGAGAATGTCATCAATGATCAGCACGTCACGGTCGATAAACGAAACTTCCGGCTTGGCCTTCCAGAACAGATCGCCGCCACTGGTTTCGTTGCGATAGCGGGTGGCATGCAGGTAAGACGCTTCCAACGGGAATTGCAGATGGGTGAGCAATTTGCCGGCGAAGATCAGGCCACCGTTCATCACGCAGAAAACTACTGGGTTGGTGTCGGCCATTTCGCGGGTGATGTGCGCGCCAACCTTGGCGATCGCTGCTTCGACTTGCGCTTCGGTGTACAGGCAGTCAGCCTCGTGCATGATTTGACGGATATGCTCGAGATCAGCGGACATGGCGCTCTCCAAGGGGTGCTGTGGCAAGAAAAGCGGGCGAAGGTACGCTTCTCGTGCGCTCCAATCAAGCCTTTATGGACTAACGTACTTGATGTCTATAGGACAACACCCTCGGATAGATTAATCTAGGCCGGTTTTTTTGCCCGCCGCCGGAGCCTTTCCCATGCCCACTCGCGAGATCCGCCACCCGCTGATCCGACACAAACTCGGCCTTATGCGCCGTGCCGACATCAGCACGAAGAATTTCCGTGAGCTTGCTCAGGAAGTCGGAGCGCTGCTCACTTACGAAGCCACCAAGGATTTGCCCCTGGAAACCTACGAGATCCCCGGTTGGGCCGGTCCCGTACAAGTGGAGAAAATCGCCGGTAAGAAAATTACCGTGGTGCCGATCCTGCGCGCCGGTATCGGCATGCTCGAAGGCGTGCTCAGCCTGATCCCGGGCGCCAAGGTCAGCGCCGTGGGCGTGGCCCGCAATGAAGAAACCCTGCAGGCCCACACCTACCTGGAAAAACTCGTCCCGGAAATCAACGAGCGCCTGGCCATGATCATCGACCCGATGCTTGCCACCGGCAGCTCCATGGTCGCCACCATCGACCTGCTGAAAAAAGCCGGCTGCCGCGACATCCGCGCCATGGTGCTGGTTGCCGCCCCCGAAGGTATCGCCGCCGTCGAGAAAGCGCACCCTGACGTGCAGATCTACACCGCCTCCATCGACGAACGCCTGAATGAACACGGCTACATCATCCCAGGCCTGGGCGATGCCGGTGACAAGATATTCGGCACCAAGCAGAAGGACGCGTGAGCATGCAGGATGAATTCAACGACCCGCTTTGGCGCCAGATCCTGTCTGGCGCACAGATGCTCTTCGTAGCATTTGGCGCGCTGGTGTTGATGCCGCTGATCACAGGTCTTGATCCAAACGTCGCACTGTTCACCGCAGGCCTGGGCACGTTGTTGTTCCAGGTGGTGACAGGACGGCAGGTGCCGGTGTTCCTGGCATCGAGCTTTGCGTTCATCACCCCGATCATTCTCGCCAAGGGCCAGTTCGGCCTCGCGGCGACCATGGGCGGGGTGATGGCGGCGGGTTTCGTCTATACCTTCCTGGGCCTTGCCGTGAAGGTCAAAGGCACCGGTTTCATCGACCGACTGCTGCCGCCGGTAGTGATCGGCCCGGTGATCATTTCCATCGGCCTGGCCATGGCGCCGATTGCCGCCAATATGGCCATGGGCAAGTCCGGCGACGGCGCCGAGTTGATCCACTACCAGACGGCCATGCTGATCTCGATGCCCGCACTGCTGACCACCTTGATCGTGGCGGTGTTCGGCAAGGGCATTTTCCGCCTGGTGCCGATCATCTCCGGCGTGCTGGTGGGTTTTGCCATGTCGTTCTACTTCGGCGTGGTCGACACGGCGAAGATCGCCGCCGCACCGTGGTTCGCCCTGCCCCACTTCACCGCGCCGGAGTTCAACTGGCAGGCGATCCTGTTTATCGTCCCGGTGGCCCTGGCCCCTGCGATCGAACATATCGGTGGCGTGATTGCGGTAGGCAGCGTGACCGGTCGCGACTACCTGAAGAAGCCCGGCCTGCACCGCACCTTGCTGGGTGACGGGATTGCCACGACAGCCGCCGGCCTGTTTGGCGGCCCGCCCAATACCACCTACGCCGAAGTGACGGGCGCGGTGATGCTGACCAAGAACTACAACCCGAAAATCATGACCTGGGCTGCGGTGTTCGCAATCAGCCTGGCGTTCATCGGCAAGTTCGGCGCGCTGCTGCAAAGCATCCCGGTGCCGGTGATGGGCGGGATTCTGTGCCTGCTGTTCGGCTCGATTGCGGCGGTGGGGATGAATACGCTGATCCGCCACAGGATCGACCTGGGTGAGGCGCGCAATCTGGTGATTGTGTCGGTGACCCTGGTGTTCGGGATTGGCGGTGTACTGGTAGGCACCGGCACCGGCCCGGACGATTTCGGCCTCAAGGGCATCGCCCTGTGTGCGGTGGTGGCGATTGGTTTGAACCTGCTGCTGCCGGGCAACGACGGCTGGAAGAACAAGAAGCCTGACGAGCCGCTGCTCTAACTAACACCCTGGAACCCAATGTGGGAGGGGGCTTGCCCCCGATGGCAGTGTGGCAGTCAATACATCTGTTGACTGACACTCCGCCATCGGGGGCAAGCCCCCTCCCACATTGTATTGCGGCGTCTGTCAGAGCTCGCCCAGGCCATCAACCAGCGCCTGGTTCTGCTCCGGCGTGCCGATGCTGATCCGCAGGAACTGGGCAATCCGCTCCTGCTTGAAGTGCCGCACGATCACGCCTTGTTCACGCAACTTGGCCGCCAGGCCAGCAGCGTCATGTCGTGGGTGACGAGCGAAGATAAAGTTAGCGGCGGACGGCAGCACTTCGAAGCCTTTATCTTCCAGTTGTGCCACCACTTTGTTGCGGCTGTCGATCACCCATTGGCATGTCTTCTCGAAGTACTCACGGTCCTCGAACGCCGCCGCCGCGCCTACAATCGCCAACCGATCCAGCGGATAAGAGTTGAAGCTGTTCTTGACCCGCTCAAGCGCCTCGATGAGGTCCGGGTGACCCACGGCCAGGCCCACCCGCAAACCGGCCAGTGAGCGCGATTTGGACAGGGTCTGTGTTACCAGCAGGTTGGGGTAACGGTCCACCAGGCTGATAGCCGTCTCGCCGCCGAAGTCGATATAGGCTTCATCGACCACCACCACCGAGTCCGGGCTGGCCTTGAGGATCTGCTCCACGGCGTCCAGCGCCAGCACGCAGCCGGTCGGCGCGTTCGGGTTGGGGAAAATGATCCCGCCGTTGGGCCGCGCATAGTCGGCCGCGCGAATCTGGAACTGCTCATCCAATGGCACCGCGTCGAACGTGATGCCATACAGGCCGCAATACACCGGATAGAAGCTGTAGCTGATATCCGGGAACAGCAGCGGCAGCTCGTGCTGGAACAAGCCATGAAAGATGTGCGCCAGGACTTCGTCGGAACCGTTGCCGAGGAACACCTTGCCCGCATCGATCCCGTAATGGCTGGCTACGGCCTGCTTGAGCAGGTCGCTGTTAGGGTCCGGGTACAGACGCAAGTTGTCGTTCAACTCGGCCTGCATCGCCGCCAGTGCCTTGGGCGATGGGCCGTAGGGGTTTTCGTTGGTGTTGAGCTTGACCAGCTTGGTCAGCTTCGGCTGTTCGCCGGGCACGTAAGGCACGAGATCCTTGACGAAAGGGCTCCAGAATTTACTCATGCCTCATTTCCCCTCTTCAAGAATGCGGTATTCAGCGCTGCGCGCGTGGGCGCTCAGTGACTCGCCACGGGCCAGCACCGACGCGGTCTTGCCCAATTCGGACGCGCCCTGGGGCGAACAGAAGATGATCGACGACCGCTTCTGGAAGTCATACACCCCCAGCGGCGACGAAAAGCGCGCGGTGCCGGAGGTCGGCAATACGTGGTTCGGGCCTGCGCAGTAGTCGCCCAGGGCTTCACTGGTGTGGCGCCCCATGAAGATCGCCCCGGCGTGACGAATCAACGGCAGCCAGGCTTGTGGGTCTGCGACGGACAGCTCAAGGTGTTCCGGCGCGATACGGTTGGCCACGTCGATGGCTTGCTCCATGTCGCTCACCAGAATCAGTGCGCCACGCCCGTTGATCGATTTTTCGATGATCTCGGCGCGCTCCATGGTCGGTAACAGCTTGTCGATGCTGGCGGCAACCTGGTCGAGGAAGTCGGCGTCCGGGCTGACCAGGATCGCCTGGGCGTCTTCGTCGTGCTCGGCCTGGGAGAACAGGTCCATGGCGATCCAGTCCGGGTCGGTCTGGCCGTCACACACCACGAGGATTTCCGAAGGCCCGGCGATCATGTCGATACCGACCTGGCCGAACACATGGCGCTTGGCGGTGGCGACGTAGATATTGCCCGGCCCCACCACCTTGTCGACCTTTGGCACGCTTTCAGTGCCATAGGCCAGGGCAGCCACTGCCTGGGCGCCGCCGATGGTGAACACCCGGTCGACACCGGCGATGCAGGCGGCGGCCAATACCAGTTCGTTGAGTTCGCCACGCGGGGTCGGCACCACCATGACCACTTCGGTCACGCCCGCCACTTTGGCCGGGATCGCGTTCATCAACACCGACGACGGGTACGAGGCTTTGCCGCCCGGCACATACAGGCCGGCGCGGTCCAGCGGCGTGACCTTCTGACCCAGCACGGTGCCGTCGGCCTCGGTGTAGCTCCAGGAATCCTGCTTCTGTTTTTCGTGATAGCTGCGCACCCGCGCCGCCGCCACTTCCAGCGCTTCACGCTGGGGCGCGGTGATACGCGTCAGCGCCAGTTCCAGGCGTTCACGGGGCAGGATCAAGTCAGCCATGGACTTGACGTCCAGGCCGTCAAACTGACGGGTGAAATCCACCAGTGCCGCATCGCCGCGCTCGCGCACGGCTTTGATGATGTCGAGCACCCGCTGGTTGACCGAGTCGTCGGACACGCTTTCCCAGCTCAGCAGATGATCCAGATGATGGGCGAAATCCGGGTCGGCAGCGTTGAGTCGGGCAATTGCAGTGGACGTGGTCATAGCGAGGGCCTCAATGGATTGGCAAAAAACTCAGGCGCCCTAAACTACCGTTCGCTCCGCTTGGGCACCTGAGAATTCTGGCTATGAGGCGGATAGACGGGCGCAGCTTTTCAGCTACGCAGGTGGGTCAACCGCGGTGTCGAGACTCCACTGCCTTGCGCAGGGTGTCGATCAACGCCTGGATACGGGCGTGCTGCATCTTCATCGATGCTTTGTTGACGATCAGGCGCGAACTGATGTCGGCAATGAAATCCTGGGGTTCGAGACCGTTGGCACGCAGGGTGTTGCCGGTGTCGACCACGTCGATGATCTTGTCGGCCAGGCCGATCAGCGGCGCCAGCTCCATCGAGCCGTAGAGCTTGATGATATCGACTTGACGACCTTGTTCGGCGTAGTAGCGTTTGGCGACATTGACGAACTTGGTCGCCACTCGCAAGCGGCCCTTGGGTTCGACATCGCCGACACGGCCGGCGGTCATCAGCTTGCACAGCGCGATACGCAGGTCCAATGGCTCGTAGAGGCCCTGGCCACCGTATTCCATCAGCACGTCCTTGCCGGCGACACCCAGGTCGGCGGCGCCATGTTCAACATAGGTCGGCACGTCGGTAGCCCGCACGATCAGCAGGCGCACATCGTCCTGGGTCGTGGGGATGATCAGCTTGCGGCTCTTGTCCGGATTCTCGGTCGGCACGATGCCCGCTTCAGCCAGCAGCGGCAACGTGTCGTCAAGGATGCGGCCCTTGGACAGTGCGATGGTCAACATGGGAAATGTCAGTCCTTCATCAGGCTATTGCTGTCCGGTCGCAAACGGCGCCAGACACAGATCGAGGCCGTTACAGCCTCGATTTGAAACAAACCAGTGTGTGTAGGAGCGAGCTTGCTCGCGAAGAACGTCAACGATAACGCGTTCACTCAGAGTCAACGCGGTGTACATGAGTTTTTCGCGAGCAAGCTCGCTCCTACAATGCAGCGGGGACTAGCCCGGTACGCGGCGGATTTTAGCGCCGAGCATCTGCAGTTTTTCTTCGATGCACTCGTAGCCGCGGTCTATGTGGTAGATGCGATCGATCAGGGTGTCGCCGTCAGCGCACAGTGCCGAAATCACCAGGCTGGCCGAGGCACGCAGGTCGGTGGCCATCACTGGCGCGCCCTTGAGCTTGTCGATGCCGGTGACGATGGCGGTGTTGCCCTCGACCTGGATCTTGGCGCCCATGCGGTGCAGTTCGTACACATGCATGAAGCGGTTTTCGAAGATGGTCTCGATCACGGCACCGGTGCCTTCAGCGATCGCGTTCAAGGAAATGAACTGCGCCTGCATGTCGGTCGGGAATGCCGGGTAAGGGGCTGTACGCACATTGACGGCTTTTGGCCGCTTGCCGTGCATGTTCAGCTCGATCCAGTCTTCACCGGTGGTGATTTCAGCGCCGGCTTCCTTGAGTTTTTCCAGGACGGCTTCAAGGATGGTCGGATCGGTGTCCTTGACCTTCACGCGGCCACCGGTGACGGCAGCGGCAACCAGGTACGTGCCGGTCTCGATGCGGTCGGGCATGACTTTGTAGGTGGCGGTGTGCAGACGCTCTACACCGTCAATAGTGATGGTGTCGGTGCCAGCGCCGGAAACCTTCGCGCCCATGGCGTTGAGGAAGTTGGCCAGGTCGACCACTTCCGGCTCGCGCGCGGCGTTTTGCAGGACGCTGCGGCCATTGGCCAGGGCAGCGGCCATCATGATGTTCTCGGTACCGGTCACGCTGACGGTATCAAAGAAGAAGTTCGCGCCACGCAGGCCGCCTTCCGGCGCCTTGGCCTTGATGTAGCCGCCTTCGACGTCGATGATCGCGCCCATGGCTTCCAGGCCACGGATGTGCAGGTCAACCGGACGCGAGCCAATGGCGCAACCGCCAGGCAGGGCCACTTCGGCTTCACCGAAACGAGCGACCATCGGGCCGAGTACCAGAATCGACGCACGCATGGTTTTCACCAGCTCGTACGGGGCGATCAGGGTCTTGATGGTGCGAGGGTCGATTTCGACGGACAATTTCTCGTCGATCACAGGCTCGATGCCCATGCGGCCGAACAGCTCGATCATGGTGGTGATGTCGTGCAGGTGCGGCAGGTTGGCCACAGTCACAGGGCCGTCGCACAGCAGGGTCGCCGCCAGGATCGGCAAGGCGGAGTTTTTTGCCCCGGAAATGCGGATCTCGCCATCGAGGCGGGCACCGCCGGTAATAATCAATTTATCCATAAGAATCTCGACGCCTTGGGGGCTCAGGTGCGCTCGGCCCAGGCCGCGCGGCTGAAAAATTTCATAGTGACCGCATGGATGCTGCCATCGGTGATCCATGGGTTCAAATGGGCATAGATCTGCTGCTGACGCTTGACCGGGCTCAATGCCGCCAGTTCATCGCTAATCACGTTCAGCTGGAAATTGCAGCCTTCGCCTTCAACTTCAACAGTCGTTTCCGGCAGCTTTCCTTCAAGGAAGCTCTTAACTTCTAGGGCCTGCATGCTCAACCTCTATCGGCGCCCAGTGCGCACGGGTCGCACATCATACAAAAAAGCCCCGCGCCTGCGAACCCCGCATAGCAGGACTCTGACGGGGGGCTTTGCGATAAATGTGTATTAAGGGTGTGCCAGCAGTTCGGTCAGACCGGAAACCTCGGCAATCTCGCGCATGTCTTCAGGCAACGCACGGATACTGAGTGGCTTTTTTGCCGCTTCGGCATCACGCATAAAGCACAGCAGCAACGACAGACCGACGCTGCTGGACTTGGTCACCGCCGAGCAATCGACCACCAGCGCGGGCGCGCTGCTGGCGTTGATCAGAGCCTGGCCCTGCTTGCGCAGGTCAGGCCCGGTGCGGTAATCGAGCACGCCGCTGAGCAACAGCTCGCCGGCGTTGCCGATACGAACAGCCGACTCGGTCATTGCGCTGGCTTCCCGGCTTCCTTATCGGAAGTTTCCTTGGCCTTGGCGACTTCACCGGCCCAACCATCGATGGTCTTGTCCAGGTTGTTGCCGTTGCGCTGCATCGCGTCGGCGAACTGATCACGGAACAGTTTGCCGATATTGATGCCGTTGATGATCACGTTGCGCAGTTTCCACTCGCCGTTGACCTTCTCCAGCGTGTACTGCACAGGGTACACGGCGCCATTGTTGCCCTTGACGCTCATGTTGACGCTGGTGCGGTCACCCGACTCATCACCGGCCGGAGCCACGGTAATGCCCTGGTTGTTGTATTCAAGCAAGGCATTGCCATAGAACTGGAACAGCCCGCGCTTGAAGTTTTCCTGGAAACGCTGCATCTGCGCAGGCGTGGCCTTGCGCGAATACTTGACGGTCATGATGCTGCGAGAGATGCCTTCGGCATCCACCACCGGACCGACAATGCTGTTGAGCGCGTTGTAGAACAGGCTCGGGTCCTGCTTGTACTTTTCCTTGTTGGCCGACAGGTCAGCCAGCATTTTGTTGGTGGTGTCCTGCACCAGTTCGTGGGCAGAACCGGCTGCGTTGGCCATCAACGGCAGCGCTGCAAGCAGCACCAGAAGGCCGCGTCGCAAGGTAGAGATCATGAACAGATTCCTCATTTGGCGTCTTTATTGACGGTGTTGAGCAGGAATTTACCGATCAAGTCTTCAAGTACCAACGACGACTGTGTGTCGTGGATTGTCGAACCATCCTTGAGCAGGGCTGTTTCCCCGCCAACGCTGAGACCGATGTACTTCTCGCCCAGCAGACCTGCAGTGAGGATGGATGCGGTGGAGTCCGTCGGCAGATTATCGACCTTCTTGTCCACTTGCATCGTCACTCGCCCGGTGAAGCTGTCGCGATCCAGATCGATTGCCGTGACCTTGCCGACGGTTACGCCAGCCATGGTCACTTTAGCTCTGACCGTCAAACCGGCGATATTATCGAAGTACGCATAAAGTTTATAAGTGTCGGCGGTGGGGCTGGCCGACAGGCCACTGACCCGCAGGGCCAGCAACAGTAAAGCCAGGATGCCAGCCAGCAAGAAAAGGCCGACACCGATTTCCACAGTGCGGTTTTGCATCAGAAATCTCCAAACATCAAGGCAGTCAAAATGAAGTCAAGGCCCAGTACCGCCAGCGAGGCGTACACAACGGTCTTGGTGGTGGCGCGACTGATCCCTTCTGAAGTGGGTTCACAGTCATAGCCTTGGAATACGGCGATCCAGGTCACTACAAAGGCGAAGACGATGCTCTTTATGATGCCGTTGAGCACGTCGCCCGTGAAGGTCACACTGTTTTGCATGTTGGCCCAGTAGGAACCGTCATAGACGCCCAACCAGTCCACCGCCACCCACGAACCGCCCCAGATCCCGACCACGCTGAAGATCATCGCCAGCAGCGGCAGGGAAATGAAGCCGGCCCACAGGCGCGGGGCAACAATGTACTTGAGCGGGTCCACGCCGATCATTTCCAGGCTGGACAGCTGCTCGGTGGACTTCATGTTGCCGATTTCGGCGGTCAGCGCCGAACCGGCACGCCCGGCGAACAACAACGCGGTGACCACCGGCCCCAGTTCACGCAACAGGGTCAGGGCGACCATCTGCCCTACCGCCTGCTCGGAACCGTAGCTGGACAGAATGTTGAAGCCTTGCAGCGCCAGCACCATGCCGATGAACACCCCGGAGACCACGATGATCACCAGGGACATCACACCAACCGCATGCAGTTGCTTGAGCAGCAAGCCGAAGCCGCCACCGATGCCGCCGCGGCCGAGCAAGGCGTGGAACAGGAAAATAGTCGAACGCCCGAGGACTTCGACGATGTCGATGCCCGAGCGACCGAAAAGGCGGACCTTCTCGATAATAGATGTTTTGCGCATCAGCGCTTCCCCAGAAGATCTGCGCGGTAGTCCGCTGCCGGAAAGTGAAAAGGCACCGGGCCATCGGGATCGCCGGTCATGAATTGGCGAATGCGCGGGTTATCGGCGTTCATCAGTTCTTCCGGCGTGCCCTGCCCCAGCACCTGGCCATCCCCCACGACATAGAGGTAGTCGGCGATGCTCGCGGTTTCGGCCAGGTCGTGGGACACCACGATGCTGGTGATGCCCAGTGCGTCGTTGAGCAGGCGGATCAGGCGCACCAGCACGCCCATGGCGATCGGGTCCTGGCCCACGAAAGGCTCGTCATACATGAGGATCTGCGGGTCCAGTGCGATGGCGCGCGCCAGGGCGACGCGGCGCTTCATGCCGCCGGACAATTCGTCAGGCATCAGGTCGATAGCCCCGCGAAGCCCTACGGCCTGCAGTTTGAGCAGCACAATGTCACGAATCATCTCATCGGACAGCTGGGTATGCACCCGCAGCGGGAACGCCACGTTTTCGAACACATCGAGGTCGGTGAACAGCGCGCCGCTCTGGAACAGAACCCCCATGTGCTTGCGCGCATCGAACAGATCGCTGCGCGACAATGTCGGCAGGTTCTGGCCGTTGACCCATACTTCGCCGGCACTGGGGCGCAATTGCATGCCCATCAGGCGCAGCAAGGTGGTCTTGCCGCAACCGGAAGGCCCCATGATGCCCGTGACTTTTCCGCGAGGAATGCGAATATCGACGTTATTGAAGATGCTGCGCGTACCGCGCTTGAAGGAAAGGCCCTTCAGCTCGACCGCGTAGGCGTTATCGGCACTCATCTAATCTCCTTGGGATGCAGCCTTTCACTCAGACACCATGTATGCGACTTTCGTTTACCGCGGATGCGCAAATGTTTGCGCCATGGGTTGGGCGGACCGAACTGGCCGCGAACTATATCACTGCTGGTACAGCGCCCCCAAGGCCGGAACAGTGCTTGTTCAGATTCAGGACAGCGAAAAAAACGCAGCGGGTTGTGATATTGCGACGAATCCGCAAGACCTTCGGAATAAAGCCTGACGAACTTGCGTGAGGGAATTGATCATTACCGCTATAATCGCCGACTTTTCGTCAGGCTATACGATTTCAGACATGAGCCAATCCAGCGACCTTATTCAGTCCGCACAACGCACCATCCGCCTCGAGCTGGAAGCCGTAGAAGGTTTGCTGGCCCATATCGACGCAGATTTCGTACGCGCCTGCGAGATGATTCTGGCCAGCAAGGGCCGCGTTGTCGTGGTTGGCATGGGCAAATCCGGCCACATCGGCAACAAGATCGCCGCCACCCTGGCAAGCACCGGGACCACCGCTTTTTTCGTGCATCCGGCCGAAGCCAGCCACGGCGACATGGGCATGATCACCAAGGATGATGTGATTCTGGCGCTGTCCAATTCCGGCACCACCAACGAAATCGTGACCCTGTTGCCGTTGATCAAGCGCCTGGGCATCCAGATGATCAGCCTCACCGGCAACCCGGAATCGACCCTGGCCAAGGCCGCCGACGTCAACCTCAACGTGCACGTGGCCCACGAGGCCTGCCCCTTGAACCTGGCACCGACTTCCTCCACCACCGCCGCACTGGTCATGGGCGATGCCCTGGCGGTGGCGCTGCTGGAGGCCCGTGGGTTTACCGCAGAAGACTTCGCATTTTCCCATCCAGGCGGTGCCCTCGGCCGTCGCTTGCTGCTGAAAGTTGAAAATGTCATGCATTCGGGCGCAGAACTTCCAAGCGTTCCACGCGGTACCCTGCTCAGGGACGCGCTGATGGAAATGACCCGCAAGGGCCTGGGCATGACGGCAATCCTGGAGATCGACGGACGCCTGGCCGGGATATTCACCGACGGTGATCTGCGCCGCACCCTGGACCGCACCATTGATATTCACACCGCGACCATCGACGCGGTGATGACACCTCACGGCAAGACCGCCCGCGCTGAAATGCTCGCGGCTGAAGCGCTGAAAATCATGGAAGACCATCGGATCGGTGCGTTGATCGTCGTCGATAACGATGATCGTCCGATCGGAGCCCTTAACCTTGGCGACTTGCTGCGCGCAGGAGTGATGTAAATGACCAGCGATCTGTTGCAACGCGGTAAAAACATCAAGCTGGCGATTTTCGACGTTGACGGCGTGCTGACCGACGGCCGCCTGTATTTCCTCGAAGACGGCAGCGAATTCAAGACATTCAATACGCTCGACGGCCAGGGCATCAAGATGTTGATGGCCGCAGGCGTGCAGACCGCGATTATCAGTGGTCGAAAGACACCCGTTGTGGAACGCCGCGCACAAAACCTGGGGATTGCTCACCTGTATCAGGGCCGCGAGGATAAACTGGTGGTGCTGGACGAGCTTCTTGGCCAACTCAACCTAAGCTATGAACAGGTCGCCTATCTGGGTGACGACCTGCCCGACCTGCCGGTGATCCGCCGTGTAGGCCTGGGCATGGCCGTCGCCAATGCCGCAGCGTTTGTGCGTGAACATGCCCATGGCATTACCACGGCCCGTGGCGGCGAGGGTGCCGCCCGCGAGTTCTGCGAATTGATCCTGCGTGCCCAGGGCAGTCTTGAAGCGGCCCACGCCGCCTACCTATAGAGCCTTATATGCTGAGCAAAAAGATTCGCAACTTCCTGTTATTCGGGGTCATCGCCGCGCTGTTCCTCGCGGTGGGCTACTGGAATATCAGCCCGGAGCGCTTTCTCGACAAACCTGTCGTGCAGGTTGATGAAAGCATCATCGATAACTTCGCCACCAACACCCACACCGTGCAGTTCCTGCCCGATGGCAAGGTGCAGTACGTGCTGGCCTCCGACAAGGTCGAGCGCTTGAAGGCCTCGGAAGTCAGCCTGCTGACCAATCCGGACCTGAACCTCTACCGTGGCACCGAACTGCCGTGGCATGTCACCAGCCTGCGTGGCGAGGTCAATCCGGACGGCACCCAGATCGAACTGATCGACTCGGTGCGCGTCGCACGTACAGACGCGCAGAAGCGTGACACCATCATTACCAGCAGTCGCATGACGGTATTCCCACAACAGCAATATGCGCAGACCGAGCAAGACGTTAGAATCGACGGCGCTGGCGGTGTATCGACTGGCAAGGGAATGAAAGCGTATTTGAAAGAAAGCAGGATACACCTGCTATCGAACGTAAGAGGACAGTATGAGGCTCGTTAAAACCCTCCCTATTTTGCTCGGTCTGGGCGCAGCACTGGGAAGCGTGAGCGCCTGGGCTCTGCCGAACGATAGCCAGCAACCGATCCACATCTCGGCTGACGATGCGCAGCTGGATGACAAACAAGGCGTCGCGACCTACACCGGTGGCGTCATCATCACCCAGGGCTCGATGAAGATCACCGGCAACACGGTGACCCTGACCCGCACCCAGGCCGGCGATATCGATGTCGTGACCTCGGTGGGCAACCTGGCTTACTTCGAACAGAAGCAAAAGGCAGAAGACCCAGGCCCGATGAAAGGCTATGGCAAGACCATTCAATACCATGCCCAGCAAAATCGCATCGTATTGATTGACCAGGCCAAGGTACTCAGCGCCGACGGTAACTCTACCGAAGGCGAGAAAATCGTCTACAACACCAAGACCCAGGTCGCCCAGGCCGGTCGCGCCAACGGCAACAAGGTCACCGCGCCGCGCCCACGTATCGACATGGTCATCCAGCCGAAGAAGAAGGCCGAGTAATGGCAACCCTGAAAGCCCAGCATCTGGCCAAGGCCTATAAAAGCCGCCAGGTGGTACGCGATGTGAGCCTGTCTATCGACAGCGGCCAGATCGTCGGCTTGCTCGGCCCCAACGGCGCCGGCAAGACCACCTGCTTCTATATGATCGTCGGGCTGGTCCAGGCGGACCAGGGACGCGTATTGATCGACGACCTGGACGTCAGCCACCAGCCCATGCACGGCCGTGCGCGCGCAGGTATCGGCTATCTTCCGCAGGAGGCGTCGATCTTCCGCAAACTGTCGGTAGCCGACAACATCATGGCGATCCTCGAGACCCGCAAGGAACTCGACCGCGACGGCCGCCGCAAGGAGCTGGAAAGCCTGCTGCAGGAATTCCACATCAACCACATTCGCGACAACCTCGGCATGAGCCTGTCCGGTGGTGAGCGTCGTCGTGTGGAGATCGCCCGCGCCCTGGCCACCGCGCCGAAATTCATCCTGTTGGACGAACCGTTTGCCGGTGTCGATCCGATCTCGGTGGGCGATATCAAGCAGATCATCCATCACCTGAAGGCCAAGGGCATTGGTGTGTTGATCACCGACCACAACGTGCGTGAAACCCTGGATATCTGCGAAACCGCTTACATCGTCAACGATGGGCAACTGATCGCCGAAGGTGATTCCGCGACGATCCTGGCCAACGAACTGGTGAAAGAAGTTTATCTGGGTCACGAGTTCCGCCTGTAGACACGGTGATATCGGGCCATTGGTGAGAGTGCGAGCGAGTCAATGAAAACCTCGGTTTTTTTATTGTTACCGCGCTCTAGGCAAAGGCCCTGATTTCAGGCATATAATTTGCTTATGTTTGGCGCTCGCGCGCCCTGTCGTGGATGGCGCATTGCGCCGGCGAATAAGGTGTTAAGCCCCTGCCATGAAACCATCGCTAGTCCTGAGAATGGGCCAGCAGCTGACGATGACACCGCAGCTGCAACAGGCCATCCGCCTGCTCCAATTGTCGACCCTGGACCTGCAACAGGAAATCCAGGAGGCCCTGGAGTCCAATCCGATGCTCGAACGCCAGGAAGAAGGCGACGACTTCGACAACACAGACCCTTTGGCCGACAACATCGAGCAAAAGCCCAATCCCGACGTACAGGAACCGTCCTATCAGGAAACCGCCCCGACGGTGGACAACCTCGAGGACGGCGAATGGAACGAACGCATTCCCAACGAGCTTCCCGTGGATACCGCCTGGGAAGACGTCTACCAGACCAGCGCCAGCAGCCTGCCCAGCAATGATGATGACGAATGGGACTTCACCACCCGTACGTCCGTCGGCGAGAGCCTGCAGAGTCACCTGCTGTGGCAACTGAACCTGGCGCCGATGTCCGACACCGATCGACTGATCGCCGTCACCCTGATCGATTGCATCAATAACCAGGGTTACCTGGACGAGACGCTGGAAGAAATTCTTGAGGCGTTCGACCCGGAGCTGGATATCGAGCTGGACGAGATCGAAGCCGTCCTGCACCGCATCCAGCAATTCGAGCCCGCCGGGATTGGCGCCCGTACGCTCAGCGAGTGCCTGTTGCTGCAACTGCGCCAACTGCCGGCCAAGACACCCTGGCTCGCTGAAGCCAAGCGCCTGGTCAGCGATTACATCGACCTGCTGGGCAGCCGCGATTACAGCCAGCTGATGCGTCGCATGAAGCTCAAGGAAGACGAACTGCGCCAGGTCATCGAACTGGTCCAGAGCCTCAACCCTCGCCCGGGCTCGCAGATCGAGTCCAGCGAAGCCGAGTATGTCGTGCCTGATGTGATCGTGCGCAAGGACAACGAGCGCTGGCTGGTGGAATTGAACCAGGAGTCGGTGCCACGCCTGCGGGTAAACCCGCAATACGCCGGTTTCGTGCGCCGCGCCGATACCAGCGCCGACAACACCTTCATGCGCAACCAGTTGCAGGAAGCGCGCTGGTTCATCAAGAGCCTGCAAAGCCGCAACGAAACCCTGATGAAAGTCGCCACCCAGATCGTCGAGCACCAGCGCGGCTTTCTGGAATATGGTGACGAAGCCATGAAACCGCTGGTACTGCATGACATCGCCGAGGCGGTCGGCATGCACGAATCGACGATTTCGCGGGTGACCACGCAAAAATTCATGCATACCCCACGGGGTATTTATGAGCTGAAATACTTTTTCTCCAGCCACGTAAGCACCTCCGAAGGCGGCGAATGCTCGTCCACGGCGATCCGCGCGATCATCAAAAAACTGGTTGCCGCGGAAAATCAGAAAAAGCCGTTGAGTGACAGCAAGATCGCTGGTTTACTGGAGGCACAAGGCATTCAGGTCGCCCGTCGAACCGTCGCCAAGTATCGCGAGTCCCTTGGGATCGCGCCTTCCAGCGAGCGTAAGCGTTTGATGTGACGGGCGGGGCACAGCGTTCCAGTGGCGGGTATTCCTACCCGCCGCTTTATGCACTGGCAACGAAGGAGAAGCTGTATGCAAGTCAACATCAGTGGACACCATGTAGAAGTCACCCCTCCAATGCGCGAATACGTCGAACAGAAGCTGAAGAAGCTTGAAGGACATTTCGACAAGATCACCAACGTGCAGGTCATCATGAAGGTCGATAAGCTTCAGCAGAAAATCGAAGCGACCCTGCAGATACCCGGTGGCGAAGTGGTTGCTAATGCCGAGCATGAAGACATGTATGCATCGATCGACTTGCTCACCGACAAGCTTGACCGCCAACTCAAAAAGCATAAGGAAAAGAATCTGCACCTGATGCAAGGTACAGGTCGTTAACCCTCCCCCATGATCCAACTTCAAACTATCCTGACCCCCGGCCGTTCCCTCGTGAACGTGCCGGGCGGCAGCAAGAAGAAAGCCCTCGAACAAATTGCCAACCTGATCAGCAGCCAAGTGCCTGAACTGGAAATGCAAGATGTCTTCGAGGCGTTGATCGCCCGTGAAAAACTCGGCTCGACCGGTTTTGGCAACGGCATCGCCATCCCCCACTGCCGCCTCAAAGGCTGCGAAACACCGGTCAGTGCTTTGCTGCACCTGGATCACCCTATCGATTTCGATGCCATCGACGGCGCCCCGGTCGACCTGCTGTTCGTTCTGCTGGTCCCACAAGCAGCCACCGATGCACACCTGGAACTGCTCCGGCAGATTGCTAGCATGCTCGACCGCAAGGAAGTGCGCGATAAATTGCGCAGCGCCAGCAGTAACGAAGCGCTGTATCAGGTCGTTCTGGATGAGCAAAACGGGCAGTAATCATGCGTTTGATCATCGTCAGCGGCCGTTCCGGCTCGGGTAAGAGCACTGCTCTTAACGTTCTTGAAGACAGCGGCTTCTATTGCATCGACAACCTGCCCGCCGGCTTGCTGCCGGAATTGGCGGAACGCGCCCTGATCCACACCGAACTGGCGCAACCGTTGGTCGCCGTGTCGATCGACGCCCGCAATCTACCCAGCCACCTCTCACGGTTTCCCGAACTGCTCGAGGAGGTGCGCGCCAAACATATTCATTGCGACGTGCTGTACCTGGACGCCGACGAAGAAACCCTGCTCAAGCGGTTCTCCGAAACCCGTCGCCGCCACCCGCTCAGCAGCGCCAACCGTTCCCTGGCCGAAGCCATCGAGGACGAGACCAAACTGCTGGGGCCGATCATCGATCTGGCCGACCTCAAGATCAACACCACCAACCTGAACCTGTACCAACTGCGCGATGCGATCAAGCTGCGATTGCTGAACCAGCCGGAGCCTGGCACGGCGTTTCTGGTCGAGTCGTTTGGCTTCAAGCGCGGCATGCCGGTGGATGCCGACCTGGTGTTCGACGTGCGCTGCCTGCCCAACCCGTATTGGAAACCGGAGTTGCGCGATCAGTCCGGGCTTGACCAGCCCGTGATCGACTACCTGGCGGCACAACCGGATGTGGAAGAGATGTTCCAGGATATCTCCACCTACCTGCTCAAATGGCTGCCGCGCTTTGCTGCAAGCAACCGCGCCTATGTCACCATTGCCATCGGCTGCACCGGCGGCCACCACCGCTCTGTCTACCTGACGGAGCGACTGGGCCAGGTGCTGCAACAAACCCTCAAGAACGTCCAGGTTCGCCACCGCGACCTTAGCTGAAAGGAACACCATAGCGATGCCGGCTCGGGAAATTGAAATCATCAACAAGCTGGGCTTGCATGCCCGCGCATCAGCCAAGTTTGTCGGTGTCGCCGGGCAGTTCCCCTGCCAGATCCGCGCCGGGCGTACCCCTGACTCGATGGTCGACGGCAAGAGCATCATGGCGATGATGATGCTCGCCGCAGGCAAGGGCACTAAAATCCATCTGAAAACCGAGGGTGAACAAGAGCAGGAAGCGATGGACGCGTTAGTCGCGTTGATCAACAACTACTTCGACGAGGGTGAATAACGCCTTCCTCTTGCAGGAGCGAACGGGCTCGCTCCTGCTATCCCAGTGCCGTATCCATCACCATCATCAAGCAAAACCCGATGCACAATCCCAGGCTGGCGAGTTTGTCGTGACCGTTGCGGCGCGACTCAGGGATCACCTCATGGGTCACCACCAGCAGCATCGCACCCGCAGCCAGTGCCAACCCCAAGGGCAACAGCACTTCGGCAAGGCTCACCAACCACGCGCATAACACTGCAAAGACCGGCTCGACCAAACCCGAGGCAGCGCCAATCAGAAACGCCTTGATCCTCGACATCCCCGCCCCAGCCAATACCAGCGCAATCACCAGGCCTTCCGGTACGTCCTGCAGGGCAATGCCCATGGCGAGACTGTCGGCATCCGCCATGCCGCCGCCGGCAGAAACACCCACGGCCATGCCTTCCGGGATGTTGTGGGCAATGATCGCGAACACAAAAAGCCAGATACGCGGCGGGATAACCGGCTTATCCGGCGTGCCCACCAGCACTTCCGGGCTGGCGCCTGAAACCTGGCGGTCCACGAGATACAACCCGAATGCACCGAGCATGATGCCGAAGCTGATCAAACCACCCGCGCCCCAGGGTGTGAGCCCCAGCTTTTCTGCGGCAGCGATACCCGGCACCACCAGCGAAAAGGCGGTCGCCGCCAACATGACCCCCGCGCCAAAACCCAGCAGGGTATCGCTCAACGCCGCCGGCATACGGCGAATCACCAGCACGGGCACCGCGCCCAGCGCAGTACCGAGGGCACAGATCGCCCCGCCCTGCAGCGCTCGCAAGATGCGCGGTTCCAGGTCGAGCCAGGCCAGGCCATGAGCCACCAGTAATGCCGTACCGGCTAACAGAAGCAGGGAGCCAAGCGCATAGCGAAATAATCGCACGCTGCTAATCGCCAGTGTTTCAGTGCCCATGGTCGGCCTTAGGTCGTGTGTTGGAGTGAGTGTCAGGCCAATGCAGCCTGGTAGCGTATGGCAACCTCGGGCCAGTTGATGACGCTATAGAATGCATTGATGTACTCCGGTCGTCGGTTTTGATACAGCAGGTAGTAGGCATGCTCCCAGACGTCCAGGCCGAGAATCGGCGTATTGCCGCTCATCAACGGGCTGTCCTGGTTACCGCTGCTTTCCACCACCAAGGTCTTTTGCGGGGTCACACTCAACCAGGCCCAGCCGCTGCCGAAGCGGGTCAACGCCGCCTTGGTAAACGCTTGCTTGAAGCTGTCGAAGCCCCCCAACTGCTCGTCGATGGCCCGGCCCAGAACACCTTCGGGTTTTCCACCACCTGTAGGCGACATGACCGCCCAGAACAGCGAGTGGTTGGCATGGCCGCCTCCTTGGTTGACCACGGCAGCGCGTAATTTCTCCGGCAAGTTTTCAACGCTGGAAACCAGCTTCTCCACCGGCCAGCCCGCGAACTCAGTGCCCTCGACCGCAGCATTGAGATTATTGATATAAGTCTGGTGGTGCTTGGTGTAGTGAATCTCCATGGTTTGCGCATCGATATGGGGCTCGAGCGCGTCAAAGGCGTAAGGCAACGGCGGCAGGGTGTAGGTCATATCAATGTGCTCCATATTGAGAAGGGGTCGGTTGCGTCGCAGCACTGCCCAGCAAGCGATGGGTGCGCGGGTATTCGCCGTGATCGCTGATGAAATTCAACAGTTCGACATAGGTTTTGCTGCTCTGGCGCAACGCTGCCTCACGCAACGGCGGACTGAGCCGTGGGTCCTGCATGGTCTGCAGCAGCCGCTGGTGAATGGCGCAGAGGTATTCCGCGCTTTCCTCAGGCTGGTTGAGACGCAGGTGCAGGTCGGCCAGGTTGTGATGGGAGATGACGCAAGCCGCCACGGCTTCGTCGGCATCCGCCCAGCGCTCAAACAACACTTGGGCCAGGGCCAGGGCTTGCAGGTAGGCCTCGCGGGCGTCAACCAGCTCGCCTGCCATAAAGCAGCGATTGGCCCGTTCGATCGTGCGTTTCCAGTGCTCCATGGTGAACCTCCAAAGCGGGGTCGATGATCACACGCCGCCAGCCGTGAGCTTTTCCGGGTCCAGCAGGACTTCCAGTTGGCTGCGAGGCAAGTCGGTGTGTTCGAGGGCGACATCGATGACCGGACGGCCCTGCTGATAAGCCTGTTTGGCGATTTCGGCGGCCTTTTGGTAACCAATGATCGGATTGAGGGCGGTGACCAGAATCGGGTTGCGCGACAACGCCTGCTTGAGCTTCGCTTCGTTGACCTTGAAGCTGGCGATGGCCTTGTCCGCCAGCAAACGGCTGGCGTTGGCCAGCAGCTCCAGGCTGCTGAGCAGATTCTGGGCGATGATCGGCAGCATGACGTTCAGTTCGAAGTTGCCCGATTGGCCGGCCACGGTAATCACCGTATCGTTGCCGATGACTTGCGCGGCCACCATGGCCGTGGCCTCGGGAATTACCGGGTTGACCTTGCCCGGCATGATCGAAGAACCCGGTTGCAGCCCTTCCAGCTCGATTTCACCCAGGCCGGCCAACGGACCGGAGTTCATCCAGCGCAGGTCATTGGCGATTTTCATCAGCGACACCGCAGTGGCTTTCAGCTGGCCGGAGACGGCGACGGCGGTATCCTGGGAGCCAATCAACGCAAACAGGTTCTTGCCCGGCGTGAACTTCACCTTGGTCAGGTGGCTCAGGTGCCCGCTGAAGCGTGCGGCAAACTCAGGATGGGCGTTGATGCCGGTGCCCACCGCCGTGCCACCCTGGGCCAACGCCTGCAGTGCCGGCAACAGATCCTGCAAGTGGCCGATATTGGCCTTGAGTTGCTGCGCCCAGCCATTGAGCACCTGGCTCATGCGCACCGGCATGGCATCCATCAAGTGGGTACGCCCGGTCTTGATGAACGGGTGGACCGCTTCGGCTTTTTGCTCGATCACCTGCACCAGGTGCAACAAGGCTGGCAGTGTCTGCTCGTGCAGCACCAGCGCGGCGCTGACATGAATAGTGGTAGGAATGATGTCGTTGCTGCTTTGCCCGCAGTTGACGTGGTCGTTGGGGTTTACCACCTCGCCCAGCAACCGACTGGCCAGGGTTGCAATCACCTCGTTGGCGTTCATGTTGGAACTGGTACCGGAGCCGGTCTGGAAAATATCCACCGGGAAGTGCTGCATGTAGTCGCCTTCCAACAAGCCCTGGGCGGCATCGACAATGGCCTTGCCCTGCCCTTCACTGATTTGCTTGAGGTCGACGTTGGCCCTGGCTGCGGCGGCTTTGGCCAGAATCAGCGCGCGAACGAATGGCGCCGGCATGCGCTGATGGCTGATCGGAAAGTTGTTCACCGCGCGCTGGGTTTGTGCACCGTACAAGGCCTCGGCGGGGACTTGCAGTTCGCCCATGCTGTCGCGTTCGATACGGGTGTTACTCATCATTTGATCCTTGCACCAGGTCGGAGAAAGAGAGGGATGGCAGCAATTGGCAGGTCGCCAATTGCCAGGCAAAGGCCTGCCAGCGTTTGAGCCGGCAGGCGCAGTGGGAGAGTTTTTCCAGATCGCGCAGCGGGCGCCAGGCCTGGTCCAGACACAGGGCACGCCAATGCCACGGCAGCGCGATATCGTTGGCGGTGTCGATGAGCAGGCGAAATGAGGTTTCGGCGATTGTCCACGGGTGAGTCGCGGTGCAACACGCCAGGTAACGCCCCTCATTGAGGTAATGTTCGATCAGGCGAGGTTCATTGGGGTCGAGCCCGCAGCGGATCTGACGACTCATCCACCGCCAACTTTCCAGGTACGGGTCCTCATGCAAGACAGAACTCATGATCCACACTCATCCAGTAATGATATTCATTATTAAATGATATTGAGAATCAAAACAAGAACAGCAGATCGATCCTGTCTCACACCGCCACAAAAAAAGGCGCGCCATCATCACTATGGCGCGCCTTTTGGTGGAACGTCGCAGGTCAGCTGCCGGCGACAGTCATCCGTTCAATCAACACGGAGCCGGTGCGGATATTACTGCGCAGTTCAAGATCGTTACCCACGGCAACGATCTGCTTGAACATATCGCGCATGTTGCCGGCGATGGTCACTTCCTGGACGGCGAACTGAATCTCGCCGTTTTCCACCCAGAATCCCGCCGCGCCGCGGGAATAGTCCCCCGTCACCATGTTCAGGCCGTGGCCCATCAATTCGGTGACCAGCAGGCCGCGCCCCATGCGTCGCAACAGCGCCGCCTGGTCTTCATCGCCGTGGGTCACGAACAGGTTATGAACGCCGCCGGAGTTGGCGGTGCTGGGCAGGCCAAGCTTGCGCCCCGCGTAGGTGCCCAATACATAAGACACCAACTCGCCTTTCTCGACGAACGGCTTGGCGTAAGTGGCCAGGCCATCGCCGTCGAACGAGGCGCTGCCCATGGCGCGCATGAGGTGCGGACGCTCATCGATGGTCAGCCATTCAGGGAACAGCTGCTGACCGATCGCGCCTTCCAGGAAGGACGATTTGCGATAGAGGTTGCCACCGGAAATCGCCCCGAGGAAACTGCTGAACAAACCACCGGCCAGTTCGGCGGAAAACAGCACCGGCACTTCGCAAGTAGGTACCGGGCGCGCGCCCAGACGACTGGCTGCACGCTGCGCGGCGCGCTGGCCGATGCTTACCGGGTCTGCCAGCAACTCACCCTGACGATTCACGTCGTACCAGTAATCACGCTGCATCTGGCCGTTGGCTTCAGCGATCATCACGCAGCTCAGGCTGTGACGGGTGGACGCATAGCCCCCGATAAAACCATGGCTGTTGCCGTAGACACGGCAACCCTGATGGGTACTCAGCGTAGTGCCATCGGCGTTCTTGATGCGAGCGTCGGCGTCGAACGCTGCCGCTTCGCAGGTCAGCGCCTGTTCGATGGCTTGCTCAGGCGTGATGTCCCAGGCGTGAAACAGATCGAAATCCTGCAGATCCTTGGCCATCAGCGCCTTATCGGCCAAGCCTGAGCTTTCATCCTCAGAAGTGTGTTTGGCGATGGCCAAAGCAGCGGCGACGGTCTCGCGAATCGCCTCCGGGCCACTGGCCGACGTACTGGCCGAACCTTTGCGCTGGCCCACGTACAAGGTAATGCCGAACCCCTGGTCGCGGTTGAATTCGACGGTCTCCACTTCCCGCTGACGCACCGACGTCGACAGCCCCTGTTCCAGCGACACCGCTACTTCACAGGCGCTGGCCCCCTGGCGCTTGGCCTCGGCAAGGATCTGCTCGACTTGTTCCTGCAGTGCCGGTAACGCTTGCGGACCGACGCTTTGGGCTGCACTCATGGTTTTCTCCACTCAAATTCTGCTCTCGGTTAAGGCCATCGAGCGACCGGGCCGGACAAGCGGCCCCCGACTGGTTATCATGGCGGCGTTTCTTTGCGGACTGCCACCATGGTTGATTCTTACGACGACTCCCTCGATGGGGAGAAAAGCAAAACCCAGGTCAAACGCGAGCTGCATGCTCTGGTTGACCTTGGCGAGCGCCTTACAACGCTCAAAAAAGACTTGATTGCCAAACTGCCACTGACCGACGAAATGCGCCGGGCCTTGGCCGATGCGCCTAAGCACACCGCGAATATCGCGCGCAAACGGCACATCATGTTCATCGGCAAGCTGATGCGCGATCAGGACACTGACGCCATTCTGGCCTTGCTCGATCAAACCGATGCCTCCACTCGCCAGTACAACGAACGCTTCCATAACCTGGAGCGCTGGCGTGATCGCCTGATCTCGGGCGATGACGCCGTGCTGGAAAAATTCGTATTGGACTATCCGGAAGCGGACCGCCAGCAATTGCGCTCCCTGATCCGTCAGGCCCAACACGAACAGGCGCATAACAAGGCGCCGGCCACCAGCCGTAAAATCTTCAAATACATCCGTGAGCTGGACGAGACTCAACGCGGTCTGCGCTGATCCTCTTCCCCGGGTGGCGACCTTCGCCACCCGAAGCTCTCGCGTTTACGACCCCGTGCCACCCACGGTGATCGCATCGATTTTCAAGGTTGGCTGGCCTACGCCCACCGGCACCGACTGCCCATCCTTCCCGCACGTGCCCACGCCGCTGTCCAGCGACAGGTCGTTACCGACCATCGACACCTTGCTCATGGCCTCCGGCCCATTACCGATCAATGTCGCGCCCTTGACCGGAGCGGTAATCTTGCCGTCTTCGATCAAGTACGCCTCGCTGGTAGAGAACACGAACTTGCCGCTGGTGATATCCACTTGCCCGCCACCGAGGTTGGCGCAGTAGATGCCGCGCTTGACCGAAGCAATGATTTCCGCCGGATCGCTTTCACCACCGAGCATGTAGGTGTTGGTCATGCGTGGCATCGGCAGGTGCGCATAGGATTCGCGGCGACCGTTGCCGGTGCGCGCCACACCCATCAGGCGGGCGTTGAGCTTGTCCTGCATATAGCCCTTGAGCACGCCGTTTTCGATCAGGGTGGTGCACTCCGTTGGCGTCCCTTCGTCATCCACACTCAACGAACCACGCCGACCGGCCAAGGTGCCGTCATCGACAATGGTGCACAGCTTGGATGCGACCATCTCGCCCATGCGCCCGCTGTAGGCGGAACTGCCCTTGCGGTTGAAGTCGCCTTCCAGCCCATGGCCCACCGCTTCATGCAACAACACACCGGACCAACCCGAGCCCAGCACCACCGGCAAGGTACCGGCCGGCGCCGGAATCGCTTCCAGGTTGACCAGTGCCTGGCGCAACGCTTCACGGGCATAGCCCATGGCGCGGTCTTCGGCGAGGAAATAACGGTAGTCGGTACGCCCGCCGCCGCCATGGCCACCGCGTTCGCGGCGACCGTTCTGCTCGACGATCACACTCACGTTGAAACGCACCAGTGGCCGCACATCGGCCGCCAGCCCGCCGTCGGTGGAGGCGACAAGGATGCGTTCCCACACACCGGCCATGCTCACGGTGACCTGCTGGATACGCGGGTCCAGGGCACGAGTAGCCGCGTCAACACGCTTGAGCAGCTCGACCTTCTCCGCGCGGCTGATCACTTCCAACGGATTATCCGGCGCGTACAGCTGAGCCACGTCCTGGGTACTGAACGCCTGCACCGTGCCGTTCTGGCCCGCGCGGGAAATCGAGCGCGCCGCACGCGCCGCCAGGCCCAGGGCCTCCAGGGTAATGGCGTTGCTGTAGGCAAAACCGGTTTTCTCGCCCGATTGCGCGCGCACGCCTACGCCTTGGTCAAGGTTGAAACTGCCTTCCTTGACGATGCCGTCTTCCAGCGCCCAGGACTCGGAAATCTGCCCCTGGAAATACAGGTCGGCCGCGTCGATCCCGGGCCCGGCCAGATCGCCCAGCACGGTTTGCAGATTTTCGATGGTCACGCCACCGGGTGCCAGGAGATGTTCACTGACTGAGGACAACAACTCGCTCATAGGTTTGGCCTTAAATTCATCGTTCTGAAGCAGGTCGCTGCGCGCCCTGCGAGAAAAAGCGCCGATGGTTGACCACCGGCATGCGCGCCCGTATCGACGCCTGTTCACTGCTGTCGCGTTCGGCCACCAGCACCGCTTCGCCTTGATCCTGCCGGGCCAGCACGCGCCCCCAGGGGTCGATAATCGCCGCGTGCCCATGGGTTTCCCGTGGCCCCGGGTGCACACCGCCCTGGGCGGCCGCCAGCAGGTAACACTGGGTTTCGATGGCCCGAGCGCGAATCAGCACATCCCAATGCGCAGCCCCGGTCACCGCTGTAAACGCCGAGGGCGCACTGATCAACTCAGCCCCCGCCGCACGCAGCTCGCTGTACAACTCGGGGAAGCGCAGGTCGTAACACACCGTCAGCCCCAAGCGCCCCACGGGCGTATCTGCCACGACCACATTGCTTCCGAAAGCATAGTCGTCGGATTCGCGATAGCGACCTCGGGCGTCCGCTACATCCACATCGAACAAGTGCAGCTTGTCGTAACGAGCGACGATTTCACCTCGGTCGTCGATCAGCAGCGAGCAGGCGTTGGGCTTGGCGTCCGGTTGATCCCTGGGTGGCAACGGTATTGTGCCCGCCACTATCCATAAGGTGAGGTCGCGAGCGGTCTGTTTCAACCAGGGCAGGATCGGGCCTTCACCCAGTGCCTCGGCGCGACCGATATCGGCCATGTCACGGCGGCCCATGGCGGCGAAGTTCTCCGGCAGCACCGCAAGCCTGGCGCCATCCGCCGCCGCGCGTTCCAGCAGGCGGCGTGCCTGGGCTAGGTTGGCCAGCACGTCACTCTGGCTGACCATTTGAGTTACCGCAAAGGACATGGGCCGACACTCCGTAAAGGGCATGCGGCCATGCTACTCCACAGCCTCTCAGTTTGGCTTTTCAAATGGCTTGTCGAAGGTGATTTTCGGGTCTTTCCATGGGCCTTGCACGGTGTACTGCACGCTGGCGAAGCGCGATACCCGGTCGCCGATCAACTTGTCGATCAGGAACAACGCACCGCCAATGGCCGGCGCGCCGACGATCAATGCGGCGATGGGCAGGTTGTTGGTGACCGGCAGGGTCACCAGCAACTTGGCATCGACGCGATCCGCCACCAGGTCCAGGGTGCCATTGAGCTCCAGGTTGGTAGACGGCCCGGTCATGGTGATGGGCTCACGGGTCACGAACACACCATCACTGGCCGCCAGCAAGCCCTTGACCCGGTCATAGCTCAAGCCCTTGCCGAGCAAGTCGGAGAAGTCCAGGCGCAAACGGCGGCCAATGGAATTGAAGTTAAGCAGGCCGAACACCCGCAGCGCCTGGGCGCCACCCTCCACTTCCACGAACTGGCCTTTGCGGAACGCCGCGTCCAGGCTACCGGAGAACCGCTTGGGCCCGACCCAGGCCGGCGAACCCGGCCAGCGACCATCCACGTCCAGATGAAAGTCCTCGCTGGTCACCGTGGGCGCAAACCCCCAACCTTTGAGCACGTCGGCAATGTTCTTGCCGTCCAGTCGCCCTTTGTACCAACTGCTGCTGGCCCCCGGCGCGCCTTCCCACCCACCGGCCCCGTTGAGTTGCATGCCTTTGAGGCCCAGGTTCAGGTTGTTGAAGGCCAGGCCCTTGGCGGTCGGCCGGATTTTCAGCGACCACGCGCCCACCAGGTCCGGGCCCTGGAACAGTTGGTCGATGGCGATATCCAGCGCGGGAATATCCTTGGGGTCGACATCGGCCAACGGGTCCGGCGCGTTCTCGTCAGCCTGCACAGTAGGGTCCACGGCAGGCAGCTTCACGTACTGCAGGTTGACGGCAATGGGCGCGCCCTTGGCATCCGGCAGATTCACCGTGCCCTTGGCTTGCTGGCTGTCGAACTGCAGGCCCCAGGCCACGGGCTTGCGATCCAGCTGCAGTTTGACCTGGTCGAACCGGGTACCGAAACCGGTCAGCTTGCCCACCTTGAAGTCGGCGCCACTGAGCAGTTGCTTGGCACTGCCGCCCGGATCGTTACCCGCGTAACGGTTCGCGAGTTTTTTCCACGGGTCGATATCCAGCTCGGAGAGCACCCCGCGAACACGCAGCCCCTTGGCGCCGGGCAATACCGCATCGCCATTGCCGAGAAACAATTCGCCGCGGCCATCATTGAAGTTATCCGGCGGCGCCGCGAAGGTGAAATTCGCCAGCTCTGCGTAATCAAACCAGTACCGCCGCTCAGCACCCTGCAAGGTCATGCGGAACGTACTGTCACGGCCCTGGCTCGCCGGCATGCCGAACGGCGCCGGCAAATCCACCGCAACGCCCTTGAGATTGGAGTCGACCATCAACTGACTGTCCGCGCCGTCCAGGATGACTTGCAACTGGTACGGGATATCGCCGGTCACAGGCAGCGGCTGGCTGATGTTCAACCAGTCCGTGAGCCGTTTGACCGTGACCTGCCCCTTGGCGGTGACGCGGGTGCTGACAGCGCCGGGCTTGCCTTCGGCAAAAATCTGCGCGGTGATCGGACGGTCAAACGCCTGCGCCGAAATATTCTGGCCACTCAAGCCTTTGGCGCTGTCGAAACGGAAGTCGCCCTTGAGCTGGGTCAGGTCCAGGGTGGGCTCCGCCAGTTGCAGGCGCGCCTTGTCGGTCTTGAAGTCGACCACGATTTTGGGTTCGGTGCCCTTGGCCAGGGGCACATCCAGGTCCAGGCTGCCTTGCAGGTTGCCCTCGCCCTTCCAGCCCGCGAAGGTGGTGGCGGTGCCGATAGGGGCTTCCTGAAGGATTTTCAGACCATCGCCCAAACCACCGGAGAATCCGCCGGTGAGCAGCAGGTGGCTGTCCTGGCCGGCCGGCGCGTGTGGGATATTGACGTAGACGTCCTTGACCTGGGTATCGAGCAACTGCCCCTTGCTGGCCAGGATGCGCACGCCGCTCTCCTCGACAAACACCTCACCCTTGACCTTGCTCACATGGGGCCAGCCCGGCTGGAACGCCAGCTCGGCATCGTGCACCTTGAAGAACAGGCTGATATTGCGTGAAGCCGGCAGCGCGTTGTGGCTCAGCGAGCCCTGGTACTGGAAGAAACCTTCGTCTACCGCGCCTTTGAGAATCGCCGTGCGCAACCACTCATCCAGCGCCGGGCTCAACACCGCGGGCAGATACTTGGGGGTGAAACGACCATCGCCATCGACCATGCCGACCCGCAGGTCCATGTAGTCCTCCTGGCTATGGTCGAAATGCAGGCGAATCAGGAAGTCCGCAGCGACCTTGCCTTCCTCCCCCAGCACCTTGATATACGGTGCGATGAGGGTGAAGCCCTGTTTGTCCAGCGTCCAGGTCAGGCGCGCATTGGCCTGGATGTACTGCCATGGCTTGGCGAAGATCGGCGACAGATGCAGGGAAAAGTCCTTGCTGTCCATGCGCAACTCGCCATGGCCCAGGTCGCCGCTGATGCTGCCGGACACATTGCGCGCGGCTGGCGCGCCAAAGTAAGCGTCAAAACCGACCCGCTCAAGGTTGGCGGCAAAACTGACTTTCTGATCGGTGCTGTCCTGTGGGCGGAAGTCCACGAGCACATTGCGCAACAGGCCGGTGGCTTTGAGGTGCTCGACGGCCTGGGCGAAACCTTCCGGCAGCGGTGCCAGGGCATTGAGCAATGGCGTGATGGGGGTCAGGTCGAGCCGGTCGGCTTGAAGTTTCCATACTTCCTGATCTTTCTCGGTCGCCAGGCTCTGCTGCAGTTGCAGGCGTGATTCCCAGCGGGTTTCGCCGATATTCATCGCCAGCGAATCAAACAGCACCTTGAGGCCGCCGTCGCTGCGTTGCACATAAGCGGTCAGGGCCAGGTTCTCGATGTGTACCGGCTTACGCTCGGCGTAGCTGCCCTTGACTTGCGGTGAATCGAGGCGCACCACGGCGCTTTGTACGGTGCCGTTGGCCCAGTTGAGCCAGAACTCACCGCCAGCCTTGAACTGGGTGAGCTTCCATTGTTGGGTCAGCCGGGACGGAATCCACTTGGCCCAGTCGCTTTGAGGCAGGCTCAGGTAGGCCTCGACCTGGGCGTCTTTCCATTGGCTGGCGCGCATACGGCTGCGCAGGGTAAAGGCGAGCGGTTGGCCGTCGGGTAATGTCAGGCGTGCGTCCACACGTTGCCGGGTCGTACCGGTGTGCAGGTTCAGGCCGACATAAGTCACGGTCACCGGCGCCCGGTCGAACGGTTGCAGCGTCACCTGGCTGTCCAGCACCGATACGCGCTTGACCATTTGCATGCGGGTGAGCAGTTGCTCCGGGTCCAGTGGCTGGTCGTCCTGTATCGGCAAGCCTTGCAGCGCCCAGCGACCGTCCTTGTCTTCCTTGACGCTCAACTGCAAGCCGCTGACTTGCAGATGGGCGATGCGCACTTCGCGGGCCATCAGGCTGGCCCAAAGATCGGGCACCACCTCGACCTGGTCCAGGCGCAACGCACTGCTGCCCTCGCCGACCATCACGTCATGGGCCAGCAATATTGGCGCAAAACCGCTCCAGCGGCCTTCGAGGCTGCCAATATGAACAGGCATCTGTACCGCCACCTGGGCCTTGGCTTCGACTTCAGCGCGGTATTCGGCCACCAGCGGGGTCAATTCACGCCCCAGGCTCACGTATACCGCCGCCACGACCAGCAGCAACGCACACAGGCCCAGTCCCCAACGGGTCAAAGCGGCAAAAAAGCGTATCAGACGCTCCATGTCAGGCGACCCTCAAAGCAGTAGTCGGACCACAGATCAGCGCCTGTCGGTCTCGAAAAGAGAAAACGAAAGGGGATCAGAGCAGCACCACGTCGTATTGTTCCTGGGAGTACATGGTTTCAACCTGAAAACGAATGGTGCGCCCGATAAAGCCCTCCAGTTCAGCGACGTTACCCGACTCTTCATCCAGCAGGCGATCCACCACTTTCTGGTTGGCGAGCACTCTATAACCTTCGGCCTGGTAGGCGCGCGCCTCGCGCAGGATTTCGCGGAAAATCTCGTAGCAAACCGTTTCCGGGGTCTTCAATTTACCGCGGCCCTGGCAACTGCTGCAGGGTTCGCACAGCACTTGCTCAAGGCTTTCGCGGGTGCGCTTGCGGGTCATCTGCACCAGCCCCAGCTCGGTGATGCCAATGATGTTGGTCTTGGCGTGGTCGCGCTCCAGCTGCTTTTCGAGCGTGCGCAGGACCTGGCGCTGGTGCTCGCCATCTTCCATGTCGATGAAGTCGATGATGATGATGCCGCCCAGGTTGCGCAGGCGCAGTTGGCGCGCAATCGCGGTGGCCGCTTCGAGGTTGGTCTTGAAGATGGTTTCTTCGAGGTTGCGGTGACCCACGAACGCGCCGGTGTTGACGTCGATGGTGGTCATGGCTTCCGCCGGGTCCACCACCAGATAGCCGCCGGATTTGAGCGGGACCTTGCGCTCCAGGGCTTTCTGGATTTCATCTTCGACGCCATACAGGTCAAAGATCGGCCGCTCGCCCGGGTAGTGCTCGAGGCGGTCGGCAATTTCCGGCATCAGCTCGGCGACAAATTGCGTGGTGCGCTGGAAGGTTTCCCGCGAGTCGATGCGAATTTTCTCGATCTTCGGGCTGACCAGATCGCGCAAGGTACGCAACGCCAGGCCGAGGTCTTCATAGATGACGCTTGGCGCGCCAATGGTCTGGATCTGCGCCGCGATCTGGTCCCACAGGCGCCGCAGGTAGCGGATATCCATCAGGATTTCATCGGCGCCCGCCCCCTCGGCGGCGGTACGCAGGATAAAACCACCGGCTTCCTTGATGCCTTCGGCGGCCACGCAGTCGCTGACCACCTTCTTCAGGCGCTCGCGCTCGGCTTCATCTTCGATCTTGAGGGAAATACCGACGTGGGCGGTACGCGGCATATACACCAGGTACCGCGAAGGAATCGACAATTGGGTGGTCAGCCGGGCGCCCTTGGACCCGATGGGGTCCTTGGTGACCTGCACCACCAGGCTCTGCCCTTCGTGCACCAGGGCGCTGATGCTTTCCACCGCCGGGCCTTCGCGCAGGGAGATTTCCGAAGCATGGATAAACGCGGCGCGGTCCAGGCCGATGTCGACGAAGGCCGCCTGCATGCCTGGCAATACGCGCACCACCTTGCCTTTATAGATATTGCCGACGATCCCGCGCTTCTGGGTACGCTCCACATGCACTTCTTGCAGAACACCGTTCTCTACCACCGCCACGCGCGATTCCATCGGCGTGATATTGATCAGAATCTCTTCACTCATGGCTGGGTCTCGTTCAGGCGTTTTCACAATAGTGACCGATCGCTTATGGCTTGGCGCGAAAGTAAAGGCGCTCAGCGCGCGGTAAGGTTTTGCCAACAGGGTATGCCGAATTGGCCCAGCAGTTGCGCGGTTTCGCACACCGGCAGGCCGACCACGGCGGAATAGCTGCCATTGAGTCCGGTGACGAACACCGAGCCAAGCCCCTGGATAGCATAGCCGCCGGCCTTGTCCTGGGGTTCGCCGCTGTGCCAGTAGGCCGTCGCCTCTTGGGCACAAATGTCGCGAAAAATTACACGGCTGCTGACACACCGGGTTTCACAGCGTTGGCCGTCGGTCAGGGCAATGGCCGTGAGGACTTCATGCTCACGCCCTGCCAGGGCCATCAACATCGCCAGCGCATCGGCCTGGTCCACCGGTTTGCCAAGAATCTTGCCATCGACGATAACCGCCGTATCGGCACCCAATACGCAGATGCCTGGGGTTTGCTCGAGCGCAGCCAAACCCGCCGCGGCCTTGCTTCGCGCCAGGCGCTCGACATAAGCCACAGGGGTTTCGTGTGTGAGAGGCGTTTCATCGATGGCGGCGCTGACCACGGTGAAAGGCACACCGATCTGGGTCAACAATTCACGTCGCCGCGGGGAGCCCGAGGCCAGATAAAGCACATTCATTGCAGACTCTCCCTGTAGGGTTCGATAACCAGGCAGAGCCTCGCAATCCATCAATTGATTTTATAGCGACGACGTAACCCACGCAGGCCGAAACTGATCCAGGGCCACAGCAATGCGCTGACCAGAGCCGGCAACACCAGTGCCAGGGTGGGCTGGCGATTGCCGGTCAAGGCACTGAGCCAGAGTTGAACAAGCTGCGCCAGGCCGAAGATCACCAGGATCACCAGGCACTGCTGCCACATCGGGAACATGCGCAAGCGCTGCTGCAACGACAGCACCAGGAAGGTAATCAGGGTCAGGATCAGTGCATTCTGGCCCAGCAAGGTGCCATAGAGCACGTCCTCTGCCAAACCCAGGCACATCGCCGTGACCATGCCTACTTTGTGCGGCAGGTTCAACGACCAGAACGCCAACAGCAGCGCCAGCCACAGCGGGCGCAGGATTTCCATGAATTGCGGCAGCGGTGAAACGCTGAGCAGCAAGCCGATGGCAAAGGTCAGCCAGACAATCCAGCCATTGCGCGAATGAGTGCTGGCCATTACTCCTCCCTCTGCCGCGTCGTGGCCGGGGCGGTTGTCGCGGGCCTCGCGGCAGGCGCGGTGGTCGCCGACGGTTTCGCCGGGCGGGCGCTGTGTGCTGCGGGCTTGGCCGGTGTGGCGACAGGCGCTGCGGTTGCGGGTACGGCCGCAGGCGCGGGTGGCCCCACGAACGCCGGTTTCGGCACGGTGGCGGGAATCACGGGGGCGGTGCCGTTCTGCTTGTCTTCCGCCTCCTGAGCCTGCGCCGCGTCATTGGCGCGCTCTTCCGGCGTGCGGTTGTCGCTGAACACCAATAGCAGGTAGCGGCTGCGGTTCAACGCGGCAGTCGGGACGGCACGCACAATGGCAAACGGCTGGCCGGAGTCATGGATGACCTCCTTGACCGTCGCCACCGGGTAGCCGGCCGGGAAGCGCTGACCCAGGCCGGAGCTGACCAGCAGGTCGCCCTCCTTGATGTCAGCGGTATCGGCCACGTGCCGCAACTCCAGGCGTTCCGGATTACCGGTGCCGCTGGCAATCGCGCGCAAGCCGTTGCGATTGACCTGCACGGGGATGCTGTGGGTGGTGTCCGTCAACAGCAGGACCCGCGAAGTGTAGGGCATCAGCTCGACCACCTGGCCCATCAGGCCACGGGCATCGAGCACCGGCTGGCCGAGCACCACGCCGTCGCGCTCGCCCTTGTTGATGATGATGCGATGGGTAAAGGGATTGGGGTCCATGCCGATCAACTCGGCCACTTCGACCTTTTCGTTGACCAGCGCAGAAGAATTGAGCAACTCGCGCAGCCGAACGTTCTGCTCGGTGAGGGCTGCCAGCTTTTGCATGCGGCCCTGCAACAGCAGGTTTTCGGTCTTGAGTTTTTCGTTCTCGGCGACCAGCTCGGTGCGGCTGCCGAATTGGCTGGCCACGCCCTGGTAGAGACGTTGCGGCAGGTCGGTGATCCAGTAAGTCTGCATCAACACCAGCGACATCTGGCTACGCACAGGCTTGAGCAACGAAAAGCGCGCATCGACCACCATCAGCGCGACCGAAAGCACGGTCAGCACCAACAAGCGCACGCCCAATGAGGGGCCTTTGGCAAAGAGCGGTTTAATAGGCCGCTCCTCCCAGGCAAATGTTCTCTTTATTCATACGGCATCAAACCGGCCTGGATGCAGATTGAAGAAGATAAACGCCAACAGGCAGCACTGCAAAGTGCTGCCTGCCGACCCAGCATGAACCGTCCAGGCGATCTTATTCGCTGGAGAGCAGGTCCATGGTGTGTTTATCCATCATTTCCAGTGCACGACCGCCGCCACGGGCAACGCAGGTCAGCGGGTCTTCGGCGACGATCACCGGCAGGCCGGTTTCCTGGGCCAGCAACTTGTCGAGGTCGCGCAGCAAGGCGCCACCGCCGGTCAATACCAGGCCACGCTCGGCAATATCGGAAGCCAGTTCCGGTGGCGACTGCTCCAGGGCGCTCTTCACCGCCTGGACGATGGTGGCCAGGGACTCTTGCAGCGCTTCCAGCACTTCATTGGAGTTCAGCGTGAAGGCACGTGGCACACCTTCGGCCAGGTTGCGACCGCGAACATCGACTTCGCGAACTTCGCCGCCCGGGTAGGCGGTACCGATTTCCTGCTTGATGCGCTCGGCGGTGGATTCGCCGATCAGGCTGCCGTAGTTACGACGCACATACGTGATGATCGCTTCGTCGAAGCGATCGCCGCCAACGCGTACGGATTCGGCATACACCACACCGTTCAGGGAAATCAGGGCGATCTCGGTGGTACCGCCACCGATATCCACCACCATCGAACCACGGGCCTCTTCAACCGGCAGGCCGGCGCCGATTGCGGCGGCCATCGGTTCTTCGATCAGGAACACTTCGCGGGCACCGGCACCAAGGGCCGATTCACGGATGGCACGACGCTCCACCTGGGTGGACTTGCACGGGACGCAGATCAGCACACGAGGGCTGGGCTGCAGAAAACTGTTTTCGTGAACCTTGTTGATGAAGTACTGCAGCATCTTCTCGCAGACACTGAAGTCGGCGATCACGCCGTCTTTCATCGGACGAATGGCAGCAATATTGCCGGGTGTACGGCCGAGCATGCGCTTGGCCTCGGTGCCAACGGCAACGACACTTTTCTGATTACCATGGGTCCGAATGGCCACAACCGATGGCTCATTCAGAACGATACCGCGCTCGCGCACGTAAATAAGGGTGTTGGCAGTGCCCAGGTCAATGGAAAGATCGCTGGAAAACATGCCACGCAGTTTCTTGAACATGGGAAAGGGACCCTAGGCAACGCGTGGGTAAAAAAGTGCGGCAAACTCTAACAACGACAGGGATTTTGGGCAAGGCGCCAATGTGCTAAATTGGCCGACTTTCTGTGCACCAACCCCCACAATCGCGGCCTTATGACCGTAGAAATGCGGTAGTGTTCCGACAATCTAACACACGGACGCCCTCCGTTCTGTTTTCCACTGGAGAATCCCATGGCGCTTGAACGCTCCGACGTGGAAAAAATCGCGCATCTGGCCTCGCTTGGCCTCAATGACGCCGATCTTCCACAGACCACCGCAGCCCTGAACAGCATTCTCGGGCTGGTTGACCAAATGCAGGCCGTCAATACCGACGGCATCGAGCCCCTGGCTCACCCGCTGGAAGCCAGTCAGCGCCTGCGCGCAGACGTCGTGACCGAGCGCAATAACCGCGAGGCCTACCAGTCCATCGCGCCAGCGGTCGAAAACGGCCTGTACCTGGTTCCGAAAGTCATCGACTAAAGGGAAAGAGCCTTTCATGCATCACATGACTCTGGCCGAGATCGCCCGCGGTCTCGCCGACAAAACGTTTTCTTCCGAAGAGCTGACCAAGACCCTGCTGGCGCGCATTGCCGAGCTGGACCCCAAGGTCAACAGCTTCATCAGCCTCACCCAGGAGCTGGCCCTGAGCCAGGCCAGGGCCGCCGACGAGCGGCGCGCCAACGGTGAAGACGGCGCACTGCTGGGCGCCCCGATCGCCCACAAGGACCTGTTCTGCACCCAGGGCATTCGCACCAGTTGCGGCTCGAAGATGCTCGACAACTTCAAGGCGCCCTACGACGCTACCGTGGTCGCCAAGCTGGCCGCCGCCGGGGCCGTGACCCTGGGCAAGACCAACATGGACGAGTTCGCCATGGGTTCGGCCAACGAGTCGAGCTACTACGGCGCAGTGAAAAACCCGTGGAACCTGGCTCACGTACCCGGCGGTTCCTCCGGTGGTTCGGCTGCGGCCGTGGCCGCACGCTTCCTGCCCGCCGCGACGGCAACCGACACCGGTGGTTCGATCCGCCAGCCGGCAGCCTTCACCAACCTCACCGGCCTGAAGCCGACCTACGGTCGCGTTTCCCGCTGGGGCATGATCGCCTACGCTTCGAGTCTCGATCAGGGTGGCCCTCTGGCACGTACCGCTGAAGACTGCGCAATTTTGTTACAAGGCATGGCAGGCTTCGATAAACAGGACTCCACCAGCATCGATGAGCCGGTGCCGGACTACAGCGCCAGCCTGAATGACTCGATCAAGGGTCTGCGCATCGGCGTGCCAAAAGAGTATTTCAGCGCCGGCCTCGACCCGCGAATCGCCGATCTGGTGCACAACAGCATCAAAGAGCTGGAGAAGCTTGGCGCGGTGATCAAGGAAATCAGCCTGCCGAACAACCAGCACGCGATTCCCGCCTACTACGTGATCGCGCCGGCAGAGGCGTCTTCGAACCTGTCGCGTTTCGACGGTGTGCGCTTTGGCTATCGCTGCGAAAACCCGAAAGACCTCACCGATCTGTACAAACGCTCCCGTGGCGAAGGCTTCGGCGCCGAAGTGCAACGCCGGATCATGGTCGGTGCCTATGCGCTGTCCGCCGGCTACTACGACGCGTACTACCTCAAGGCGCAGAAGATCCGTCGCCTGATCAAGAACGACTTCATGGCTGCCTTTGAAGAAGTCGACGTGATCCTCGGCCCGACCACGCCGAACCCGGCGTGGAAGATCGGCGCCAAGACCGGCGACCCGATCGCCGAGTACCTGGAAGACCTCTACACCATCACCGCCAACCTCGCGGGCTTGCCGGGCTTGTCCATGCCCGCCGGTTTCGTCGATGGCCTGCCGGTCGGCGTGCAATTGCTCGCCCCGTATTTCCAGGAAGGCCGCCTGCTCAATGTGGCGCACCAGTACCAGTTGCACACCGACTGGCACACTCGCACCCCTACCGGCTTCTGAGGAGAACACTATGCAATGGGAAGTTGTGATCGGGCTGGAGATTCATACCCAGCTCGCCACCCAATCGAAGATTTTCTCCGGCAGCGCCACCACGTTCGGCGCAGGGCCCAACACCCAGGCCAGCCTCGTAGACCTGGGCATGCCCGGCGTGCTGCCGGTGCTGAACCAGGAAGCGGTGCGCATGGCGGTGATGTTCGGCCTGGCGATTGACGCCGAGATCGGCCAGCACAACGTGTTCGCGCGCAAGAACTACTTTTACCCGGACCTGCCCAAGGGCTACCAGATCAGCCAGATGGAGCTGCCGATCGTCGGCAAGGGCCACCTGGACATTCCCCTGGAAGACGGCACCATCAAGCGTGTCGGCGTCACCCGTGCGCACCTTGAAGAAGACGCCGGCAAGAGTCTGCATGAAGAATTTCCCGGCGCCACCGGTATCGACCTGAACCGTGCCGGCACGCCGTTGCTGGAAATCGTCTCCGAACCGGACATGCGCAGCGCCAAGGAAGCCGTGGCCTACGTCAAGACGATCCACGCGCTGGTGCGCTACCTGGGCATCTGCGACGGCAACATGGCCGAAGGCTCGCTGCGCTGCGACTGCAACGTGTCGATCCGTCCCAAGGGCCAGACCGAATACGGCACCCGTTGCGAGATCAAGAACGTCAACTCGTTCCGCTTCATCGAGAAGGCGATCAACAGCGAAGTGCGTCGCCAGATCGAGCTGATCGAGGACGGCGGCAAGGTCATCCAGCAAACGCGCCTGTACGATCCGAACAAAGACGAAACCCGCGCCATGCGCAGCAAAGAGGAAGCCAACGACTACCGTTACTTCCCCGACCCGGACCTGTTGCCGGTGGTGCTGGAAGATTCGTTCCTCAACGATATCCGCGCCACCCTGCCGGAGCTGCCGCAGCAAAAACGCGAGCGCTTCCAGGCGCAGTTCGGCCTGTCGGTCTACGACGCCAGCGTGCTGGCCTCCAGCCGCGAGCAAGCCAACTACTTCGAGAAAGTCGTGGGCATTGCCGGCGACGCCAAGCTGGCGGCCAACTGGGTCATGGTCGAACTGGGCAGCCTGTTGAACAAGCAAGGCCTGGAAATCGACGAAGCTCCGGTCAGCGCCGAGCAACTGGGCGGCATGCTGCTGCGCATCAAGGACAACACCATCTCCGGCAAGATCGCCAAGACCGTGTTCGAAGCGATGGCCGCCGGTGAAGGCAGCGCCGATGAAATCATCGACAAGCGTGGCCTCAAGCAAGTGACCGACAGCGGCGCAATTTCGGCCGTGCTCGATGAAATGCTCGCGGCGAATGCCGAACAGGTCGAACAATATCGTGCGGCGGACGACGCCAAGCGCGGCAAGATGTTCGGCTTCTTCGTCGGCCAGGCGATGAAAGCATCCAAAGGCAAGGCCAACCCGCAACAAGTCAACGAACTGCTCAAAAGCAAGCTCGAAGGCTGATGGTAGAAAACGGTCCGAGTAGGCTTTGATGCTCGGCTCGGACCAATGTGGGAGGGGGCTTACCCCCGATGAGGGTGTGTCAGTCGGCACATGCATTGACTGCTGCACCGCTATCGGGGGCAAGCCCCCTCCCACATTTGTGATTGGGGACATTTGAAATGAAGCGTCTACTCGGCCTGCTGGCCCTGTCTTCCCTGCTGAGCGGTTGCGCCAGCGGCCTCATCGACCCCAAAGGCTATGACGAAACCGGCACCGCCTCCTACTACGGCGCCAAGCACCATGGCCAACGAACTGCCAGCGGCGAAGCCTTCAACCAGAACGCCATGACCGCCGCCCATCGGCGCCTGCCCTTCGGCACCCAGGTCAAGGTGACCAATCTCGCCAACAACCGCTCTGTGGTGGTACGTATCAATGATCGCGGCCCGCATAGCCGCGGCCGCCTGATCGACCTTTCACGCAAGGCCGCCGAGCAACTGCGTATGCTGGGCAGCGGCACCGCACGGGTGCGCGTGCAAGCCCTGAACAACTGATCGAGGCCGCCTTGAGTATTTTCGGATTGAACGCCCTCTCGCCCTGGAGCCTGCTCGAACTGGTCAGCGGCTTGCTGCTGCTGATCGTCGGCGCTGAAATCCTGGTGCGGGCTGCGGTGCGCCTGGCTGCCAGCCTCAAGGTGCGCCCCTTGATCATCGGCCTGAGCATCGTCGCCTTCGGCAGCAGCGCGCCACAGATGGCCGTCAGCCTGCAAGCCACCCTGGCCGGCAACACCGATATCGCCGTAGGCAGCGTGATCGGCAGCAGCATCTTCAATATCCTCGTCACCCTGGGCTTGTCGGCGTTGATCATTCCGTTACGGGTGTCGCGACAACTGGTGCGCCTGGATATCCCGGTGATGATCGTCGCCGGCCTGCTGGTGCTCATCCTCGCCGCCAATGAGGCACTGACGCCGCTTGACGGCCTGGTGCTGCTGGTTGCGCTGGTGGCCTACCTCGGCGTACTGCACTACCAGACGCGCCACTCACGGCGTCCGCGATCGCTGGCCACCGTGACCAGGGCGCCCTGGCTGAGCAGCGTGCTGTTGATGCTTGGCGGGTTGCTCGTGCTGGTGCTGGCCGGGCACTTGCTGCTGGGGGCGGCCGTGGAGGTGGCGAGCGACCTGGGCTTGTCGGAGCGCATTATCGGCCTGACATTGATCGGCGTCGGCACCTCGCTGCCCGGCCTGGCCACGTCGCTGATCGCCGCCTTGCGTGGCGAGCGGGAGATTGCCGTGGGCAATGTGATCGGCAGCAACCTGTTCAACCTGCTGGGCGTGCTGGGTTTTACCGCCCTGGTGGCGCCGTCGCCGCTGTCGGTGTCGCCCAACGCCCTGGACTTCGACCTGCCGGTCATGCTCGGCGCCATCACCCTGTGCCTGCCGGTGTTCTATACCGGCTACCGCGTCACCCGCGCCGAAGGGCTGGTGTTGCTGGGGCTGTACCTCGCGTATGGCCTGCATGTAATGGCATTTACTACCGGCATGCCCCTGGCGACCAAGCTTGAACAATTGATGCTGTTTTACGTCCTGCCGGCGTTAGTGGTGGTGCTGTTGTTCACGTCGCTGCGCGCCTGGCACCGTCAACACAAGAGGGAATCGCAATGAGCGCTCAGAAAAAGCCAGGGGTTGAAGTGCGTCGCCAGGTCATGGGCGATGTATTCGTCGACCGCGCCCTGGGTAATGCCACCGAGTTCAGCCAGCCGCTGCAGGACTACGTCAATGAACACGCCTGGGGCAGTGTGTGGAATCGCGAGGGCTTGCCGCTCAAGACGCGCAGTCTGATTACCCTCGCCGCCCTGACCGCGCTCAAATGCCCGCAGGAACTCAAGGGCCATGTGCGCGGCGCGTTGAACAATGGCTGTACGGTTGAAGAGATTCGCGAAGCACTGCTGCATTGCGCGGTGTATGCCGGCGTACCGGCGGCAATCGATGCGTTTCGTGCGGCGCAGGAAGTGATTGAGGCGTACCAGGCGGATCAGCGGTAACGGTCAGATCCAGCCGCCCGCCTGCAACACAAAGATGCCGATGTTCGTGGTCACCGCCGCCATCAGGGTGGTGATCACGATAATCGCCGCCGCCAGTTCATGATTCCCCTCGGCCGCCCTGGCCATCACGAAGCTCGCCGCCGCCGTCGGCGCGCCGAAGTACAGAAACAGAATCCCCAGCTCCGGCCCACGGAAACCCAGCAGCCACGCGCCCAGTGTGGCGATCACCGGCAACCACACCATCTTCATCAGGCTCGCGCTCAAGGCCATGTTGCCGCTCTTGCGCAGCGCCGCGAGGGACAAGGTGCCGCCTATGCAGATCAGCGCCAGGGGCAGTGTCGTGTCCGCGAGGTAGCCCAGGGATTTTTCCAGCCAGCCGGGCAGGCCGATCTGGAAGTACGCAAACGGCGCGGCAACGATCACGCTGATGATCAGCGGGTTGGCCACCACACTCTTGAAGATACTCCACGGGTCGGACTTGATCACCGGGCTGTATACCGCCAGCACAATGGTCGACAGGGTGTTGTAGAACAGGATCACCAACGCCGCGAGAATCGCACCGAGGGAAATCCCATAGTCGCCGTACATGCTGGCAGCCAGCGCCAGGCCGATCACGCCGTTATTGCCGCGAAACGCGCCCTGGGTGTAGATGCCCCGGTCTTCGCGCTTGCAGCGAAAAATCGCCCAGCCCCACGCCATGGCAAAGCTCACCAACGTGGCCACGGCGAAGTAAATCAGCAAACCCGGCTTGAGCGCCGAATGCAGGTCGGCATGCAGGATGCCCAGGAACAGCAGCGCCGGCATGGTGACGTTGAACACCAGGGATGAGGCGGTGTGGATAAAGTTGTCGTTGATCCAGTTGATGCGCTTGAGCAGCACACCCAGAAACAGCATGGCGAACACCGGCGCGGTGATGGTCAGGGTGGTGAGGAAGATTGCCAGCATGCCGGGGAGAACCTTGGGGCGTCATTAGATGGCTAATGATAAGCCATGGAGGCCGTGTCGTCTGGTCTACCGCTATCGGGGGCAAGCCCCCTCCCACACTTGACCGAGTTCTAACGTTGAAAGCGGTCGAATGTGGGAGGGGGCTTGCCCCCGATTGCAGGCAACTCAGTCTCAGGTAATCGGCGCCGGGTTGAACAACGTAATGTCGTTATGCAGCTTGTGCCGCTCCGCCCACGTCTGCTTCCTGCCGCTGGCCACGTCCAGGTAGAAATGAAACAGCTCCCAGCCCAGTTCCTCGATACTCGCGCGCCCGATGGCGATGCGCCCGGCGTCGATATCGATCAGGTCCGGCCAGCGTTGCGCCAACTCAGTACGCGTCGAGACCTTTACCACTGGCGCCATCGCCAACCCATAAGGCGTGCCGCGCCCGGTGGTGAAGACATGCAGGTTCATCCCCGCCGCCAGTTGCAAGGTGCCGCATACGAAGTCACTGGCCGGGGTTGCGCAAAAAATCAGGCCCTTGGTTTTGAAGCGCTCGCCTGGGCCGAGCACGCCGTTGATCGCGCTGCTGCCGGACTTGACGATGGAGCCCAAGGACTTCTCGACGATATTCGACAGCCCGCCCTTTTTGTTACCCGGCGTGGTATTGGCGCTGCGATCCGCCTCGCCTTTGGCCAGGTAACGGTCGTACCAGTCCATTTCCCTGACCAGTTCCTGGGCCACTTCCTGGCTTTGCGCCCGTGAAGTCAGCAGGTAAATGGCGTCGCGCACTTCCGTCACTTCGGAAAACATCACCGTCGCGCCAGCGCGCAGCAACAGGTCGGATGCATAACCCAGCGCCGGATTGGCGGTGATACCGGAAAACGCGTCACTGCCGCCGCATTGCATGCCCAGGATCAGCTCGGACGCGGGTACCGTTTCACGGCGGCGCTGGTCGAGTTTTTTCAAGCGGACTTCGGCCAGCGCCATGATCTGCTCGATCATTTCGGTAAAGCCGTGGCTGGAATCCTGCAACCGGTACAGCCAGGGCTCGCTCAGGTCGACGGAGCTGTCGTTGTCGTGCATCACTTGCCCGGCCTGCAATTTCTCGCAGCCCAGGCTGATCACCAGGGCTTCGCCGCCCAGGTTCGGGTTGCGCGCCAGGTTGCGCACGGTACGGATCGGGATGTAGGCATCCGTGGCCGTGATCGCCACGCCGCAGCCGTAGCTATGCGTCAGCGCCACCACATCATCGACGTGCGGGTACTTGGGCAGCAATTGATCCTTGATGCGCTTGACCGCATGATCCAGCACGCCGGTCACGCACTGCACCGTAGTGGTGATACCCAGGATATTGCGCGTGCCCACGGTGCCGTCAGCGTTGCGATAGCCCTCGAAGGTGAACCCCTCCAGCGGCGCCTGGGTTTCGGGTACGTCGGTGGACAGCGGGAGGCTGTCCAGCGGCGGCGCGGTGGGCATGCGCAACTGGTCTTCCTGCACCCAACTGCCACGCGGGATCGGTGCCAGGGCATAGCCGATCGTCTGGCCGTAGCGAATGATCCGGCCGCCTTCGGGGATATCTTCCAGGGTCACTTTGTGGCTTTGAGGGATGAAATCCACAGTGACCAGGCCGTCCGGGAATTCGGTCCCGGCCGGTACGCCCTGGTCGTTCACCACGATCACCACATTGTCGCGCTCGTGCAAACGAATCGAGCGCGGCGAGTCGGCATGTTCAATCAACTGCATCACACGAACCTCAGGAATGCGCTTGGGAAAGGTGGGTCAGCTCAGGGCCTTTGCTTGGCGGTTCCTTGAGCACCACACGCTTGATCGGGCCGACGATCACCAGGTAGCTGAATACCGCCACCAGCGCGTTGGCGCCGACGAACACCAGGGCCCATTTGAACGAGCCGGTGGTGCTGATGATGTAGCCGATGACAATTGGCGTGGTGATGGAGGCCAGGTTACCGAAGGTATTGAACAAGCCACCACTGAGGCCGGCGATTTGTTTCGGTGAGGTGTCGGACACCACCGCCCAGCCCAGTGCGCCAACGCCCTTGCCGAAGAAGGCCAGCGCCATGAAGCCCACCACCATCCATTCAACGTCGACGTAGTTACACGCAATGATACTGCTGGACACCAGCAGGCCCGCAATGATCGGCGCCTTGCGGGCGAAGGTCAGGGAATGGCCCTTGCGCAGCAGATAATCGGAAATAACCCCGCCCAGCACGCCGCCGATAAAGCCGCAGATCGCCGGCAGCGAGGCAATGAAACCGGCCTTGAGGATGTTCATGCCACGGTCCTGCACCAGGTACACAGGGAACCAGGTCAGGAAGAAGTACGTGATGCCGTTGATGCAGTATTGACCCAGGTACACGCCAAGCATCATGCGGTTGGTCAGCAACTGGCGGATGTAATCCCACTTCGGTCCATCGGTTTTCTTACCCTTGCCCTTGTCCTGGTCCATATCCACCATGGCGCCATTGGCGGCAATGTGATTGAGCTCCGCTTCGTTGATCATCGGGTGCTGGCGCGGGCTGTGGATAACTTTCAGCCAGATCAGGGAGAACACGATGCCAATCACGCCCATCACGACAAACACGTGCTGCCAGCCGAAGCGATAAACGATCCAGCCCATCAGCGGCGCGAACAACACCGTGGCGAAGTACTGCGCCGAGTTGAAGATCGCCGACGCCGTACCGCGCTCGGCCGTAGGGAACCAGGCCGCCACAATCCGTGCGTTACCGGGGAAGGATGGCGCTTCGGCCAGGCCCACCATAAAGCGCAGCATGAACAGTGCAACCACGGCGGTCGAGACACCGAACTCACCGACGTAGCCTTGCAGCACGGTGAACAGTGACCAGGTAAAGATGCTCAGGGCATAGACTTTTTTCGAGCCGAACCGGTCGAGCAGCCAACCACCAGGGATTTGCCCGGCTACGTAGGCCCAACCGAATGCAGAGAAGATGTAGCCGAGGGTGACCGCGTCGATGCCGAGGTCTTTTTGCAGGCTGGAACCGGCGATGGCGATAGTTGCACGGTCGGCGTAGTTGATCGTGGTCACCAGAAACAGCATGAGCAGGATCAAATAGCGGACGTGAGTCGGCTTGGTCGCTTGCATGTAGAAGTACTCCCACTAATTATTTTTTTTGCGGGTAATGGTTATGTCTTACTGGGTGCCACCCCTGTAGGAGCGAGCTCGCTCGCGAAAAACTCACAGGCACCGCGGGCATCCTGAATGCCCGCGTAATCGTTGACGTTCTTCGCGAGCAAGCTCGCTCCTCCAGTGGAACGGGTGCTACGACCCGATATAGCTAGTCTTTACTACGGTGTAGAACTCTTGTGCATAGCGACCCTGCTCACGCGAACCGTAGGACGAACCCTTACGGCCACCGAACGGAACGTGGTAGTCCACCCCGGCGGTCGGCAAGTTGACCATGACCATCCCGGCCTGGGAATGGCGCTTGAAGTGGTTGGCATACTTCAGGGAAGTGGTGGCGATACCTGCCGAGAGACCGAACTCGGTGTCGTTGGCCATGGCCAGCGCCGCCTCGTAGTCGGCTACACGCACCACGTTGGCCACCGGACCGAAAATCTCTTCACGGCTGATGCGCATGGCCGCTTCGCTGTCGGCAAACAGCGTCGGCGCCAGGTAGTAGCCCTCGGTGTCGCAGGTCACCAGAGCGCCGCCGCTGACCAGCCGTGCGCCTTCGTTCTGGCCGATGTCGATGTACTTCATGTCCTGGTCCAACTGAGCCTGGGAAACCACCGGGCCAATGTCGGTGCCGCTGTTGAGTGCATGGCCGACCTTGATCGACTTCATGCGTTCGGCCATGGCCGCGACGAACTGGTCATGGATGCCGGCAGTGACGATCAGGCGGCTGGACGCGGTGCAGCGCTGGCCGGTCGAGTAAAACGCGCTCTGCACCGACAGCTCGACGGCCTGCTTGAGGTCGGCATCGTCGAGAATGATCTGCGGGTTCTTGCCGCCCATTTCCAACTGCACCTTGGCCTGGCGCGATACGCAGTTGACGGCGATCTGACGGCCCACACCGACGGAACCGGTGAAGCTGATGCCATCGACTTTAGGGCTGTTGACCAGCACATCGCCCACCACGCGACCGCTGCCCATCACCAGGTTGAACACGCCGGCCGGGAAACCGGCGCGGGAAATGATGTCGGCCAGGGCCCATGCACAACCGGGTACCAGTTCGGCCGGTTTGATCACCACGCAGTTGCCATAGGCCAGGGCCGGGGCGATTTTCCAGGCCGGGATGGCGATCGGGAAGTTCCACGGTGTGATCAAGCCGACCACGCCGAGGGCTTCACGGGTGACTTCAACGTTGACGCCTGGGCGCACCGACGGCACGTAGTCGCCAGACAGGCGCAAGCACTCACCGGCGAAGAATTTGAAGATGTTACCGGCGCGCGTGACCTCGCCGATGGCTTCGGGCAGGGTCTTGCCCTCTTCCCGGGCCAGCAGCGTGCCAAGCTCTTCGCGACGGGCAAGGATTTCGCTGCCGACTTTATCCAGCGCGTCGTGGCGCGCCTGAATACCGGACGTGGACCACGCCGGAAATGCCGCGCGGGCAGCTTCGATAGCGGCGTTGACTTGGGCGACGTCAGCCTTGGCGTATTCGCCGATCACATCGGAAAGATCCGACGGGTTGATATTGGTGCAGTAGTCGGCGCCGGTTACCCATTCACCGTTGATGTAGTTGTCAAAACGCTTGGCTTGAGACACGAATCTTCTCCTGACGCAAAAGGCCGCTGATTGCTCAGCGGCCTTGTTGATAAGTTATTGCGCGCCTTGCTTGTCGATCAGCGCAGCCAGGGCTTCGTATTCTTCCGGCAGCAGATCGGTCAGCGGAGTGCGCACCGGGCCGGCGTCGTAGCCGGCGATTTTCGCACCGGCCTTGACGATGCTCACGGCATAACCGGCCTTGCGGTTACGGATGTCCAGGTAAGGCAGGAAGAAATCGTCAATGATCCTGGAAACGGTGGCCTGATCATCCTTGGCAATCGCGTGGTAGAAATCCATCGCGGTTTTCGGAATGAAGTTGAACACCGCCGAGGAATACACCGGCACGCCCAGGGCCTTGTAGGCAGCGGCGTAAACCTCTGCAGTCGGCAGGCCGCCGAGGTAGCTGAAACGATCGCCGAGACGACGGCGGATCGACACCATCAACTCGATGTCACCCAGGCCATCCTTGTAGCCGATCAGGTTCGGGCAGCGCTCGGCCAGGCGTTCCAGCAGCGGCGCGGTCAGACGGCAGACATTGCGGTTGTACACCACCACGCCGATCTTGACCGATTTGCACACCGCCTCAACGTGGGCGGCAACGCCGTCCTGGCTGGCTTCAGTCAAGTAGTGCGGCAGCAGCAGCAGGCCTTTGGCGCCCAGGCGCTCGGCTTCTTGAGCGTACTCGATGGCCTGGCGGGTCGCGCCCCCGACACCGGCCAGAATCGGCACACTGGTGGCGCAGGTATCAACAGCGGTCTTCACCACTTGGGAATATTCGCTGGCGGCCAGGGAGAAAAACTCACCGGTGCCGCCTGCGGCGAACAGCGCTGTGGCGCCATACGGGGCCAGCCATTCCAGGCGCTTGATATAGCCCGCCTGGTGAAAATCACCCTGGGCAGTGAAATCGGTCACCGGGAAAGACAGCAGACCGTGGGAGAGGATGGACTTCAGTTCTTGTGGATTCATTATTCGAACACCCTGGGTGAAGACTTTCTGAGGAAAGCGTTGTTGTTGGTTTAAATGATGTCGTACGTCATCGTACAACTATAAAAAGATTCGTCAACTGCAATTCTCAGCACTCATCTCAAGCTCGCCTCTGCAAAAGGTTTCTTGACGTAAGAAATTTCCGACCTATGATCCTTTTAACTGTATGGATATACAGTTTTTAGCCAGAATCTTACGACATAAGCAAGGAGCTAACATGTCAGGACTTGAATACGCTGCACCCACAAAGAAGCCCCCGACCCTGCGCTTCGAAGGCGCTGAACATACCGCCATAGGCGACGACACGCTGTTGCGTTTTGCCAGGGATGCCGCATCCATCCCTGCCCGAGAGGTACAACTGCATTTGCCCAACGGGCTGGCGCTGACCTATGGCCAAGTGATTGCCCTGGGTGGCGATTTCTACGCAATTCCCGGCCAACCGATCAGCGATGGCGCCTCCCCTCCCGACCGCGTGCAACGCTTCATCGCAGCCTTTGATTCACTGGCAGTCCTGCCTGCTTCGCGGGAAGAAGCAGGCAAGATCCTGGCGGTGATGCAAAAAGAGATCAACGCGGTGAATCAGGCGATCAAAGAAGGAAAGCAACCCCATGAAGCCTATGACGCCTTGGGTGATACGTTGTCAGAGGAGTGGAACCGTATCACCGGTGGCGGCAGCGCCGTTTCTGCGCTGATCCCACTGGGGCGCTACCTGAAACTGGCGGCGGACAATGCCGACCATTTTGGCGAATGGGCATTGTCCGCCTACCTGGCCGGTCATACCGCGGCCCTGCAACAGGCCGTGGTCGCTCATCAAACCGGCACCGACCAGGCATTGGAATTGGCGTACGCCATGAACGGCTTTGCCGACCACTTCCTCACCGATCTGTTTTCGGCCGGCCACCTGCGCGTCCCACGCAAGCAACTGGCGGCGGTGGTCACGCCTGGAGAGCTGGGGTCGCTGATTAGCCGCTTCATGCATGACGAAGACAGCAAATTCGGGCTCAAGGTGCGCAATGCCTTGGGGGATCAGTGGCACGCGTATGGGGATAAACGCTATTTCGACGCCATTGATGCGGACAATCGGGCGCAGGTCAAACGTGCGGTGCAGGCTTCGGCGGATGAAATTTTCGAGACGTTCATCAGCGGTGTAGCGCCCTCCCCGGCCAGCTTCAAGGCGCCGTTGTCTGTTCCGGATCTGAACGCTGTGCAGAACCCGGCCAATAACTTCTCGCCGTTGTTCAAGATGCAAGGCGACAAGGTACTGCGCCGTAAGGATGTGAATGACCTGAACGACAAGCGGTGGACGAATGATTGGTGGGGATGGAGTACGTATTTGTTGCTCAAGGATTACAAGCCGAATAACCCGCAGTCTTGAGATAACCATAGCCCATGCATGCAATCGCATGCATGGGCCCGTTCGTCGACACTGTTAATTCTGACAGTATCGCAGTGAGCCAACGGCCGTTAGTTTGCATTAGACCGCCGGGGCTCTCTCAGCAGCAACAAGCAATGCAGTCACCTCGGAGGTCGCAACTCATCCTGAAATTAATGAGGCTTATCATGGCTACTAAAAAGTGCACCTTCAAATCCCGCTCCAACAAATCCAAAGCTGCCACTCATGACTTTGACGTCGCCCTTCTGCCCAACATCGGAGATACCATTGAACTTGAGGGTGATCCGGCTCAGGAGGTCGTAGCCAAAAACTTCGTAATCATCGGGGGCGACGTTGTGCAAATCGACTTCACCTTCGCCTGAACGAGTTAATCGCTGTTACCAGAATTACCCCCGCTGCGCCTCAGCCTCTTCATGGGCATGGCGCAGCCTCTCCCGACTGTTGGTCAAATGCAAGCGCATCGCCGCCCGCGCCGCGTCCGAGTCCTGACGCGCGATCGCCTCATAAATCTCTTCATGCTCACGACTCAAGCGCCCCATGTAATGCTGCTGGTCGTCATGGGCCAGGCGCGCCGAATTCAGGCGGGTACGCGGAATGATGCTGGTGCCCAGGTGGGTCATGATGTCGGTGAAGTAACGGTTACCGGTGGACAGCGCAATTTCCAGGTGGAATGCAAAGTCTGACGCCACCGCATCACCGGCATGGGCCGCGCTTTCATTCAGCGCATCGAGGGCGGCACGCATGGCTGCCAGTTGCTCGTCACTGCGGCGCAAGGCAGCCAGGCCTGCGGACTCCACTTCCAGGCTGATGCGCAATTCGAGAATCGCCAACACATCGCGCAGCGTCACCACGGTGGCCGGGTCGATGCGAAAACCACTCGGGCTCGGCGTGTCCAATACGAACGTACCGATACCGTGCCGCGTCTCCACCTGTCCCGCTGCCTGCAAGCGCGAAATCGCCTCGCGCACCACGGTACGGCTGACGCCATGGGCCTCCATGATCGCCGATTCGGTGGGCAGCTTGTCGCCACGCTTGAGCTGACCGTCGCGGATTTGTTCGGACAACACCGTGACCAATTCCTGGGCAAGGCTGCGACGCTTGCGGGGAAGACGGGGGACGGCGTTGGCGTTTTCCATGATGAGTCATCTTTCTCGGTGAACTGAAGACGCATCATAGCCCAAGGCGGTTGTACGATCACCGTTCCTGTCGCGACTTTCATGCCTGTGCGGCAGGCAAAAAAAAGCCCCGGCAACCGCCGAGGCATTTTTCAGGCTGGCCCGAAGGCGGCAGCCGCTTACTTCACCACTTTCAAGCTCGGCCGGCCAGTAGGGCGCGGCGGCTCGTTATCCGGTGGGGGTACATCATCGCCGCCTTGTCCTTCGATCGTTTCGTCGTCCTCGAAAGGCGACTCCAGATCGAACACCATGCCTTGGCCGTTCTCACGGGCATAAATCCCGAGGATGGCGCCGATCGGCACGAACAGCGTATGCGGCACACCGCCGAAGCGCCCTTCGAAACTGACCGCTTCATTGTCCATGTGCAGGTGGCGCACGGCACTGGGCGATACGTTCAATACAATCTGTCCGTCACTGGCAAAACCCTGCGGAACCTGCACCGCAGGAAATTCGGAGTTGACCAGCATGTGCGGGGTGCAATCGTTGTCCACAATCCACTCATAGAGCGCGCGGACCAAATAAGGTCGACTGGAGTTCATCAGCGGCTCCTTAAGCCTTAGCGCATATCGCGTTCGACACCAGACAGACTCGCCTGGAAAGCCTCACGCGCAAATTGGCGCTCCATGTAATCAAGCAACGGCTTGGCCGGCCGTGGCAGTTCAATGCCCAGAATCGGCAAGCGCCAGAGTATGGGTAATAGGCAGCAATCGACCAAACTTTGTTCCTCACTGAGGAAAAAAGGTTTGTCGGCGAACAGCGGCGAAACGCCGGTCAGGCTCTCGCGCAACTCCTTACGCGCCTGTACGCGCGCGGCCTCTTTACTGCGGGTATCCAGAATCACATCCACCAGCCCGCACCAGTCACGCTGGATCCGATGGATCAGCAGGCGGCTGTTGGCACGCGCCACCGGGTACACCGGCAGCAAAGGCGGATGCGGGTAACGCTCATCCAGGTATTCCATCACCACGGTTGACTCCCACAACGCCAGGTCACGATCGACCAGGGTGGGCAAGCTGCCGTAAGGGTTCACTTCGATCAGCTTCGGCGGCTGACGGCCCGCCTCCACACTGATGATCTCGGCGCTGACACCCTTCTCTGCGAGCACGATGCGTACTCGGTGGGAATAGTGGTCGGCGGGGTCGGAGTAACAGGCCAACCGGTTGGTCACGCCCATGGCGGTCCTCCTCGCTTGTTGAAATTATCGAAAGCTCAAAAACGAGCGCGCCCAGAGAGCATCTCTGTAACGTCCGGTAAAACCGGCGCTACGTGTTCAGAGATGCCGCTGGGCGCGCAAGATTAACAGCAATTGCTTACGGTTGGATCAATGCACATCCTTCCAGTACTCGCGTTTGAGCAGATAGGCGAATACGAAGAAGAAAGCCAGGTACAGCAAGACGTACGTACCGATGCGCTGGTGCTGCAGTTTGACCGGGTTGGCCGAATAGGCCAGGAAGGTCACCAGGTTCTTGACCTTCTCGTCGAACTGCTCGTCGTTCAGCGTACCGGTCTTGGGCACGATGGTCAGTTGATCGCACGCCTCATGGGTCAGCGGCGTGCCGGTCAACGGATCATATTGCTTCTTGCCGTCTTCAACGACCTGAACCTGCTTGCATCCTACCACCTGGCGACCCTGCAGGCCGACCAGAACGTTAGGCATGCCGACGTTCGGGAACACTTTGTTGTTCACGCCCCAGGGGCGGGCCGGGTCTTCGTAGAAGGACTTGAGGTAGCCGTAGAGCCAGTCGGTGCCCCGCACCCGCGCCACCAGGGTCAGGTCGGGCGGAGCTGCACCGAACCAGGCCTTGGCGTCCGCCGGCTTCATACCGATGTTCATGTGGTCGCCGATCTTGGCCCCGGTGAACACCAGTTTTTCCAGCATCAACTCATGGGGGATGCCCAGGTCGTCGGCCACCCGCTCGTAGCGCTGGAACTTGGCGCTGTGGCAGCCCATGCAGTAGTTGGCGAACGTGCGTGCACCATCCTGCAAAGCGGCTTTATCGGAGACGTCGATGTCGACCTTTTCCAGTTGCGCGCCATGCTCGGCGGCCAAAGACAGGAGCGGCAGGGCCGCAAACACTAATGCAACGAATAATTTTTTCATCAGCCAGTCACCCTTTCCGGAACCGGTTTGGTCTTCTCGAGCCGGGTGTAGAACGGCATCAGAATGAAGTAGGCGAAGTACAGGAAGGTGCAGACCTGCGACAGCAACGTGCGCTCAGGGGTCGGCGCCAGTACGCCCAGCACGCCCAGGATCACGAACGAAATGCAGAACACCCACAGCCAGATCTTGCTCAGCCAGCCCTTGTAGCGCATGGACTTGACCGGGCTTCGGTCGAGCCACGGCAGCACGAACAGCACCGCAATCGCCGCGCCCATGGCGATGACGCCCATGAGCTTGTCGGGGATCGCACGCAAAATGGCGTAGAACGGCGTGAAGTACCAGACCGGGGCAATATGCTCGGGCGTTTTAAAAGCGTTGGCCTGTTCGAAGTTGGGCTTCTCCAGGAAATAACCGCCCATCTCCGGGAAAAAGAACACGATCGAGCAGAACACGAACAGGAACACGACGACGCCGACAATGTCTTTCACGGTGTAGTAAGGGTGGAATGGAATGCCGTCCAGCGGGATGCCGTTCTCGTCCTTATGCTTCTTGATATCCACGCCATCCGGGTTGTTGGAGCCGACTTCATGCAGCGCCAGGATGTGCAATACCACCAGGCCCAGGATCACGATCGGCAAGGCCACGACGTGTAAGGCAAAGAAGCGGTTCAGGGTGATACCCGAGATCAAGTAGTCACCACGGATCCATTGGGTCAGGTCGTTGCCGATGACCGGGATGGCACCGAACAGCGAGATGATCACCTGGGCGCCCCAGTACGACATCTGGCCCCATGGCAACAGGTAGCCCATGAAGGCTTCGGCCATCAGCGCCAGGTAGATCAGCATGCCGAACACCCACACCAGCTCGCGGGGCTTCTGGTACGAGCCATAGAGCAGGCCACGGAACATGTGCAGGTAGACGACGATGAAGAACGCCGATGCGCCGGTGGAGTGCAGCAGGCGCAGGATCGAGCCGTACTCGACGTCGCGCATGATGTATTCAACGGAGGCGAACGCCTCTTCCGCCGAAGGCGTATAGCTCATCGTGAGCCAGACACCGGTGACGATCTGGTTGACCAGCACCAGCAGTGCCAGGGAGCCGAAGAAGTAGAAGAAGTTGAAGTTTTTTGGCGCGTAATATTTGCTGAGATGGTCTTCCCACATTTTGGTGGCGGGGAAGCGCGCATCCACCCAATTCATGAACTTGCTCATCACGCGTTCTCCTTATCGAGGCCAATGACAATAAGGTCGTCAGTTTCGTAGGTGTGCGGAGGAACCGGCAGGTTCAAGGGTGCAGGCTGGGACTTGTAGACACGGCCGGCGAGGTCGTAATGGGAACCATGGCAGGGGCAGAAGTAACCACCCACCCAGTCCTTGCCCAAGTCGACGGGCGCGACTTCCGGGCGAAACGTAGGCGAGCAACCCAGGTGGGTACACAGACCCACCAGCAGCAGGATCTCCGGCTTGATCGAACGTGCTTCGTTCTTGGCGTAGGCGGGTTGGTCGGATTTCTCGGATTTGGGGTCAGACAACTGGCCTTCAATCTTCTTGAGATTTCCCAGGATTTCCTCGGTACGACGAACAATGAAAACCGGCTGGCCGCGCCATTCAGCAATCATCTGCTGCCCTGGCTCGATCTTGCTGACATTCACCTTCACCGGTGCACCTGCGGCTTTCGCCTTGGCACTGGGAAACCATGACCCCACGAACGGGACCGCAGCCCCCACCGCTCCTGCAGCACCCACCACGGATGTGGCTGCTACCAAGAAGCGACGCCGGCCTGCATTCACGCCGTCATTGCTCATTCAGTCCTCTCCCATCAGCTTTTTGGCCTGTTAAATCAGGCGTCTACTAAGTATTGAATCTTTACTTATAAAAATTTTGACGGATGGTAATGAAAAGCCCCACGTATGACAAGGGAATTGCCCGGACCACTACCCCCAGGCCTTGTAGTATAGGGGGTCTACGGATGTGGCAAGTTGTCACGGCGAAAAATCTGCATAAATCCCAGGCAATAAAAAACGCCCAGCTCCGTGAGGAGGCTGGGCGTTTTTGTGGAACGTAAAGCGAATTAACGCTTCGAGTACTGCGGACGCTTACGCGCTTTACGCAGACCGACTTTCTTACGTTCAACTTCACGGGCATCGCGAGTCACGAAGCCAGCTTTGCGCAGAGCGCCACGCAGGGTTTCGTCGTACTGCATCAGAGCGCGAGTGATACCGTGGCGGATTGCGCCAGCTTGACCACTTACACCGCCACCGATAACGGTGACGTAGATGTCGAACTTTTCAACGGTCTCGGTCAATTCCAGCGGCTGACGAACTACCATGCGGGCAGTTTCGCGGCCGAAGAAGTTGTCCAGGGAGCGGTTGTTGATCGAGATGTTACCAGTGCCCGGACGCAGGAAAACGCGTGCGGTTGCGGTTTTGCGACGGCCAGTGCCGTAATTTTGAGTCGCCGACATAATGAACTATTCCGTTAAAACTTCAGTTCTTGGGGCTGCTGAGCAGCATGAGGGTGTACAGCGCCCGCATAGACTTTCAGCTTGCGAAACATATCGCGACCCAGTGGGCCCTTAGGCAGCATGCCTTTGACCGCGATTTCGATCGGGGCTTCAGGCTTCTTGGAGATCAGGCCTTCAAAGTTGGAAGACTTGATACCGCCTGGGAAACCGGAGTGACGGTAGTACATTTTGTCTTGCGCTTTGTTGCCGGTAACACGTACCTGCTCAGCGTTGATGATGACAATGTAGTCACCGGTATCAACGTGCGGGGTGTATTCAGGCTTGTGCTTGCCACGCAGACGGCTGGCGACTTCAGTGGCCAGACGACCCAGGGTCTGACCAGCGGCGTCGACGACAAACCAGTCGCGCTGAACTGTTTCCGGTTTTGCAGTAAAAGTTGTCATTCTTTAATAGCCTCAGGGGCCGCCCTGTAAATTAGACGGCGGATCTTACTGAATAGTGCGTACTTTGACAAGGTCAAAGGCAGCCGGATACAGACGCTATCGGGGGCTCGGGTCAGCGCGTCCGTTCAACGGCAAGATTCTTCGGCAGGCGGCGCATCACTTCCACTGCAGAAAGAGGTGGGCAATTATGCAGATTGCGAAAAAAAATTCAACCTGCTTTTATGATTGTTTTCCCTGAAGGAGTACCCGATGGATTATCGACAGCTGGGCCGGACCGATCTGAACGTAAGCGCGATCGCCCTGGGCACCATGACCTGGGGTGAGCAGAACAGCGAGGCAGAGGCCTTCGCCCAGATCGAACGGGCCAAGGCCGCGGGCATCAACTTCCTCGATACGGCGGAAATGTACCCGGTACCGCCCAAAGCCGACACCTATGCCACGACCGAGCGGTATATCGGCAATTACTTCAAGAGCCGTGGCGACCGCGCCGACTGGATCCTCGCCAGCAAGATCGCCGGCCCCGGCAACACCATCGATTACATCCGCGACGGCCACCTGCGTCACAACCGCAAGCACATCATCGAGGCACTGGATGCCAGTCTCAAACGCCTGCAAACCGACTGGATCGACCTTTACCAACTGCACTGGCCGGAGCGCAGCACCAATTTCTTCGGCCAACTGAGCTACACGCACAAGGACGAAGACGACCTCACGCCACTGGAAGAAACCCTCGAAGCGCTGGATGAGCAGGTCAAGGCCGGCAAGATCCGCCACATCGGCCTGTCCAACGAAACGCCGTGGGGCACCATGAAATTCCTGGCCCTGGCCCAAGCCCGTGGCTGGACCCGCGCGGTGTCGATCCAGAACCCCTACAACCTGCTCAACCGCAGCTTTGAAGTGGGCCTGGCGGAGATCGCGATTCGCGAACAATGCGGCTTGCTGGCCTACTCGCCGCTGGCGTTCGGCATGCTCAGCGGCAAGTACGAGGGCGGCGCGCGCCCGGCCAAGGCGCGCCTGACGGAGTACAGCCGCTTCAGTCGCTACTTCAATCCGCAGTCGGAAGCGGCGTGCAGCCGTTATGTGGCACTGGCGCGGGAACATGGCCTGGACCCGGCGCAGATGGCATTGGCGTTTGTGACGCAACAGCCGTTTGTGACCAGCAATATCATCGGCGCAACCAGCCTGGAGCAACTGGACAGCAACATTGCCAGTGCCGAGCTGAAACTGTCGAAAGAAGTGCTGGAAGGGATTGAGGCGATTCAGAAGGATCATCCGAATCCGGCGCCCTGATTGACCTTCAGGCCGCCATCGGGGGCAAGCCCCCTCCCACACTTGACCGTGCTCACAGATCAAAATGTGTGCAGATCAAAATGTGGGAGGGGGTTGCCCCCGATGAGGCCATCAGCCACACCACAAGATCAAAGCGCCCGCGCAATGATCTCCTTCATGATCTCATTGGTCCCCGCATAAATGCGCTGCACCCGCGCATCCGCCCATGCCCGGGCAATCGGGTATTCCCACATGAAGCCGTAGCCGCCGTGCAGTTGCACGCACTCATCGAGCACCTTGCATTGCAGGTCCGTCGCCCAATATTTGGCCATTGCCGCCGTGGGCACATCCAGCTTGCCTTCCAGGTGCAGTGCCAGGCATTTATCCACGAACACGCGGCCGATCTGAATCTCGGTGGCCATCTCCGCCAGCTTGAACCGGGTGTTCTGAAAGTCGGCAATCGCCTTGCCGAACGCCTTGCGTTCGCGGGTGTATTCCAGCGTCCACTGCAAAGCGGCCTCAGCAGATGACAAGGCACCAATCGCCACGGTCAATCGCTCCTGAGGCAACTCCTGCATCAGGTACGCAAAGCCCATGCCCGCCTGGCCCAGCAGGTTTTCCCTGGGCACTCGCACATCCTGGAAGAACAGCTCAGAGGTGTCCTGGGCCTTCATGCCGACTTTCTTCAGGCGCTTGCCCTTGTCGAAGCCCGGTGTATCGGCTTCCACCAGGAACAGGCTGGTGCCCTTGGCACCGGCCTTGGGGTCGGTCTTGGCCACCACGATGACCAAGTCGGCCAGGTAGCCATTGGTGATAAACGTCTTGGAGCCGTTGATCACATAGTCATCACCGTCCAGCACCGCCGTGGTCTTCACCCCTTGCAGGTCGGAACCCGCCCCCGGTTCGGTCATGGCAATGGCCGTGACCATCTCGCCGGAGATCAATTTCGGCAGGTATTTGTGCTTCAGCGCCTCACTGCCGTAATGCAGGATGTACGGCGCCACAATGTCCGAGTGCAGGGAAAAACCGATACCGGTGAGACCCAGCCGGCTGATCTCCTCGATCACCACCGCGCTGTACAAAAAGTCCGCGCCCAGCCCGCCGTATTCCTCCGGCAGATGAGAACACAGCATCCCCGCCTCCCCCGCCTTGCTCCATAAGTTGCGGTCGATATAGCCCTGTTTCTCCCATTGCCCATGGAATGGCGCCGCGTCCTTTTCAAGAAAGGTGCGCACGCTCTCGCGAAAGAGTTCGTGCTCCGGGCTGAACAAGGTTCTGGCAATCATGGGTCACCTGCGTGGATTGTCGGACAAAAACGCTGCCACAGAGCCTATGCCGCGAAGGCATCACGGGACACTGGACACATGCGACAAAAAATAAGACGATCCAGCCGTCTGGTGACCACTTTCCCCTATAAGAATAAATGAAATTATGTCTAACCAAATCTCCACGCCGTTGCGGCGCGTCAGCATTCTGGCCATTGATCGGGTATTTGCTTCAACCCTTATGCAAGCCAAGGATTTTTTCCACCTCGCCAGCCTGCGTTACGGCAAGCAACAAGGCCTGGGCCTGACCCCTGCGTTTGAAACGCGCCTGGTCAGCCCCGACGGGCAATCAGTGCGAAGCTTCAGCGATGTGATCATGCCGGTGGACGGTGGCCTGGAAGACGCCGACATCATCGTGCTGCCGGCCTTCTGGGACGACTTCGACGCCATGTGCACCCGCTACCCCCAGGTGCTGCCGTGGCTGCGCGAGCAGCACGCACGCGGCGCTGTGTTGTGCGGCGAAGCCACCGGGGTGTTCTGGCTGGCCGAGGCCGGCCTGCTCGATGGCAAGGAAGCGACCACTTACTGGCGCTTCTTCACTGTATTCAGCGAACGCTTCCCCCAGGTGCAGCTCAACCAGGACAAGCACCTGACCGACGCCGACAACCTGTACTGCGCCGGCGGCACCACCTCAGCCTGCGACCTCTACATTTATCTGATCGAACGCTTCTGCGGCGCCAACATCGCCCAGGCCGTGGCCCGCGACATACTGTATGAAGTGCAACGCAGCTATTCGCCAGGGCGCATCGGTTTTGGCGGGCAGAAGCTGCACCAGGATGTGATCATCCTGCAGATCCAGCATTGGCTCGAAGAACACTTTGCCGACAAGTTCCGCTTCGAAGACGTCGCCAGGGAGCACGGCATGAGCATCCGCAACTTCATGCGGCGCTTCCAGGCCGCCACCGGCGACAAGCCACTGCATTATCTGCAACGGTTGCGCATCGAGACCGCCAAGGGCCTGCTGTCGGCCAGTCGCAAAAGCATCAAGACCATCAGCTACGAGGTGGGTTATGACGATGCGAGCTTTTTTGCGCGGTTGTTCAGGCAGCACACCGAGTTGTCGCCGAATCAATATCGACAACAGTTCCAGCAAGCGGCGTAGCCACGCCCCACAGGAGTGCGCGAAAGACCCTGCGAACCCGCAATGGCGTGGGGTCCTGCAAAAATCGCTACGATCGCATTCCCTAATTCAGACACAAGATAGTTCGCAGCTCTTACGGCAGAACAGGAAAAAAACGAATCCACTCCAGGCTGTGAGCGTGCACGCTATCCGTTGAAGCGCCCTTAGCCAAGGGCTGCTCTTCCATAATCGCAAAGGCTCTTACAGGCCATTCAGCTCATATTTACACTGGAGCCTCACTATGCTTCCCGTCACAGGCAATAAACCCTACATGCCCATAGAAATGGACCAAACGGCCATGGGTAAAGAAGACAAAATGAAGGAAGAAAACAAGCATGAGGAAAAAAAGGACAAAGGTGAGATTAGGGTTGGCGGCGATGGTGCAACCTATCAGCTCATTAAGGGTAAATGGCAACAGATAGCTCCCCCACCCAAAAAACAATATGATTAGTTTCTGATCAGGACTACCCCACGAAAAAGCCTGCAAATCCGCAGGCTTTTTCACTTACTCACCAGCCTAAGGTTTGTGACCGCGCGACAGAAACTCGTGGGACTGCATCTCAAGCAAACGACTCAGCGTGCGCTGGAATTCAAAGTTCAAACGCCCGCCGGTATACAGGTCCTTGAGTTCGACTTCCGCCGAGATGATCAGCTTCACGTTACGGTCGTAGAACTCATCGACCATGTTGATAAAGCGCCGCGCGATGTCGTCGGTGGTCACGCCCATCTGCTCTACACCGCTCAAGATCACCGCATGGAAAATCTTGCCCAACTCGATGTAGTCATTCTGGCTACGCGGGCCGTCGCAGAGTTGGCGGAATTCGAACCAGGCCACGTCATCGCAGGTACGCAAGGCGATGATTTCGCGGTTCTCGATCATCAGCTTGTCGTTTTCCACCGCCTGGGTGCATTCCGGCGTAAGGGCGCGGAAGCTCTTTCTCAGGCTTTCGTGGGCCGCTTCGTTCAGCGGGAAGTGGAACAGCTCCGCTTGCTCGAGGTGACGCAAACGATAGTCGACGCCGCTGTCGACATTGACGATATCGGTGTTCTGCTTGATCAAGGCAATGGCCGGCAGGAAGCGTGCGCGCTGCAGGCCGTCCTTGTAGAGGCCATCGGGCACGATGTTCGAGGTGGCGACCAGGGTCACGCCGTTCTTGAACAACTCTTCCATCAAGGTGCCGAGGATCATGGCATCAGTGATATCGGAAACGAAGAACTCATCGAAGCAGATCACCCGCGCTTCGTCGGAGAAACGCTTGGCAATGATCGTCAGCGGGTTCTTTTCCCCCGGCAGGGTCTTCATCTCTTCGTGCACACGCTTCATGAAGCGGTGGAAGTGAGTCCGCACCTTTTCCTTGAACGGCAGCGCTTCGAAGAAGGTGTCCACCAGGTAAGTCTTGCCCCGGCCGACGCCACCCCAGAAGTACAGGCCCTTGACCGGCGCGTGGTCTTTTTTGCCAAACAGCTTGCTGAACATCCCCGGCTTGGTTTGCGAGGCCGCGACCAGGTCGTCATACAGGCGCTGCAAATGACGCACCGCATTTTCCTGGGCCGCGTCATGGAAGAAGTCAGGGCGTTTCAGATCAGCTTGATATCGTTCTAGGGGCGTCATAATTTCGTTAGCAAGGCAACAAAAACGGGCCGTCACTGTAACGACGGCCCTGGATAATGGCAATCAACCCTTGGTCGGGTTAATCCTCGGAAGGGGCCAACGCGACGCGCAACGCGGCGATGGCGGCATCGCGGGAGGCGCTGTCGGCGAACTCGGCGCTGTCGGCCACAGCGGCGTCGTCCAGCCATACGCTGAAGCGCTGGGCCTCGGTGCGTACGTCCAGCGCATCGCCGCTTTGCAGTTGCTTGGTCACCGCGCCAGCCGCTTTGCCGTCGGCGAAGTTGCGCGACAGCAGCAACTGCTCGCCATCGGCCGCCAACAGGCGGAAGCGGAAGCTGCCGTCGTCTTCACGAAAGCTCACGAAGCGCGCAGCCTTCGCTGTTTTCTTCTTGGTTGCGACCGGCGCCGCCGCCTGGTTGACGAACGAGCGCAGGCCCACCGCTTCGCGCAGCTCAGCCAGGAACGGCGCCGCCACGGCTCGGGCTTTTTTCGCGCCGATCAGCAGCAGGTCTTCCATGTCCGAGGGGCGCGACATCAGTTGGTGGTAGCGCTCGCGCGCTTCACTCAGTTGACCGTCCAGCAGCTGGAACAGACGATTCTTCGCTTCACCCCAGCCCAGGCCTTGCAGCAGGTCGCCACGGAATTCTTCCTCCTGGGCCTTGCTCGCAAACGCCTGGTACAGGGTGAACAAGTGGGAATTGTCCGGGTCCTTGGCCTCGCCGGGCGCGCGCGAATCGGTGACGATCCGCGAGATCGCGTCCTTCATGTCCTTGGCGCTGGTGAACAACGGGATGGTGTTGTCATAGCTCTTGGACATCTTGCGGCCATCCAGGCCCGGCAAGGTGGCGACGCTTTCTTCGATCAACGCTTCAGGCATGGTGAAGAATTCTTTACCGTTGCCGAACAGGTGGTTGAAACGCTGGCCGATGTCGCGGGCCATTTCCACGTGCTGGATCTGGTCGCGACCGACCGGCACCTTGTGCGCGTTGAACATCAGGATGTCCGCCGCCATCAGCACCGGGTAGCTGTACAGGCCCATGCTGATGCCCGCGTCCGGGTCTTCGCCGCTCTCCACGTTTTTGTCCACCGACGCTTTGTAGGCGTGGGCGCGGTTGAGCAGGCCCTTGGCGGCCACACAGGTCAGCAGCCAGGTCAGTTCGGGGATCTCGGGGATGTCGGACTGGCGATAGAACGTCACTCGGTTCACATCCAGGCCACCGGCCAGCCAGGTCGCGGCGATTTCCATACGCGAGCGCTGGATGCGCTGCGGGTCATCGCATTTGATCAGGGCGTGGTAGTCGGCCAGGAAGTAGAAGGAGTCGGCATTGGCGTCCTGGCTGGCAAGGATCGCCGGGCGGATCGCACCGGCGTAGTTGCCCAGGTGCGGCGTGCCGGTGGTGGTAATGCCGGTGAGGATGCGGGTACGGGTCGTCATGGGTGATCGCTTGTCGTCAATTCGAAAGGCGTGGCAGCACCAGATCCTTGAGATCGGTCAGCTTGCCATGAAAAAAGTGTCCGCATTCTGCCACTTTCAGCAGCTCATGGGGGCGATTCAAGGCGGCGGACCAGTCGTAGACGATTTGCGGGTCGACCACTTCATCGGTTTCCGGCTGGATCAGGGTCAACGGGCAACCCTGTGGCAGCACATCGGTCTCGCGCAGACGCATCACGGCAGCGGCGACCATGAACAGGTGCGCAAGCTTTTCACCCTTGGCTTCCAGGCGGCCACCCAGGCTTGCGGCCACATAGCCACCGAAGGAAAACCCCAGCAGGGTCAGCGGCAACTGCGGGTGTTTTTCCCGCAACCAGGTGGCGGCCGCTTCGGCATCGTCGACTTCACCGCTGGCCATATCGTGGGAACCGGCGCTGGCGCCGACGCCACGATAATTGAAACGCAACGTAATCAAACCGGCATCGCGCGCGGTGCGCTGCAGGGTCGACACCACTTTATTGAGCATGGTCCCGCCCTGCACCGGGTTGGGGTGGCAGATCAGCGCCAGGCCACGTGGTTCGGGGTGATCCAGATACAGGGCTTCCAGTTGACCCACCGGGCCATCGATCAAAACGGGGGTTTCACGCATGAGCAAGGATGAACTCCGTGACCTCTCAAGGGGTCGACTCGTCTAGCTAAAAGTCTGTGCATGGCATCATTGCGAGCTTAATCGCGGTATACAGCGCAGGTTTGAGCCGTTAACGTAAAGCAAAGCCGTTTATAGAGGAAGGACTCGTGGAACACTCGCTCTTAGTTTGGTTGTTGCCGACTCTTGCCCTGGTTGCCGGTGTCGCCATTGGATTCCTGGTTGCTCGCCTGCTGCCGAATGCCGCGCCTAACCGCACGCAACGTCAGCTGGATGACATTCAGGAACGTTTTGACAGTTATCAGAACGAGGTTGTTACCCACTTCAACAGCACCGCGACCCTGGTCAAGAAGCTCACCCAGAGCTACCAGGAAGTACAGGATCACCTCGCCGATGGCGCAAACCGCCTGGCCCTCGACGACATCACCCGCCAGCGCCTGCTGGCCGCGCTGCATTCCGATGCACCGCAAACCCCGCGGGAACGCCTGACCCCGCCCCGGGAAAACCAGGAACCGCCGCGGGACTACGCGCCAAAAACGCCGGACGCTCCAGGTATGCTGGATGAGCATTACGGCTTGAAGAAGTAATACATCTTCAAACCATTGAAAAGCCCGGCTGATCGCCGATCAGCCGGGCTTTTTGTTGGGGCTCGGTTTTCCTGACACTGGAGATTCAATGTGGGAGGGGCTTGCTCCCGATTGCAGTGTGTCAGACCCGAATCAGGTGACTGACAGACCGCCATCGGGGGCAAGCCCCCTCCCACACTGACCGAGTTTGTCCTCAGGCCGGTTGCTGCTCCTGCAACCGCCCACCCTCGATCCGCACATGCCGCCCGTGGAAGCGCTTGAGGCTGCTGCGATGACCCACGCTGACGATGCTCAGCCCCGGCAGCTCATCGATCAGCGCCTGATACAACCTTGCCTCATCCTCTTCATCCATGGCCGAGGTGGCTTCGTCCATGTACAGCCATTGCGGCGCGAACAACAAGGCGCGGGCAAAGGCCAGGCGCTGCTGTTCGCCCGGCGAGAGCATGCGCTGCCAGTGATTGGCTTCATCAAGGCGACCAACCAGATGCGGCAAGCGGCAGGTTTCCAGCACCTGTGCATAACGTTGCGCCGGGTAAGCGTTGTCGTCCTGTGGATAACTCAACACCGCTTTCAACGTGCCAATCGGTAAATACGGCTTCTGCGGCAGAAACAGATAGCGCGTCGCCGGTAGACGAATGCTGCCATGGCCTGCCGGCCACAAGTCGCCCATTGCGCGCAGCAGCGTACTTTTACCGCTGCCGGAACGCCCGCTGAGCATCACGCGCTGGCCGGGTTCCACAGTCATGTCGGCATCGGTGAGCAAGTGACGGCCGTCAGCCAGGTCCATGCCCAGATCCCTGATCACCAGACGCTCGCCTTCAGGGCGCACATCAATGGCCGGGGCCCGTTGCTCGTTGTCGCTCATCGCCTGCTGGAAGCTCAACAGACGATCGCTGGTGGCGCGCCAGGTTGCCAGTTCCGAATAGGCGTTGATAAACCAGCTGAAGTTCTCCTGCACGTTGCCGAACGCCGAATTGATTTGCATCAGCTCGCCCAGCTCGATCTTGCCGGTGAAGTAGCGCGGCGCGGCGACGATAAACGGGAAGATGATCGCAATCTGGCTGTAGCCGGAGGTGAAAAAGGTCAGGCGCTTGGACACTTTCATGATGTCCCAGAAGTTGTGCCAGACCTGGCAGAAACGCGTGCTCAGGCGTTGCCTCTCGTTCGGTTCACCGTTGTACAGGGCGATACTCTCGGCATTCTCACGTACCCGCACCATGGAAAAGCGCAAGTCCGCTTCGAAGCGCTGTTGCTGGTTGCTCAGGCCGATCAAGCGGCGGCCGATCAAATGCGTCAGCCAACTGCCCACGGCGGCATACAGCAGCGCGCACCAGAACATGTAGCCGGGAATGGTGAGGCCGAACACCTCGATGCTGCCCGACACGCCCCACAGGATGATCGAGAACGACACCACGCTGACCACGTTGCGCAACAGCCCCAGGCCCAGGCTCAAGGTGCTGGAGGTGAACGTATTGAGGTCTTCGGAAATCCGCTGGTCCGGGTTATCGGTGTAGCCGCCCTGCTCCAGCTGGTAGTAGTTCTTGTGGGCGAGCCAGCGTGCGAAGTGCTGTTCGGTCAGCCAGGCACGCCAGCGGATGGTGAGCATCTGGGTCAGGTACAAGCGGTACACCGCGCCCAGGATCGCCACGGCCGCAATGCCGCCGAAGTAACCGATCAATTGCCAGAAAGCCGCCGTGTCCTTCTTCTCCAGCGCGTTGTAGAAATCCTTGTACCAGTGGTTGATCCACACCGAGATCGCCACGCTGAACAGCGACAAACCAATCACGGCGGCCAGCAGCAACCAGGCCCTGCCCTTCTCTTCACTGCGCCAATACGGCGTGATCATCGCCCAGGTTCGGCGGAAGAATTGCCCGCGCACCGCATCATTGACCGCGGAGTACTCAGCGTTCTGATTCATCGTTCAGGCTCGGTAGGGAAATATGACAGGCGTTTGAACCGATCAGAGGCGATCGGTTCAGGGCTCCGTGCGGCCTGAAGCAGCTTGTTCAGTGTTCGTTCAGCGCCGTACCGGGCGCTTCTGCAATTTACGTTGCAAGGTACGGCGGTGCATGCCCAACGCGCGAGCAGTGGCGGAGATGTTGCCTTCGTGCTCGGTCAGCACGCGCTGGATGTGTTCCCATTGCAGGCGGTCCACCGACATGGGGTTTTCCGGCACCAGGGTATCGAGGTCGGCGTGCTCGGACAGCAGCGCGGCGAGCACGTCATCGGCATCCGCCGGCTTGCACAGGTAGTTGCAGGCGCCACGCTTGATGGCTTCGACGGCAGTGGCGATGCTGGAATAGCCGGTGAGGATCACCACGCGCATTTCCGGGTCAAGTTCGAGCAGCTTGGGCAACAGCACCAGGCCCGAGTCGCCGTCCATTTTCAGGTCGAGCGCGGCGTAGTCCGGCAGGTCGGCCTGGGCGATGGTAAAGCCCTCTTCGGCTGAGCCTGCGGTGCTGACGCGAAAGCCGCGACGGCTCATGGCGCGCGCCATCACGCGGGTAAAGGTGGCGTCATCATCTACCAGCAACAGGTGCGGCAGTTCTTCGCCTTCGACTTGGATCTCGTCACTCATCGATATCTCCTCGTGCGACACGGGGCAGGCGCAGCTCGGTGAGCGTGCCGCCTTCCTCATGACTATAGAGCTTCACTGAGCCGCCCGCGCGGGTCACGCTGGCCTTGCTCAAAAACAGGCCGAGGCCGAAACCTTTGCCCTTGGTGGTAAAGAAGGGTTTGCCGATCTGCTCGGCGATGGCCAGCGGCACGCCCGCGCCGTGGTCACGAATGCTGATGGTGACGTTTTCCGCGTCCCAGTCCAGCTGCACGCCGAGGCCTTCAGGGCAGGCGTCGGCGGCATTGTTCAACAGGTTGAGCAAGGCCTGGGTGAGATCCGGCGGCGGCGCCATGCGCGGCACACTGCCCTGGCCCAACAGGCTGAAACGGTAACTGGCTTCGGGGCGCATCAAGTGCCAGCGGTTCAGGGCTTCGTCAAGCCACTGGGTGACATCCTGCATCTCTACCGCCAGACGCCGATTGGCTTCGGCGGCGCGTACCAGTTGCTGCAGGGTCAACTTGCACTGCTTGACCTGTTCCTGCAGCACGCTCAGGTCATCCTGCAACGCCGGGTCGTGATGGTCCTGGGTCATTTCCTTGAGTAGCACGCTCATGGTCGCCAGCGGCGTGCCCAGCTCATGGGCGGCACCTGCCGCCTGCGTGGCGACCGCCAGCAATTGCTGGTCGCGCAGGCCTTCTTCGCGGCGAATCGCGCGCAGCTCTTCCTGACGGCGCAACTCTTCGGCCATGCGCGCGGCAAAAAACGTGATGACGGCGGCAGACAAGGCAAAGCTGAGCCACATCCCGTAGATCTGCAGATTTTCCCGAGCGATCGGAAAGGTTTGCAAGGGATAGAATTGCGCCAGCAGCAGCGTGTACAGCGTCAGCGCAATGCCCGACAGCACCACCGAATAGCGCCAAGGCAAGGTCACGGCGGCAATGGTCAGTGGCACCAGGTAATAAGACACAAACGGGTTGGTGGAACCGCCAGAGAAGTACAGCAACACACTGTGGATAAACAGGTCGCAGGCCAATTGCAGCGCGTATTCCAACTCGGTGACCGGCCAGGTGGTACGCAAGCGGATGGCGGTAAACGCACACAGCACGCTGGAGAAGCCGAGGGTCACGGCCAGTTGCAGCCAGGGCAGCGGTAGCAGGTCGAACCAATAGGCAAGCCCGACGGAACCGGCTTGTGCGGCCAATACCAGGGTGCGAATGAACGTCAGGCGCCAGAGGTTCTGGCGGGTGGCGGAAGTCAGTTTTACGGCGGCGAGCATGAGCTCTCCCGATGAGCGCTGCAGGCGGATCGGCACGAGTATAAACGAAGCAGCGCCCCGGCATTGGGTGTGTGGCTCTTTGACGCAGTGGGCGCTGCAGCTATAAGACAGAAGCTGCAAGCTGCAAGTCAACTTCGCTTTCACTTGTAGCTTGTAGCTTGCAGCTTGCAGCTTGAAACTTTTTACAAATCCCTAAACCCGAAGAACCCGATCCCACCGTCTACAGTCATACCGAACACGACAATCTCAAGGAGCTTTCATGTCCCGTTTCATTCGCAGTGCCGCTGTCCTCACCCTCGGCGCCAGCGCCCTGGCCAGCCTGCCGGCCATGGCCGCCGATGAACTGCATTACAACCAGATCTCCCTGCGGGCCGAAGTCAGCCAGGAAGTGGCGCGCGACAAGATGATCGTGACCCTCTACACCGAATCGCAGAACGCCGACCCGGCCAAGCTCGCCGCCGAAATCACCACCAGCATCAACACTGCCCTGGGCCAGGCCCGCGAAGTCAAGGCCGTGACCCTGCGCCAAGGCAGCCGCAACAGCTACCCGATCTACGACAGCAAGAACCAGAAAATCACCGGCTGGCGTGAACGCGCCGAACTGCGCCTGGAAAGCGCGGACTTCCCGGCGCTGTCCAAACTCACCGGCGAGCTGTTGAACACTCTGAAAATGGACAGCATGGACTTCGCCATCGCTGACAGCACGCGCAAGGCCAGCGAAGATGCGATGCTCAAAGACGCGGTCGCAGCGTTCAAGGCCCGTGCGCAACTGGCAACCGATGCACTCGGCGGCAAGGGTTACAAAATCGTCAACCTGAATTTCAACACCAACGGCTATCCGATGCCCTACGCACGCGGCGCCATGATGATGAAAGCGGCGATGGCCGATTCAGCGCCCACGCCTGAAGTGGAGGCCGGCACCAGCCAGGTCAACATGAGTGCAGACGGCGTGATTGAAGTGCAGATGCAGTGACCCCTACCTGACAACCCTGAACGGCGGTAACCTCGGTGACCGCCGTTTTCATTTGCGCAGCTTTTACAGGGTTGCGATTTCAGGGGTCTCCATGGACAGAATTGCCTTCAAACCGCTCCTCCTTGCCGCAGGCCTGCTGGCCTTTATGCCGCTGGCCAACGCCTCCACCACCCTGGTGTACTGCTCCGAAGCCAGCCCCGCCGGCTTCGACCCCAGCCAATACACCAGCGGCACCGACTTTGACGCCTCCGCCGAAACCGTGTTCAACCGCCTCACCCAGTTCAAGCGTGGCGGCACCGAAGTCGAGCCCGGCCTCGCCACCCGCTGGGATGTGTCCGAAGACGGCCTCACCTACACCTTCCACTTGCGCGATGGCGTCAAGTTTCACACCACCGACTTCTTCACCCCGACCCGCGACTTCAACGCCGATGATGTGGTGTTTACCTTCACCCGCCTGCTGGATGCCGAGAGCCCGTTTCGCAAGGCCTACCCCTCCGAATCGCCCTACTTCACCGACATGGGCCTGAACACCACGATCAAAAGCGTCGACAAACTCGACGACCACACCGTGCGCTTCAACCTGAACAACGTCGATGCCTCGTTCGTGCAGAACCTGGCCATGAGTTTCGCCTCGGTGCAATCGGCCGAGTACGCCGCCCAGCTCCTCAAGCAAGGCAAGGCCGAGGACATCAATCAGAAACCGGTGGGCACCGGACCGTTCGTGTTCAAGCGCTACCAGAAAGACTCGCAGATCCGCTACGCCGCCAATAAACAGTATTGGAAACCCGAGGATGTGAAACTCGACAACCTGGTATTCGCCATTACCCCGGACGCCGCCGCGCGCCTGCAGAAACTCAAGGCCGGCGAATGCCAGGTCAGCGGCTACCCGCGCCCCGCCGACATCGAGGTGATGAAGCAGGACCCTGACTTGCGAGTGCTCCAGCAGGCTGGCTTGAACCTGGGTTTCCTGGCGTACAACGTCACCCATGCGCCGCTGGATCAGCTCAAAGTGCGCCAGGCCCTGGATATGGCCATCGACAAGCCTGCGATCATCAAGGCGGTTTACCAGGGTGCCGGACAATTGGCGCAGAACGCACTGCCACCGGCGCAGTGGTCTTATGACCCGGCCATCAAGGATGCGCCTTACGATCCGACCAAGGCCCGGGCGCTACTAAAAGAAGCAGGGGTTGCACCAGGTACCACCATCAATCTCTGGGCGATGACCGTGCAACGCGCCTCCAACCCGAATGCGCGCATGTCGGCACAAATGATCCAACAGGATTGGGCCAAGGTCGGCATCAAGGCCAATATCGTCAGCTATGAGTGGGGCGAATACATCAAGCGCGCCAAAAATGGTGAACATGACGCGATGATTTATGGCTGGACCGGCGACAACGGCGACCCCGATAACTGGCTCGGCGTGCTCTACAGTTGTGCCGCGGTCAAGGGCAGCAACTACGCCAAGTGGTGTAACCCGGCGTATGACAAGCTGGTGCAGCAGGCCAAGGTCAGCAACGATCGCGAACAGCGCATCAAGTGGTATCAACAGGCGCAAAAAATCCTTAAGGAACAAGTACCTATAACGCCTATTGCGAACTCTACGGTTTTCCAGCCAATGCGCAAGCAAGTGCGCGACTTCAAGATCAGCCCGTTCGGGCTGACACCGTTCTATGGTGTGAGTCTAGATAAGTAACAACAACGCCCCAATCGAGTGCGCTAGACGCCTCGTTTGGGCTTTTCCGGTGCGCCCGACGCACCGAAAAAACCCGTCAAACAGACAAATTATGTCGAAACTTTCATAAATGCGACATTCTTGTACGCTCGTCCCACTGTTTGGCGCTTGCAACCGTTCAACATCTTGCAATGGGTATGGCGCCTGCATAAGTATCCGCAGGCCGACTCACGAGGTCGCCCTCACCACCAAAAATGACAACAAATCATGAGGCCAACATGCTTAAACACGCAGTCCTTCCGTTATTAGTGAGCGCTGGCCTTATGGCCGCAGCCCCATTTGCCCAAGCGGCAACTAACCTGGTGTTCTGCTCCGAAGGGAGCCCGGCCGGTTTTGACCCAGGCCAGTACACCACCGGAACAGACTTCGATGCCTCGGCCGAAACCATGTTCAACCGCCTGAGCCAGTTCGAACGCGGCGGCACCGCCGTGGTGCCTGGCCTTGCCACCAGCTGGGACGTGTCCCCTGACGGCCTGACGTATACCTTCCACCTGCGCGAAGGCGTCAAGTTCCACACCACACCGTACTTCAAGCCGACTCGTGAATTTTCGGCCGACGACGTACTGTTCACGTTTAACCGGATGATCAATAAAGACGATCCATTCCGTAAGGCCTACCCTACCGAGTTCCCGTATTTCACGGACATGGGGATGGACACCAACATCAAGAACATCGAGAAAATCGATGACCACACCGTCAAGTTCACCCTTGGCACCGTGGACGCCGCGTTCATTCAGAACATGGCAATGAGCTTCGCCTCGATCCAATCCGCCGAATACGCCGCGCAATTGTTGAAGGAAGGCAAACCCGCCGACATCAACCAGAAGCCGGTCGGTACGGGTCCGTTCGTGTTCAAGAGCTACCAGAAAGACTCGAACATTCGCTATACCGGCAACAAGGACTACTGGAAACCTGATGACGTGAAGATCGATAACCTGATCTTCGCCATCACCACTGATCCGTCGGTGCGTATCCAGAAGCTCAAGAAAAACGAATGCCAGGTCACCCTGTTCCCACGTCCGGCCGACCTCAAGGCGCTGGGTGAAGACAAAGACCTGAAACTGCCGCACCAGGCCGGTTTCAACCTGGGCTACGTGGCCTACAACGTGATGGACAAGGTCAAGGGCAGCGATCAGCCAAACCCGCTGGCGGACCTGCGCGTACGTCAGGCGCTGGACATGTCGGTGAACAAGCAGCAGATCATCGACTCGGTGTACCAGGGTGCCGGTCAATTGGCCGTCAACGCCATGCCGCCGACCCAATGGTCCTACGACACCACCATCAAGGACGCCGCCTACAATCCTGAGAAAGCCAAGGCGCTGCTCAAGGAAGCCGGCATCAAGGAAGGCACCGAGATCGTGCTGTGGGCCATGCCGGTTCAGCGTCCGTACAACCCGAACGCCAAACTGATGGCCGAGATGCTGCAGAACGACTGGTCCAAGATCGGCTTGAAGGTCAAGATCACCAGCTACGAATGGGGCGAATACATCAAGCGCTCCAAGGGCGGCGAGAACCAGGCCATGATCATTGGCTGGAGCGGCGACAATGGTGACCCGGACAACTGGCTGAACGTGCTGTTCGGCTGCGACTCGCTGTCGGGCAACAACTTCTCCAAGTGGTGCGACAAGAAATTCGACGGCATCGTGAAAGAAGCCAAGAAAACCTCGGATGTCGCCAAACGCACCGAGCTGTACAAGCAGGCGCAACATGTTCTGAAAGACGCAGTTCCGATGACACCTATCGCGCACTCGACGGTGTATCAACCCATGCGCAACACCGTGCAGGACTTCAAGATCAGCCCGTTTGGCTTGAACTCCTTCTACGGCGTCAGCGTAAGCGGCAAGTAAGGATCAATAACGGCGACGTGTCACAACGTCGCCGTTATTTCATCCGCCTGGACCGTAGGAAACAGACCACATTTTAAGCGCTGCTGTCCTACAGTAATGAACTGCGCTTCATGTCTCCGTTACCTACAAGGTCAATCCGATTTGGCGTATTTACTGTGAAGTCCGCGACCCATAACGTCGTAGGACAGCAGAGGCCCAAATTTGAGAAAGGAACTCGCTGTGTGTGGGATCAGTGATGTCTCCCTGGCTGTGGCCAGTGGGATCGCTCGCTGTTGATAACTACAAACAAGGATCGGGATCGTCATGCGCCATACCACCGTTCTATCCGCACTGTTTGCCACCAGCCTTCTGGCCGTGGCCACCATGGCTCAAGCCGCCGACAAGAAGAGCCTGGTGTTCTGCTCCGAGGGCAGCCCGGCAGGCTTTGACACCGCGCAATACACCACCGCCACCGACAACGATGCCGCAGAGCCGTTGTACAACCGCCTGGTCGAGTTCGAAAAAGGCGCAACTGACGTAGTGCCTGGGCTGGCAACCAAATGGGATATTTCCGAAGACGGGCTGACCTACACGTTTCACCTGCGTGAAGGGGTGAAGTTCCACAGCAACAAGGAATTCAAGCCGACGCGCGACTTCAACGCCGACGACGTGCTGTTCACCTTCAACCGCATGCTTGACCCCGACCATCCGTTTCGCAAGGCCTACCCTACCGAGTTCCCCTACTTCAACGGGATGAGCCTGAACAAGAACATCGCCAAGGTCGAAAAAACCGATCCGCACACCGTGGTGATCACCTTGAACACGGTCGACGCCGCGTTCGTGCAAAACATCGCCATGAGCTTCGCCGCGATCCTCTCCGCCGAGTATGCCGAGCAGTTGCTCAAGGAAGGCAAACCCAGCGATATCAACCAGAAGCCGATCGGCACCGGCCCGTTTGTGTTCCAGCGTTACCAGAAAGACTCGCAGATTCGCTACGTGGCGAACAAACAGTACTGGGACCCGAGCAGGGTCAAGCTCGACCAACTGATCTTCGCCATCAACACCGACGCTTCGGTGCGTGTGCAGAAGCTCAAGGCCGGCGAGTGCCAGGTCACCCTGCACCCGCGCCCTGCCGATGTCGACGCGCTCAAGGCCGACCCGAACCTGCAACTGCTGACCAAGCCGGGCTTCAACCTCGGCTACATCGCCTACAACGTGCGCCACAAGCCATTCGACCAGCTTGAAGTGCGCCAGGCGCTGGACATGGCGGTGAACAAGCAGAGCATCCTCAACGCCGTGTACCAGGGTGCGGGGCAACTGGCAGTGAACGCCATGCCGCCGACCCAGTGGTCCTACGACGACAGCATCAAGGACGCCGCCTACAATCCGGAAAAAGCCAAGGAACTGCTCAAGGCCGCCGGCGTGAAGGAAGGCACCGAGATCACCCTCTGGGCGATGCCGGTACAACGTCCGTACAACCCCAACGCCAAGCTGATGGCTGAAATGCTGCAGAACGATTGGGCCAAGATCGGCCTGAAAGTGAAGATCGTCAGCTACGAATGGGGCGAATACATCAAGCGCACCAAGAACGGTGAGCACGATGTCAGCCTGATCGGCTGGACCGGCGACAACGGTGACCCGGACAACTGGCTGGGCACCCTCTACAGCTGCGACGCCATCGGCGGGAACAACTACTCCATGTGGTGTGACCCGGCGTACGACAAGCTGATCAAGCAAGCCAAGGTCGTCACCGACCGCGAACAAAGGACTGTTCTGTACAAACAGGCGCAGCAACTGCTCAAGCAGCAGGTGCCGATCACGCCAGTCGCCCATTCGACGGTCAACCAGCCGTTGAGCGCCAAAGTCGAAGGTTTCAAAGTGAGCCCCTTCGGCCGCAACGTGTTCTCGGGCGTCAGTATCACCCCATAAAAAAAATAACCGGATTGCGCAGGGCGACGTAGGCCCTGCGGCAAACGTGCAGCCTTTTGTTGGGATTTTTCCTACGGCAAACGTTTGCAATAGCTTGAACGAGTTACACACCCAATAGCCGGTTCACCTAAAAAGACCGGCATAAAAAAGAGAACCAAAGGAGCTTCACCCATGAAACTGAGCAGCAAAGCGCTTCTGGCCCTGGCCATCAGCAGCATCACGGCCACCGCCTACGCTGAAACGCAGAGCCAGGACTTCGTTCCTACCACTCTGGCCGGCACCAGCGCCCAAAGCGAGGCCAAGGGCTTCATCGAAGATTTCAGCCTGGGCGGCACCACGCGTAACTGGTACTCCCATGAAAGCAAATACCGTGGGGGCACCTTCGCTTACCAGAAGCATGGCCAAACCCTGACCGACCGCAACCGTACCAACTGGGTGCAGGGCACCATCCTCAACGCCAGCTCGGGTTTCACCCAGGGCACTGTCGGCGTCAAGACCGAAGTGGCGGTGTACAACGCGCTGGTCCTGGACCGCAGCAAGCGTGATATCAAGGGCGGCTCCAACCGCACCCTGGCCGATTCCAACGGTGACGCCGTCGACCAGTGGAGCAAACTGGGCCTGGCCAACGTGCAGTTCCGCGTGTCCAACACCACACTGACCGCCGGTCGCCAGAATTTCAGCAGCGGCATCGTCGACACCATCGGCAACCGTGCGCTGCCTTCAAGCTTCCAGGGTGTGAGCTTCAACAGCGAAGAGTTCAGCAACCTGTCGTTCCAGGGCGGCGTGTTTGACCGCGTTTCCCCGCGTAGCGAACAGAGCCTGTCGAAATTCCGCAGCGAATACGGCAACGGCGCAGAAACCGACAAAGTCTCCACCCTGGGTGTGAACTACCAGCCGCTGAAAAGCCTGAAGACCAGCTTCTTCGCCGCCAACGTGAAGGACTTCTGGAACCAGTACTACTTCGGCGCCACCCACGAATTGGGCGACGCTCAACAACTGGGCCTGACCACCGGCTTCAACTACTACAAGACGGTCGATGAAGGCAAAAAAGAGATGGGGGAAATCGACAACGATACCTTCTCCCTGTCCCTGGGCCTGACTCACCAGGCCCACAGCCTGACCTTCGGCTACCAGCAAGTGAACGGTAACGAGTACTTCGACTACCTGCACGAAACCAACGGCATCTACCTGGCCAACTCCCTGACGTCTGACTTCAACGGCCCGAACGAGAAATCGCTGCAGATCGCCTATGCCATCAACATGGCCGAATACGGCGTGCCAGGCCTGAAGTTCAACGCCTACTCGGCCCGCGGCTGGGGCATCGACGGTACTCACTACACCGGCAACAACGGTCGCGCCAAGTTCGCCTACGACGGCATTCAGTCCCAGGACGGCGAGAAACACCAGGAATACGGTGTAGGCGCCTCTTACGCCCTGCAAAGCGGCCCACTCAAAGCCACTACCGTGCGCGCAACGTATGTTGAGCACCGTGGCAGCGAGTTCCAGTCCGACGGCAGCATCAAAGAGTTCCGTCTGGTCACCACCATCCCGTTCAACATTCTTTAATTAGCGCCAGGTAAGCGGCGGGCTCAGGACGAGCCCGCCGTCTTCGCGTTTCTGGCTCCATCGATTGCAGAGGGCTCTGAATGAAAATGCTCCCGTTACAAGCTGCCATGGCCGCTGCGCTGCTGAGCGTGGCGATCGGCGTTTCGGCCAAACCGCTGGTGGTCTGCACCGAAGCCAGCCCGGAAGGTTTCGACCCGGTCCTGTACACCACCGCCGTGACCGCTGACGCCGCTGCCGAAACCATGTTCAACCGCCTGGTGGACTTCAAGCCCGGCACCACCGAAGTGGTTCCAGCGCTCGCCAAGTCCTGGGACATCAGTGATGACGGCCTGACCTATACGTTCCACCTGCGCGACGACGTCAAGTTCCACACTACCGATTACTTCAAGCCCACGCGCAACTTGAATGCCGACGATGTGCTGTGGAGCTTCCAGCGCCAGTTGGACCCGAAACACCCGTGGCATAACAAGTCCACCACCGGTTTCCCTTATTTTGAAAGCATGGGTTTCAAGGAACTGCTCAAGAGTGTCGAGAAGGTTGACGACCACACCGTGGTCTTCACCCTGACGCGCCCTGAAGCACCGTTCCTGGCCGATGTCGCAATGCCGTTCACCGCTATCCACTCCGCCGAATACGCCGACAAGCTGCTCGCCGCCGGCAAGACCGACGAACTCAACAGCAAGCCGATCGGCACCGGCCCGTTCATCTTCATCCGCTATCAGAAAGACGCTCAGGTGCGCTTCAAGGCCAACCCGGAATACTTCCGTGGCAAGCCGCCGGCCGACCCGTTGATCCTGGCCATTGCGGTCGACAACAATGTGCGCCTGCAAAAGCTCAAGGCCAACGAATGCCAAATCGCGCTTTATCCCAAGCCGGATGATCTGCCGAGTATCAAGAAAGATCCGAACCTGAAAGTGGATGAGCTGGCGGCCATGACCACCAGCTACACCGCCCTGAACACTACCCACAAGTACATGAGCGACCCACGGGTACGTCACGCGATCAACATTGCGTTCGACAAGGCCGGCTACACCGACGCCTTGTACGGCAAAGGCAACGCAGTCGTCGGCACCGGCCCGTATCCACCGACCTTGCTGGGCTTCAATGACAAGCTCAAGAACCCGCCCCGCGACCTCGACAAAGCCCGCGCCCTGCTCAAGGAAGCCGGCGTACCGGAAGGCACCGAGTTCACGCTGTTCACCCGTAACGGCGGTGGCCCGACCAATCCCAACCCGATGCTCGGCGCGCAGCGCATGCAGGCGGATCTGGCGCAGATTGGCCTGAAGGTCAATATCAAGGTCATGGAATGGGGCGAGATGCTCAAGCGCGCCAAAGCCGGCGAACACGACATGGTTTCCGCCGGCTGGGCCGGGGATAACGGGGACCCGGACAACTTCCTCACCCCAAACCTGAGTTGCGATGCGGCGAAAAACGGCGAAAACTACGCCCGCTGGTGTAACAAAGAATTTCAAGGCTTGATCGACAAGGCCCGCGCCATCGCTGAACCCGCTGAGCGCGCCGCACTCTATGAACAAGCCCTGGATGTGTTTGAAAAGGATCAGCCATGGATTCCAATGGCTTACCCGAAAATGTTTACCGCCATGCGCAAGAACGTCGAGGGTTATACCCAAAGCCCTCTGACGAACAATAACTTCGCCACCACCCAGGTGAAGTAAATAAGAAAAACGCTCGGCGCCGTCGCTATTGACGGCGCCGAACCTGCCTAACCGGCTGATTGAGGTATACACCAAGATGTTTAGTTTTATTGCCCGCCGACTGGGGTTATTGATCCCCACGTTCTTCGGCATCACGTTGCTGACCTTTGCGTTGATTCGCATGATTCCAGGCGACCCCGTAGAAGTCATGATGGGCGAGCGGCGGGTTGACCCCGAAATGCATGCCCAGGCAATGGAACGCCTTGGCTTGAACAAGCCGTTGTATGCGCAATACCTGGACTATGTGGGCAAACTTGCCCAGGGCGACCTCGGCGAATCCCTGCGCACCCGCACCAGCGTGTGGACCGAGTTCACCGCACTCTTTCCGGCGACCCTGGAACTGTCCATGGCCGCCCTGTTGTTCGCCGGTATTCTGGGCCTGCTGGCCGGGGTGATCGCGGCACTCAAGCGAGGGTCCCTGTTCGACCACGGGGTGATGGGCATCTCCCTGGCGGGCTATTCGATGCCGATCTTCTGGTGGGGCCTGATCCTGATCATGTTCTTCTCGGTGAGCCTGGGCTGGACCCCGGTTTCCGGGCGTATCGACCTGCTCTACGACATCGAGCCACGCACCGGTTTCATGCTGATCGACACGTTGCTGGCCGATGAGCCGGACGCGTTCTGGGACGCCTTGCACCACTTGATTCTGCCGGCCATCGTGCTGGGCACCATCCCGCTGGCAGTGATCGCGCGGATGACCCGTTCGTCGATGCTCGAAGTACTGCGTGAGGACTACATACGCACCGCCAAGGCCAAGGGCCTGTCGCCGGCGCGCGTGGTGTTCGTGCACGGCCTGCGCAACGCGCTGATCCCGGTGCTGACCGTGGTCGGCCTGCAAGTCGGCACGCTGCTGGCCGGCGCCGTACTGACCGAAACCATCTTCTCGTGGCCCGGCATCGGCAAATGGCTGATCGAAGCCATTGGCGCGCGGGACTACCCGGTGGTGCAGAACGGCATTCTGTTGATCGCCTGCCTGGTGATCCTGGTGAACTTCGTGGTGGACATCCTCTACGGCTTCGCCAACCCACGCATCCGTCACCAGCGCTGAGATCATGACCATGACTACCTCTACTCCAGTGTCAGCAGTCGATCAGAGCCTGCTGTACCCGTCCCCGTACAAAGAATTCTGGCAAGCCTTCTCCAAGAACAAAGGCGCGGTTGCCGGCCTGCTGTTCATGCTGCTGATCGTGTTCTGCGCAATCTTCGCACCGTGGGTTGCACCGCATAACCCGAGCGAGCAATACCGCGATTTCCTGCTCACCCCGCCCGCGTGGCTGGAAGGCGGGCAGATGCAGTTCCTGCTCGGCACCGACGAACTGGGCCGCGACCTGCTCTCGCGCCTGATCCAGGGTTCGCGCCTGTCGCTGCTGATCGGCTTGTCGTCGGTGGTGATGTCGCTGATTCCGGGCATTCTCCTTGGCCTGTTCGCCGGGTTCTTCCCGCGGCTGCTCGGCCCGACCATCATGCGTTTGATGGACATCATGCTGGCCCTGCCCTCGCTGCTGCTGGCTGTGGCGATTGTCGCGATCCTCGGCCCTGGCCTGATCAACACCGTAATTGCTATCGCCATCGTGTCGCTGCCTTCCTACGTGCGCCTGACCCGCGCTGCGGTAATGGGCGAGTTGAACCGCGACTACGTGACTGCCGCGCGCCTGGCCGGTGCCGGCCTGCCACGCCTGATGTTCATCACCGTGCTGCCCAACTGCATGGCGCCGCTGATCGTACAGGCGACCCTGAGCTTTTCCTCGGCGATTCTCGATGCCGCGGCCCTGGGCTTCCTTGGCCTTGGCGTCCAACCGCCAACGCCTGAGTGGGGCACCATGCTGGCCTCGGCCCGTGACTACATTGAACGCGCCTGGTGGGTCGTGAGCCTGCCGGGTCTGACCATTTTGCTCAGCGTGCTGGCAATCAACTTGATGGGTGACGGCCTGCGCGACGCGCTGGACCCGAAACTCAAGAACGCCGCCTGAGGAGATTCCCATGTCACTGTTAGAAATCAAGAATCTCAATGTGCGCTTCGGCGACAAGACCGCCGTGCCGGTGGTCGATGGCCTCGACATTTCGGTCGACAAAGGCGAAGTCCTGGCAATCGTTGGCGAGTCGGGCTCGGGTAAATCCGTGACCATGATGGCGCTGATGGGCCTGATCGAGCATCCCGGCATCGTGACGGCCGATGCGCTGAATTTCGACGGCAAGGACATGCTCAAGCTGAGCAACCGCCAGCGCCGCCAGATCGTCGGCAAAGACCTGGCGATGGTGTTCCAGGACCCGATGACCGCGCTGAACCCCAGCTACACCGTGGGTTTCCAGATTGAAGAAGTGCTGCGCCTGCACCTGAAAATGTCTGGCCGGCAAGCGCGCAAACGGGCCATCGAACTGCTGGAAAAAGTTGAAATCCCGGGCGCCGCCAGCCGTATGGATGCCTACCCGCATCAACTCTCCGGCGGTATGAGCCAGCGCGTAGCCATCGCCATGGCGATTGCCGGCGAGCCGAAACTGCTGATCGCCGACGAACCGACCACCGCCCTGGACGTGACCATCCAGGCGCAGATCATGGACCTGCTGCTGGCCCTGCAGAAAGAACAGAACATGGGCCTGGTGCTGATCACCCATGACCTCGCGGTAGTGGCTGAAACCGCCCAGCGCGTATGCGTAATGTATGCGGGCCAGGCCGTGGAAGTTGGCCAGGTGCCGCAACTGTTCGATATCCCGGCGCACCCGTACAGCGAAGCGCTGCTCAAGGCGATTCCGGAACACAGCCTGGGCGCCACGCGGCTGGCCACCCTGCCGGGCATCGTGCCGGGCCGCTATGACCGTCCGCAGGGTTGCCTGCTGTCGCCGCGTTGCCCGTACGTGCAGGAAAACTGCCGCACTCAGCGCCCAAGCCTTGATCCGAAAACCAACAGCCTTGCGCGCTGCTTCTACCCCTTGAACCAGGAGGTGGCGTAATGGCCGTCGTTCTTACCGCCCGCGACCTGACCCGTCACTACGAAGTGTCCCGTGGCCTGTTCAAGGGCCACGCCACGGTGCGTGCCCTTAATGGTGTGTCCTTCGAACTCGAAGCCGGCAAGACCCTCGCCGTAGTGGGCGAATCGGGTTGCGGCAAGTCCACCCTGGCCCGCGCCCTCACGCTGATCGAAGAACCGTCTTCGGGCTCGCTTAAAATCGCTGGCCAGGAAGTCGCCGGTGCCGACAAGGCCCAGCGCAAGCAATTGCGCAAAGACGTGCAGATGGTGTTCCAGAGCCCCTACGCCTCGTTGAACCCACGCCAGAAGGTCGGTGATCAGCTCGGCGAGCCGCTGCTGATCAACACCAACCTGTCCGCCGCCGAACGCCGCGAAAAAGTGCAGGCGATGATGAAGCAAGTGGGCCTGCGCCCCGAGCATTATCAGCGCTACCCGCACATGTTCTCCGGTGGCCAGCGCCAGCGTATCGCCCTGGCCCGGGCGATGATGCTGCAACCCAAGGTGCTGGTGGCGGACGAACCGACCTCGGCGCTGGACGTGTCGATCCAGGCCCAGGTGCTCAACCTGTTCATGGATTTGCAGCAGGAATTCAACACCGCCTACGTGTTCATTTCCCACAACCTGGCGGTGGTGCAGCACGTCGCCGACGACGTGATGGTGATGTACCTCGGCCGCCCGGTGGAAGTGGGCCCCAAGGAAGACATCTACGCCCGTCCCCTGCACCCGTACACCCAGGCGCTGCTGTCGGCCACCCCGACCATTCACCCGGACCCGAACAAGCCGAAGATCAAGATCGTCGGCGAATTGCCCAACCCGCTGAATCCGCCACCTGGCTGCGCGTTCCACAAGCGCTGCCCGTATGCGACGGCGCGCTGCAGCACCGAGGAGCCGCTGTTGCGGCCGTTGGATAATCGGCAGGTGGCTTGCCACTATGCGGAGCAGTTCGTGGCCTGAATCATGTAGGAGCGAGCTTGCTCGCGAAAAACGTCAACAATTACGCGGGCATCTGGTTAATCACAGTGCCCTTGCGTTCTTCGCGAGCAAGCTCGCTCCTACAGGGGTGATGCGGCGTCAGTGAGTTCTACAGCCCTTTCCGTCAGGTTGCGCATCAGCCTGGCGGGAGGGGCTTCTTTTTTTCGGGTTAGCGCGGCGTCTCAGGTTTCGCCGTCGTCGAAGGTCACACTGTCTTCCCCTTCGTTGATCGGGTTTTCCGGATCTTTAACGTCTGTGGGCTGGGGCTGCGGTTTCCAACTGCCGGAATTGACCTCGTTGGCCTTTTTCTTGGTGACGGGGCCGGTGTCCTTCCACTGGGGGGTGCCATCGCCGGCCAGTGCCGGGACGGTTGTCAGCAGTGGGCCTGCCAATAGCATCAGACAAATAACGTATCGAACCTTTCGCACGGTGGACTCCTTCGCAGTCAGTGTGTGAACGCTAGACCCGATGCAGGGTTCTCGCCAATTCCCAGCCTTACAGAGATCAGAATGTGGGAGGGGGCTTGCCCCCGATAGCAGTGGGCCAGGCCGTTACATGTCACTGATACACCGCCATCGGGGGCAAGCCCCCTCCCACAGTTGATTGCATTTCAAATGCCGAAAAAAGGGCGAAGCCATTACAGCTTCGCCCTTCTCTCAACCGCCAAGATCTTAATGGTGCTCACCTTCCATCATCACCTGATTGCCCAATGCTGGAACCAGGCGAGAGAACCTTTCGAGACTATAATACAGTAACGTTCTGCTTCAATATAAAGAACCCTTCGACGCGTCTTGGCGAGCCCTGAACATCCACATGGAGATCAAACTTAAAAAATCCGGATTTCTCTGAGGAATTTATCATTCCAGTCACAGAACCCGACGTAACTTCAGTACGCCCCCCTACTACATAATGATCCACACGGAATCCCTGACCGACAGGAATATCGACACCCCAAAAGTCATACGAGTCGAATGTAAAGGTAAAGCCCGTTTCACGAATACCGTTCTCAGTATCCCGACCTTTGAATATCGGTAGAATCGGTTGCGGCCCCTCTGCAAGATATACGTACTTATACGGCGGGATTACCAGCTCCCCGTTTTCAAAACGATATTCAAAGTATCCAGTGGCATTGTGTATCTGTTCTTCCTCATGACTGACCATGATCCAATCTCCATGCCAGGTAACTGATAGAAAGATCTGTGCGTTCAAATCCCAAACCAAAAACATGCTGTTGAACGTCTACTTATAAGCACTGACGGTAGGCCACACGACCTTGCCTGTTCAAGAAGCAGAACCGTTCTTACATTCTTCTCCTGGTCTATCTAACGGCTGAACACGATAAGAATCTACTGTCAAACTTCACAGTTGACTTATAGGCGCTTACGAAGTCAAAAAAAAACCCTAAAGGTAAAATCTTTAGGGTTTTTAACTAGTTGCTCAAGATGAGAGCCCTGAATCAATGGTGCTCGCGGGTCGCGCGGAATTTCACATCCGGCCAGCGCTCTTCCATCAGCGCCAGGTTGACCCGGGTCGGGGCCAGGTAGGTCAGGTGACCACCGCCATCCACCGCCAGGTTTTCCACGGCCTTGTTGGAAAACTCTTCCAGTTTTTTCTTATCGCTGCACTCGATCCAGCGCGCCGAATACACGGTGATCGGCTCGTAGGAGCATTCAACCTTGTATTCCTCTTTCAAGCGGCTGGCGACCACATCGAACTGCAGCACACCGACGGCGCCGAGGATGATGTCGTTGCTGCGCTCGGGGAAGAACACCTGGGTGGCGCCCTCTTCCGCCAACTGCTGCAAGCCCTGGCGCAGTTGCTTGGATTTGAGCGGGTCGCGCAGGCGTACACGGCGGAACAGTTCCGGAGCGAAGTGCGGGATACCGGTGAAGCCCAGCGCTTCGCCTTCGGTGAAGGTGTCGCCGATCTGGATGGTGCCGTGGTTGTGCAAACCGATGATGTCGCCAGCGTAGGCTTCTTCGAGCTGTTCACGCTCGGAGGAGAAGAACGTCAGGGCGTCGCCGATGCGTACGTCCTTGCCGGTGCGCACGTGGCGCATCTTCATGCCCTTTTCGTAGCGGCCGGAGCAGATACGCATGAAGGCGATACGGTCGCGGTGCTTGGGGTCCATGTTCGCCTGGATCTTGAACACGAAGCCGGTGAATTTCTCTTCGACCGGTTCCACGGTGCGCTCGTTGGCGACACGGGCCAAGGGCTTCGGTGCCCAATTCACCACGGCGTCGAGCACGTGGTCGACGCCGAAGTTGCCCAGGGCGGTGCCGAAGAACACCGGAGTCAACTGACCGTCGAGGAATTCCTGCTGGTTGAATTCATGGCAGGCGCCCTGCACCAGTTCCAGCTGGTCGACGAAGCGGTCGTACTCGTCGCCCAGGTGGGCGCGGGCTTCGTCGGAGTCGAGCTTTTCGATGATTTTCACATCGGTGCGCTCATGCCCGTGGCCGGCGGTGTAGACGATGATGTAGTCATCGGCCAGGTGATACACGCCCTTGAAGTCGCGGTAGCAACCAATCGGCCAGGTGATCGGCGCGGCCTTGATCTTCAGAACGGCTTCGATTTCATCCAGCAGCTCGATGGGATCGCGGATATCGCGGTCGAGTTTGTTGATGAAGCTGACAATCGGTGTGTCGCGCAACCGGCACACGTCCATCAACGCGATGGTGCGTGGCTCGACGCCTTTACCGCCGTCGAGCACCATCAGCGCCGAGTCCACTGCCGTCAGGGTGCGGTAGGTGTCTTCGGAGAAATCTTCGTGGCCCGGGGTATCAAGCAGGTTGACCATGTGGTCGCGATACGGAAACTGCATGACCGAGGTGGTAATGGAAATACCCCGTTGCTTTTCCATTTCCATCCAGTCGGATGTCGCATGGCGGTCGGATTTACGCGATTTCACCGTGCCGGCCACCGCAATTGCCTTGCCCATCAGCAACAGCTTTTCGGTGATGGTGGTTTTACCGGCATCGGGGTGGGAAATAATGGCGAAAGTGCGGCGTTTCGCGACTTCGGCGGCCTGGTGGGTCATGGGAAATCGCCTGGCAGGTGAGTCAAAAAAGGGCGGCGAGTATAGCGCAAACGCGAGGGCACGGACCACCGTTGAGCCCATTGGGGGTGGCTAAATGCTCCCAAGTGTGGAACCTTTTAAAAGGTAGAGACGTCCACTCCCCTGCTTACGCACTCGGAACAGGGGCTGGAAAATCAGCAAGTTAGCCTGACGAGGCTGCGCTTATGGCTCGAACTCATGCCGCTTTTGACGGCATTGGCGAGCTGCATTTCGCGATCACATTTCGCTGACAGCCAGCAATGGCGTGCCACGCGTGAATGTGTTCGTCGACAGAAGAAAAAAGGAGTCCGCCTGTGGCTATTCGCTATGGCAAAGGGCTTATAGGAGCAGCGGTTGTCGTCGCGCTCCTGGCCCTGCTGGTCCATTGGATCGGCATCAACACGATCGAATTGTACCGCGACGATTTATTGTTTTACCTGCAAGCTCATTTGATTCTCGTCCTGGTCTCCATGCTGGCCGCCCTGATTGTGGGGATCCCCGCCGGTATCCTGCTCAGTCGACCGAACATGGTCGGGCGCGCAGAACGCTTCATGCAGATTTTCAACATCGGCAACACCGTCCCTCCCCTGGCCGTACTGGCCATCGCCCTCGGCGTCCTCGGCATCGGCAGCGGCCCGGCCATCTTCGCGTTGTTTCTCGCCTCTCTCCTGCCCATCGTGCGTAACACCTACGAAGGCCTGAAAAATGTGCAGGGCTCACTCAAGGAAGCCGCCACCGGCATCGGCATGACCCCGCGCCAGGTGCTGTTTCGCGTGGAATTGCCCAATGCCGTGCCGATCATCATCGGTGGTGTACGGGTGGCCCTGGCGATCAACGTCGGTACCGCGCCGCTGGCGTTCCTGATCGGTGCCAACAGCCTGGGCAGCCTGATCTTCCCCGGCATTGCCCTGAACAACCAGCCGCAACTGCTGCTCGGCGCCGCCTGCACCGCGCTGCTCGCATTGCTGCTTGATGGTCTGGTGACCATGGCCAGCCGCCTCTGGCTGGAACGCGGGTTACGTCCGTCTTGAGGCTTGGCCACGTTTTAGGCCTGAAACAGGAACTCACATGAAAACACTAAGCTTGATATTAGGCTGCGTCCTGCTGTTTGCAGGTACTGCGCACGCCGCTGAAAAACCGGTGATTCGCATCGGCGCCCGGGTATTCACCGAACAGACCCTGCTGGCCGAAATCACCTCCCAATACCTGCGCACCAAGGGCTACGACGCCCGCGTGACCGGCGGCCTGGGCAGCAACCTGGCGCGCAGCGCCCAGGAAAGCGGGCAACTGGATCTGATCTGGGAATACACCGGCGTGTCGCTGGTGGCTTACAACCACATCGACGAGAAGCTCGACAGCGAACAGTCCTACGCACGGGTCAAGGAACTCGACGCGAAAAAGGGCCTGGTCTGGTTGTCGCCATCGCGCTTCAGCAACACCTACGCTCTGGCGTTGCCGGAGAAGGTTGCTCAGGAACATCCCGAGATCAACAGCATCAGCGATCTCACCCAAGCCATGGCCGCAGACACCAAGGCACACCGCCTGGTCGCCCTGGACACCGAGTTCGCCAACCGCTCCGACGGTCTGGCGGGCATGGTCAAGCTCTACGAGATGAACCTGACGCGCAAGAACACCCGGCAGATGGACGCGGGCCTGGTCTACACCGCGTTGCGTAATGGCCAGGTGTTTGCCGGCCTGGTCTACACCACCGACGGTCGCCTCAACGCGTTCAAGTTGAAGCTGCTCGAAGACGACAAACACTACTTCCCGGACTACACCGCTGCCCCGGTGATCCGCCAGGAATACCTCGACCAGCACCCGCAACTGGCCGCCGAGCTCAAGCCTTTGGCCACGCTGTTCGACGACGAAACCATGCGCCAGCTCAATGCACGGGTCGACGTCGACCATGAAAGCCCGTCCGCCGTTGCCGCCGATTTCCTGCGCCAACATCCAATCAACTAACGAGGAGAAGACATGGAATTTTTGAACGCCTTTTCCCATCTTGATTGGGCCCAGGTCCTGCACCTGACCTGGCAGCACATCACCCTGGTCGGTATCGCTGTGATCCTCGCGATTGTCGTCGGTGTGCCCCTGGGCGTGCTGATGACCCGCTACCCGACACTCGCCGGCCCCTTGCAAGCCAGCGCCACGGTATTGCTCACAGTGCCCTCCATCGCCCTGTTCGGCCTGCTGCTGCCGTTCTACTCCAAGTTCGGCCAGGGCTTGGGGCCGATGCCGGCGATTACCGCCGTGTTCCTCTACTCCCTGCTGCCGATCATGCGTAATACCTACCTGGCGCTCACCGGTGTCGAGCCGGGCATTCGCGAGGCCGCCAAAGGTATCGGCATGACCTTCGGCCAGCGCCTGCGCATGGTCGAACTGCCGATTGCCGTACCGGTGATCCTCGCCGGCGTGCGCACCGCCGTGGTGATGAACATCGGTGTGATGACCATCGCCGCCACCATCGGCGCCGGTGGCCTGGGTGTACTTATTCTGGCTTCCATCAGCCGCAGCGACATGTCGATGCTGATTGTCGGCGCCGTGCTGGTCAGTCTCCTGGCCATCTTCGCCGACCTGCTTCTGCAATGGCTGCAACGCTCGCTGACTCCAAAAGGATTGCTCAAATGATCGAACTTCAAAACCTGTCCAAGACTTTTCAAAGCAACGGCAAGACTGTCACCGCCGTCAACGATGTAAGCCTGACCGTCAACGAAGGCGAAATTTGCGTATTCCTCGGTCCTTCGGGCTGCGGCAAGAGTACGACGCTGAAGATGATCAACCGTCTGATCAAGCCCTCCTCGGGCAAGATCCTGATCAACGGCGAAGACACCACCGACCTGGATGAAGTGACCCTGCGTCGCAACATCGGCTACGTGATCCAGCAGATCGGCCTGTTCCCGAACATGACCATCGAAGAAAACATCGTGGTGGTGCCCAAGCTGCTCGGCTGGGACAAGCAGAAATGCCACGACCGCGCCCGCGAACTGATGAGCATGATCAAGCTCGAACCCAAGCAGTACCTGCACCGCTACCCGCGTGAGTTGTCGGGTGGCCAGCAACAGCGCATCGGTGTGATTCGCGCCCTGGCGGCCGACGCACCGTTGCTGCTGATGGATGAACCGTTCGGCGCGGTCGACCCGATCAACCGCGAGATGATCCAGAACGAGTTCTTCGAAATGCAGCGTGCGCTGAACAAGACCGTGATCATGGTCAGCCACGACATCGACGAGGCCATCAAGCTGGGCGACAAGATTGCGATCTTCCGCGCCGGCAAGCTGCTGCAGATCGACCATCCCGATACGCTGCTGGCGCACCCGGCGGACGAGTTTGTCAGCAACTTCGTCGGCCAGGACAGTACCCTCAAGCGCCTGTTGCTGGTGAAGGCCGAAGACGCGGCGGACAACGCGCCGTCGGTGAGCCCGGAAACGCCGGTGGCCGATGCGCTGGAGCTGATGGATGAGCACGACCGCCGCTATGTGGTGGTCACCTGCGCCGAGAACAAGGCGCTGGGCTATGTACGCCGTCGCGACCTGCACCGTCAGACCGGTACCTGCGGCCAGTACCTGCGCGAGTTCAACGCCACGGCCGCGTATGACGAGCACTTGCGCATCCTGCTGTCGCGCATGTACGAGTTCAACCGTTCATGGTTGCCGGTGATGGATGCCGAGCGGGTGTTCCTGGGTGAGGTGACCCAGGAGTCGATTGCCGAGTACCTGAGTTCCGGCAAGTCCCGTGGCGGCAAGACCAGCATCGTCTCCCCGGCCGAGACCGCCCTGGCCTGACCTGACGCGACACAGGTCAAAATGTGGGAGGGGGCTTGCCCCCGATGAGGGAGGGTCAGTTGATAACTATTTGACTGACCCACCGCTATCGGGGGCAAGCCCCCTCCCACATTTGCCCCACGGTGAGTCAGGGAAATACAGTCGATTTGCCCCATCCGGGGAACATCAATCCGTCACACCGGTCGGTTACATAAGTAGCTGCACGGGGTCGCGCGACGAACGCGTGCAAAAACGCGACATTTTTAGTTGATCCCACGCCCGTCAAGCCCTAAAGTTCGCGCCGAACGTCCATGCTGGAAACGATCCATCCGGCTCAAGTACTGACGACGAGACAGCAAGGCCAAGGGACGCGTATCCCATGGCCTTTTTGCTTTCGGCGACATGCCTTGGGAAGTAGGCGAACCAAAGTGGGGATACGGAGGACGTTCATTTGCGCCCATTGATTAATACAGTTTGCCCTTAGGAGTTCCCAGCATGTCGATCAACGTCGAAGATTATTTCGCGCGCGCCACCTTTGACAAAATGAAGGCGTTCGCCGACAAACAGGAAACCCCGTTCGTGGTGATCGACACCGCGATGATCAGCCAGGCCTACGATGACCTGCGCGCCGGTTTCGAATTCGCCAAGGTGTATTACGCGGTCAAGGCCAACCCGGCCGTCGAGATCATCGACCTGTTGAAAGACAAGGGGTCGAGCTTCGACATCGCCTCGATCTACGAGCTGGACAAGGTCATGGACCGTGGCGTCAGCGCCGACCGTATCAGCTACGGCAACACCATCAAGAAATCCAAAGACATCCGCTACTTCTATGAGAAGGGCGTGCGTCTGTTCTCCACCGACTCCGAAGCCGACCTGCGCAACATCGCCAAGGCCGCGCCGGGCTCGAAAGTCTATGTGCGCATCCTCACCGAAGGCTCGACCACGGCCGATTGGCCTTTGTCGCGCAAGTTCGGCTGCCAGACCGACATGGCCATGGACCTGCTGATCCTCGCCCGCGACCTGGGCCTGGTGCCGTACGGCATCTCGTTCCACGTCGGCTCCCAGCAGCGCGACATCAGCGTGTGGGACGCGGCGATCGCCAAGGTCAAAGTGATCTTCGAGCGCCTGAAAGAAGAAGACGGCATCGAGTTGAAGCTGATCAACATGGGCGGTGGCTTCCCGGCCAACTACATCACCCGCACCAACAGCCTGGAAACCTACGCTGAAGAAATCATCCGCTTCCTCAAGGAAGACTTCGGTGACGACCTGCCGGAAATCATCCTGGAGCCGGGCCGTTCGTTGATCGCCAACGCCGGTATCCTGGTCAGCGAAGTGGTGCTGGTAGCGCGTAAGTCGCGTACCGCCGTCGAGCGTTGGGTATACACGGATGTGGGCAAGTTCTCCGGCCTGATCGAAACCATGGACGAAGCCATCAAGTTCCCGATCTGGACCGAGAAGAAAGGCGAGATGGAAGAAGTGGTCATCGCCGGCCCCACCTGCGACAGCGCCGACATCATGTACGAGAACTACAAGTACGGCCTGCCGCTGAACCTGGCGATTGGCGATCGCTTGTACTGGCTGTCGACCGGTGCCTACACCACCAGCTACAGCGCGGTTGAGTTCAATGGGTTTCCGCCGTTGAAATCGTTCTACGTGTAAGACGGCTGCAACTAAAAAGCCCATGACGTTTCATGGGCTTTTTTGTGCGTGCTCCGCAGTTTCAGCGCCCGGGACAGTGCCTGCACGGTGCGCGCGGCAGCTTGGCGGTTCACCACAGAGAGGAAGTCGTACAATCGAGCCAAGTCGGATAAGGCTTTACTTGTCCACTTCAGCGCCATCAGCGCGGAACCGGTAGCGGCGAGTCCATGCCCAGGCTATCGGCCCAGGCCTGCACTGCCTGGTGATCAATCACACGCCCCCCATCGGCAACTCACGGCATAATGCGCGCCGTGATACCTCTATCCAGCTAAGCGAGGCGCTTTGACGTGTTGAAGAAAACCCTGTTCCAGTTGCATTGGTTCTTCGGCATCACGGCCGGGCTGGTGCTGGCCTTGATGGGGATCACCGGGGCTGCGTACTCGTTCCAGGATGAAATCCTGCGCGCGCTCAACCCCACGGTACTGAACGTGCAGAAACGCGAAGCCGGCGTGCTGCCGCCCGCCGAGCTGGTGCGCAAGCTGGAAGCCGCCGAAGGCAAGCGCGTGGCCATGCTGTGGGTGGAAGACCACAGCGGCAAAGCCGCCCGCGTGTCCTTTACCCCGCCGCCTGGCGAGCAGCGTGGCCCGTTGCGTTACTTCGATCCGTATACCGGCGACTACCTGGGTGACGTCGTCGGCCAGGACGTATTCGGCTTCATCCTGCAGCTGCACCGCTTCCTCGCCATCGGCGAAACAGGCCGTAACATCACCGGCGCCTGCACCCTGATCCTGCTGTTTTTCTGCCTTTCCGGCCTGTACCTGCGCTGGCCGCGCCAGGTCAGGAACTGGCGTGTGTGGCTGACCCTGGACTGGCGTAAAAAGGGCCGCAGCTTCAATTGGGATTTGCACTCGGTGTTCGGCACCTGGTGCCTGCTGTTTTATCTGCTGGCAGCGCTGACCGGGCTGTTTTGGTCCTACGACTGGTACAGCCGTGGCGTGACCCAACTGCTGTCCGATGCGCCGCAGAACGAGCGCCTGCGCAAGCGCGGCCCGCCGCCCGCAGGCCCTGCGCCGGTGGCCAACTACGAGACCAACTACGAGGCCATCTGGAGCAGCATCTACAGCAACGCCGGCCCTGGCTTGAGCGCCTACAACATCCGCCTGCCAGCCGTCGCCGGGCAACCGGCCACCGTGTATTACCTGCTTGACAGCTCGCCCCATGACCGTGCGCTGAACCAGATCAACCTCGACCCGGTCACCGGCGAGGTCACGTCCCATGAGCGTTACGCCAGCAAGAGCCTCAAGGCGCAGTTGCTGACCAGTGTCTATGCGCTGCACACCGGCAGTTATTTCGGGCTGGTCGGGCGAATTGTGCTCACGGTGAGCGCGCTGCTCATGCCCTTGTTCTTTATCACCGGCTGGCTGCTGTACCTGGACCGTCGCCGCAAAAAACGCCAGGTGCGTGACGCGCGCAAAGGCCTGGTGGACAGCCACAGCGACGCACCGGCCTGGTTGATCGGCTTTGCCAGCCAGAGCGGCTTTGCCGAACAGTTGGCCTGGCAGACCGCCGGGCAATTGCAGGCTGCAGGGCTTGGGGTGAAGGTGCAACCCCTGGGCAGCGTCAGCCGCGATGACCTCAGCCGGGCGCAACAGGCGTTGTTCGTGGTCAGTACGTTCGGCGACGGCGAAGCGCCCGACAGCGCCCGTGGCTTTGAGCGCAGCGTGCTCGGCCAGGATCTGTCCCTCAAAGGCTTGAACTACTCGGTGCTGGCCCTGGGCGACCGCCAGTACGCGCACTTTTGCGGCTTTGCCCGACGCCTGAATTTCTGGCTGACCCATCAGGGCGGTAACCCGCTGTTTGCGCCGGTGGAAGTCGACAGCGGCGACACAGAGGCCTTGCTGACCTGGCAACAACAGCTCGGCCAGCTCACCGGACACGCGCCGGCGGCGGCCTGGCAGACGGCCCAGTTTGAACACTGGACCTTGAGTCAACGCACCCTGCTCAACCCTGACAGCGTCGGTGCCCCCGTGTACCTGTTGGGCCTCACGCCGCCCTCGCCCAGCGGTTGGCTGGCCGGTGACCTGGTGGAAATCCTGCCGCGCAATTGCCCGTGGGCCATCGCACATTTCCTTGACGGCTTGGGGTTGATCGGCAGTGACGGTGTGGTGATCGACGGCGTAGCGCATACCCTCGATCAAGCCCTGGCCACGCGCCAGTTGCCGCACAACCGCACCCACCTGGTCGGCCTGCATGCCCAGGCACTGGTGGATGCGCTGGTGCCGCTGGGCATGCGCGAATACTCGATCGCCTCGATCGCCAGTGATGGCGTGCTGGAGCTGATCGTGCGCCAGGAGCGTCATCCGGACGGCAGCCTGGGCCTGGGCTCCGGTTGGCTGACTGAACACGCCGTCATCGGCTCGGGCATCAGCCTGCGCCTGCGCCGCAACAGCGGCTTCCATCTGCCCGATGCGCCAGTGCCGCTGATCCTGCTGGGCAACGGCACCGGGCTCGCCGGCCTGCGCAGCCTGCTCAAGGCGCGCATTGCCGACGGCCGGCAGCGTAACTGGCTGCTGTTCGGCGAACGCCATATCGCCCACGACTACCTGTGCCGGGAAGAACTGCAAGGCTGGCTGGCCAGTGGTGACCTGGCCCTGCTGGACCTGGCGTTCTCGCGGGATCAGGCGGAAAAAATCTACGTGCAGGATCGCCTGCGTGAGTCCGCCGATGTGCTGCGCAAATGGCTGGCCGATGGCGCGGCAATTTATGTATGCGGCAGTTTGCAGGGCATGGCCACGGGTGTGGACCAGGCGTTGGTGGACATCCTCGGCAGTGAAGCAGTGGAGCGCCTGATCGAACAAGGCCGCTATCGCCGGGATGTGTACTGATCCCTTACCGACACTGAAGACCAAATGTGGGAGGGGGCTTGCCCCCGATAGCGGTCTGACAGTCATTGATCAATGACTGACCCACCGCCATCGGGGGCAAGCCCCTCCCACAGTTTTAACCGCGTTCCAGGTCAAGCGGGCTGCAGTTTTTGCTCGAACACCGAGATGCCATCCAGATCGCGCAAAATAACGGTCAACTCCGCCGTCTGCCCATCAATCTGCACCTCGCCGAAAAACTGAAACCCGGCAAACGGCGAGGTGTTCTGCGCCGGCGGTGCCTTCTCGAACACCACCTCGGGTCCGAAGGTCTTGTCCAACGGATTGGGCCCGAAGCTCCCCGCATTCAACGGCCCCGCGACGAACTCCCAGAACGGTTCGAAATCCTGGAACGCCGCCCGGTCCGGGTGATAGTGATGCGCCGCGCAGTAGTGCACGTCAGCGGTCAGCCATACGTGGTTGCGCACCTTGTGTGCGCGCAGGAACCCCAGCAGTTCGGCAATTTCCAGCTCACGCCCCTGGGCCGGGCCGGGATCGCCGTTGGCAATCGCTTCCCAGCGTGGCACGCCGGGGCTGACTTCACCGTCGGGCACGCCCAGGCCGATAGGCATGTCGGCTGCGACCACTTTCCACTGCGCCCGGGACGCCTTGAGTTCGCGCTTGAGCCAGTCCAGTTGCTCGCGGCCGAGGAAAGGCTTTTCGCCGCCCAGGTTGTCGTCGTTCGGGCCGCGATAACTGCGCATGTCCAGCACGAACACGTCCAGCAGCGGACCATAACCGAGCTTGCGATAAATCCGCCCGCCCGCGTCGGCGCTTTGCCGGCGCATCGGTGAATATTCCAGCCAGGCCTGGCGCGCACGGCCGACCAGGGTGTTGATGTCGCGAGTCTGGTAGCGCTCATCCAACTGTTTACTCGACGACCAGTTGTTGATCACTTCGTGGTCGTCCCACTGCCAGATCTGCGGCACCTCGGCATTGAAGCGGCGCACGTTTTCATCCAACAGGTTGTAGCGGTAATTGCCGCGGTATTCATCCAGGGTTTCGGCGACTTTGCTCTTGGCTTCGGTGGTGATGTTGCGCCAGATGCGGCCACCTTCGGTGGCCAGTTGCGCCGGTACCGGGCCGTCGGCGTAGATGGTGTCGCCACTGTGGATAAAAAAGTCCGGCAGGCGCAAGCGCATGGCTTCATAGATGCGCATGCCGCCGATGTCCGGGTTGATGCCGAAGCCTTGCCCGACGGTGTCGCCACTCCACACAAAACGGATGTCGCGCCGCTGTTGCGGCACGCTGCGCAGGTGGCCGAACCACGGCTCGCTGGCGATGCCGGTCTGGGCGTCTTCGAAATGCACGCGGTAGAAAATCGCCTGGTCGGCGGGCAACCCGGTGAGTTCGACGCGGGCGGTAAAATCGCTGCGGTTATCGGCCAGCGGCGAGACGAGTCGGCGTGGGTTGCTGAACACACTGCGGGTGTCCCACTCCACCACCATCCGCGCCGGGCGGTCGCTGCGGCTCCAGATCATTGCGCGGTCACCGAGCACATCGCCTGATTGCACACCGTCGGTGAGCAGCGGGCGGTCCTTGACCGACGCAATCACCGCCGGCGCCAGGCCCGGCAGCAGCAGGCCGGCACCGACAGCTTGCATCACGCGGCGACGGCCGAGATCGAAGTGGCTCATGCGAGTGCCCTCTTGAGTATCAAAAGGGCCACTTAAGCATGGCCGGATGAAGCAGATATGACACCGCCCTCACAGACACTGAGGATCAAATGTGGGAGGGGGCTTGCCCCCGATGGCAGTGTGTCAGGCACCAGATGTACTGGCTGACACACCGCTATCGGGGGCAAGCCCCCTCCCACATTTTTTTACCGCATCAGGCAGTGACGGCCAACTCCGCCGCTTCCGGCCGCTTGATCAGCGCATACACCACACCGGTCAGCACACTGCCGGCTACAATCGCCAGCAGATACAGCAGCGCATGATTCATCGCATTCGGAATCACCAGCACAAACAACCCGCCGTGAGGCGCGGCCAGTTTGCAGCCGAAGTACATCGACAGTGCCCCCGTCAGCGCACCACCGGCAATGCTGGCCGGGATGACCCGCAGCGGGTCCTTGGCCGCAAACGGAATGGCGCCTTCGGAGATAAAGCACAGGCCGAGAATCATCGCGGCCTTGCCGGCTTCGCGTTCAGTCTGGGCGAACTTGCGCCGGGCCAGGAACGTCGCGATGCCCATGCCAATCGGCGGCACCATGCCGGCGGCCATGGTCGCAGCCATCGGCGCCCCGCTTGACGCCGCCAGCAGGCCGACGGAAAACGCATACGCCGCCTTGTTGATCGGGCCGCCCAGGTCGACGCACATCATGCCGCCCAACAGGATGCCCAACAGCACCGCGTTGGTGGTGCCCATGGTGCTGAGGAAATCCGTCAGCCCGGTCAGCAAGCGGGCCACCGGTGGGCCGACCAGATAGATCATGGCAAGGCCGGTGAACAAACTGGCCAGCAACGGGATGATCAGGATCGGCTTGAGCGCCTCCAGGCTTTGCGGCAAGCGCACCGCCCGCGAGATCAGCTTGACGCTGTAGCCGGCCAGGAAACCGGCGAAGATCCCGCCAATGAACCCGGCACCCAGCGTGCCCGCCAGCAGGCCGCCGATCATGCCCGGCGCGAGGCCGGGACGATCGGCAATCGAGTAGGCGATGTAGCCCGCGAGCAACGGCACCATCAGCATGAACGCCTGGTCGCCGACGGTTTTCAGCGCCGCCGCCAGGGTGCCTTTTTCCTCGAAGGCATGGATGCCGAACACAAAGGACAACGCAATCAACAAACCGCCCGCCACCACCATCGGCAGCATGAACGACACCCCGGTGAGCAGGTGTTTGTACACGCCGGTTTTCTCCGACTTGGCCACTGCGCCGCTGCCGGCGCTTTCCACCGCGCCTTCGGCCAGCGCCTTGTTGAGGGTGGCTTCCGATTGCTTGAGGGCAATGCCGGTGCCGCAGCGGTAGATTTTCTTGCCGGCAAAGCGCTCGGTGGCGACTTCGATATCCGCCGCCAGCAGCACCACGTCGGCATCGGCGATGGCCTGCGGACTCAGCGGCGTGCGCGCACCGACCGAGCCCTGGGTCTCGACCTGCAAGTCGTAGCCCAGGCGCTTGGCGGTCTGCTGCAAGGCCTCGGCGGCCATGAATGTATGGGCAACGCCGGTCGGGCAAGCGGTAATCGCGACTATGCGCGGGGCCTTCCCAGCCGGCGCCTCGGTCGCCACATACACCTGCGCCTCCTCGGCGCCCCGACGCAACACCGCGTCGACATCCGCCAGCGCCTGGGCCGGCGTGCTCTGGAACACCCGTTTGCCGACAAAGCGGTGCATATCCACCGGCGTGCTGCTGACCAGCAACACCCATTCGGCGTCATCGAGGGTCGCCTGGGACAACTGGCTGTCCGGGCGTTGCACGTCCACCACTTCGACACTGGTGCTCCAGCCCTGGCGCTGTGCGGCGGCGTCCAGCAAGCGCGCGCACAGCACACTGGTGACCATGCCGTTCGGGCAGGCGGTAACAATGGCTAACTTCATCACAAACCCTCTTATTGTTCTGTCAGCGTGCGCACATCGACGCCGCTTTCGAGGCGCGCCAACTGCGCGTCATCGCTGATGCCGAAACCGATTTGCGTCACCGCCATCGCGGCAATTGCCGTGGCGCGGCGCAGGGTCTGCTCGGGCGCTTCGTCGCGCAGCAGGCCGTGGAGCATGCCCGCCAGCAGCGAGTCGCCGGCGCCTACGGTGCTGGCAACCGTCACCTTGGGCGGCGTGGCCTGCACGGTCGCACCCGAGCTGTACCAGCTCACGCCGGCGGCACCGTCCGAGACCACCACGTGTTCCACACCCTGTTGATGCAACTGGCGGATGGCATCCGTGGCGTTATCCAAAGCCTGGGCAAGCTCTTCAGTATTGGGCTTGACCATCCAGGGGCCTGCCTTCAAGCCGGCGCGCAAGGCTTCGCCGCTGGTGTCCAGGGCCACTTTCAAACCGAGGTTTTTCAATTGCTCGATCAGGGCCTGAAACCATTGCGGGCTCACGCCACGCGGCAAGCTGCCGGCGACCACCACCGCATCGAATTCGGGGCCGACGAGCGTGATCATCTTGAGCAGTTCTTCCTGCGCCTGCGCGCTCACCAACGGCCCCGGAGCATTGATGTCGGTGACCCGGCCATCCTGCTCGGCAATCTTGATATTGCTGCGGGTTTCGCCCGGCACGCGGATGAACGAATCGCCAAACCCACGGCTGGCGATCAGCGCCTCGAACGCCTGGGGATTATCCGCGCCGAGAAAGCCGCCCACACTGACCTCGTGGCCGAGGTCCGCCAGCACCTGCGCCACGTTCACGCCCTTGCCGGCGGCATGGGTGATGAGCGTTTCGCTGCGGTTGACTGCACCGGGTTCCAGGCGCGCCAGGCGTACCGTGAGGTCCAACGCCGGATTCAGCGTCAGGGTCAAAATCCTTGCCATTTACACGGCCTCCACTAGAGCACGTACTTCGGCGGGCGAACCCACCGCGAGTGCCTGTTGCGCCAGGCCCTGGGCCTGGCTCAGGCTGAATTCACGCACCCGCGCCTTCACTTCGGGGATGCTGCGCGCCGACACGCTCAACTCGTCCACACCCAAGCCAATCAGCACCGGCACCGCCAGCGGGTCCGCCGCCAGCTCACCGCACACGCCGACCCATTTGCCATGGGCATGGGCGGCACGCACGGTGATGTCGATCAGTTGCAGCACGGCCGGGTGCAGACCATCGGCCTGGGCCGACAGCGTCGGGTGCCCACGGTCGATGGCCAGGGTGTATTGGGTCAGGTCGTTGGTGCCGACGCTGAAAAAGTCGACTTCCCGGGCGAGTACCGGCGCCAGCAGCGCGGCCGAAGGCACTTCGATCATGATCCCCAGTTGCAGGTCGGCCACCGGGATTTCCAGGCGCAGACGCTCGGTCATGTCGCGGGCGGCGCGCCATTCATCCACGCTGCCGACCATGGGGAACATGATGCGCAACGGCCGGCTGTCTGCCGAACGCAACAGCGCGCGCAGTTGCGCTTCCATGATCTGCGGGCGTTGCAGGGTCAGGCGAATGCCGCGCACACCGAGGAACGGGTTTTCTTCCTCGGCAATCGGCCAGTACGGCAGCGGTTTATCGCCGCCCACGTCGAGGGTGCGCACCACCAGCGGGCGCCCGTCGAGGCCGTCGAGTACGCGCCGGTATTCGGCTTCCTGGGTGGCTTCGTCCGGGGCTTGGGGGTGGGCCATGAAAATCAGCTCGGTGCGTAACAGGCCGATACCCTCGGCGCCCTGCTCCACCGCCGCGGCCACTCCGGCGCTTTCGCCGATATTGGCGAACACTTCCACCGCGTGGCCGTCGCGGGTCAGCGCCGGTTCATGGCGTTGCGCAGAGGCGGCTTGCAGGCGTTGCTCGCGAGTGTCGCGCTCAACGGTCGCGCGTTGCAGGGTGGCGGCATCGGGGTCGACGTGCAGGCGGCCGCGCTGGCCATCGAGCAACAAGGGTGTACCGGCGCTCAACAGCAATACCGCCGCGCCGGCCCCGACCAGCGCGGGAATGCCAAGCGCGCGG
>NZ_CVTV01000009.1:0-112765 GCF_900004865.1 Pseudomonas sp. 37 R 15 | reverse complement strand
GGTGGCGGGGCTTCGGGCGGCTGGTAATGACAATAACGAAAATAGAGCATCTACAACCATGGCATTACTGACTGAACACGAGCAGCGCCAAGTGGCCGAGGCGATCGCCCGGGTCGAGCAACAGACTGACGCCGAACTGGTCACCGTGCTGGCGGCGCGGGCCGACGACTACGCCTACATCCCGTTGCTGTGGGCCAGCCTGATTGCGTTGGTGGTGCCTGGCGTGGTGCATTACTTGTCGGGCTACCTGACCATGTACACCTTGTTGCTGGCGCAGTGGGCGACCTTCATTGCGTTGTGCCTGGTGTTTCGTTTGCCCAAGGTCACTACCCGTTTGATCCCGCGCTCCGTACGCCATTGGCGCGCCTCGAACCTGGCGCGCCGCCAGTTCCTCGAGCAGAACCTGCATCACACGCTGGGCAGCACCGGGGTGCTGATTTTTGTCAGCGAGGCGGAGCGCTATGTGGAAATCCTGGTGGATGACGGCATCTCCACGCGGTTGGACGACAGCAACTGGGATGGCATCGTCAGGGCGTTCACCCAGCAGGTGAAACAGGGGCAAACACTGGCCGGGTTCATTGCCTGCATCGAGGCCTGTGGTGAATTGCTCAAGGTGCATGTGCCGGTGACGCAGACGCGCAACGAGCTGCCCAATCGCCTGGTCATACTCGAATAACCAGGGCAACACAGTTGCAAATGTGGGAGGTGGCTTGCCCCCGATTGCAGTCTGTCAGTGACAAATATACTGACTGATCCACTGCTATCGGGGGCAAGCCCCCTCCCACAGTTGGATCTACCTTGGCTGCTGCAACTGACCACTGGTCAAATAACTCCGTGCCGTCGCGGGTTATCCCCCCTAAAATGCCCGGCATTCTTTGCCCGAGGCGTTTTTGTTCATGTCCGTCACCGCTCAACCCGCCAGCCCTGCGCCGGATCATCATGCCCAGTTCATCGACCTGCTGAACGCGAGCCTGGCGCAGAACGCCTTCATCAAGCTGGTGCTGGCCAAATACGTCGGTGATGAAGCCGAACTGCAGCGGCTGATCATCAAGCCGGTCACTGTAAAGGAACAGCCGTGCCTGTCCTTCGTCTACCGCTACACGACCCGCGACATCACCAAAAACCTGCCGCTGGCCGACGGCGTAGCGGCGATTGCCGAGCTGCTGCCAACCTCGTTCAAGAACGCGCACCTGTTGTCGCTGACTGATGAAGCCCAGCTCGAATACAGCAAGAAGAACAAAAGCTCGCTGTTCAAAAGCAAGCCGCAGCAATTGCGTGAGGCGCCATCGGCCGAGCATAACCGCGAGAAAAATCGCTTCCTCGACCTGAGCCGACCGTTCCTCGCCGACCTGGGCGTGACCGACGCCAAGCAGGCGCTGATCCCGTCGATGTCGCGCAAGTGGAAGCAGATCAACAAGTTCATCGAAGTGTTCAGCCATGCGCTGACGTCGTCGCCGTTGCAGCTCGACCAACCGGTGCGCGTTGCCGATTTCGGCTCAGGCAAGGGCTACCTCACGTTTGCGATTCACGACTACCTGCGCAACACGCTCAAGGCCGAAGGCGAAGTGACCGGTGTCGAGCTGCGCCAGGACATGGTCACCCTGTGCAACGAAGCGGCTGCGCGCCTGGAACACCCGGGGCTGGTGTTCAAGTGCGGCGATGTGCGCAGCGTCGCGCCGAGCCAGCTGGACGTGATGATCGCCCTGCATGCCTGCGATATCGCCACCGATTATGCGATTCACACCGGCATCCGTTCCGGCGCGTCGATCATCATGTGTTCGCCGTGCTGCCACAAACAGATTCGCCTGCAGATCCAGAGCCCGGCGCTGCTCAAGCCGATGCTGCAGTACGGCCTGCACCTGGGCCAACAGGCGGAAATGGTCACCGACAGCTTGCGCGCCTTGTTTCTCGAAGCCTGCGGGTATGAGACCAAAGTGTTCGAGTTCATCTCGCTGGAGCACACCAACAAGAACAAGATGATCCTGGCGATCAAGCGTGCCGAGCCTCTGGAAAATACGCAGTTGCTGGCAAAGATCCAGGAGCTCAAGGCGTTCTACCACATCACCGAACATTGCCTGGAAACCCTGCTGCGCGCCGATGGTTTCTTGAACTAGGCGCGGGGCCCAGGTGGGAGGGGGCAAGCCCTCTCCCACATTCAGACTCGGTGTAGCCATCAGAAGAACCGCGTCACGCTGATCTTCGCGTCGCGGCCCTTGGTATAGGCGCGGTCGCCGCTCAACGCCGGGCGGAAGTTTTCGTTGAACAGGTTGTCCACGGTGAAGTTCACCTCGGTGCCTTTCAGATACGCCTGCTGCGGTGTCCATTTGGCGAACAGGCCCTGAGTGTTGTAGCGCTTGTTGCCGTACTGGTCGTAGAACAGGTCGCCGACCCCGGAGCCCGGGCCGCCGGAATATTTGTCGCTTGGCAGGCGGTCGGTGGCGCCGATGAACTGGCCCATCCAGCCTACCTGGGCATCCCAGGCCGGAATGTGGGTGCCCAGCACCAGCACCCATTTGGTCGGCGGGATATCCCGCGCTGCCACGTCCGGGCCCCAGGGGTTGGTGTAGGCGCCTTCGTGCTGGCCTTTGGCGTAGGCGAATGACACCGAACCGAACACGTAGGTGGAGTTGTAGATCGACTCCACTTCAATGCCCTTGATGGTCAGGCCGCCGATATTGCGGTAATTGGACATCGCCCCCGGTGGGCAGGCGGAACCAATGGTGCCGCCGTTGACGGCCTGGTTCTGGCAGCCCACGCCGGTGGCCTTGAAGATTTCGTCTTCGACCTTGTTGTGGAACACGGTGGTGCGCAATTGCAGGCTGTCATCCTGGGCGACGAGGTTGTCGAAGTGGGTGATGTTGCCCAGGGTAATCGAGGTGATGCGCTCCGGGTCCAGGTCCACGCTGGTGGCGGTACGGCTGCCCAGGCCCTGCACTTCGTATTGCTCGTCGATCACCGGCGCACGCCAGGTCTGGCTCCAGTTGGCGAACAGGCCGACGTTTGGCGTAACGGTCCAGAACAGCGCCAGACGCGGCGACCAGCCGGTGTAGGTGCGGTCGCTGTAGTCGTGGCCGATCGCAGGGTCAGGGTTGTTGTAGTACGGCGCATCATTGCCTTCGCCACGGTTGCGCACATGGTCGTAGCGCAGCGACGGGGTGATGGTCAGATCGCCCAGGGTCACCGCGTCCTGGATGAAGAAGCTGTGGGTGTCGACCTTGCCGTGGGGCATGAACCCCGGCTGAAAATGGCCATAGTTATAGCGCGGCGTATTGTAGGTGCTGCCGGGCATCCACATTTCGGTGTCGCGCACGTGTTTGCGCACCTGCCCGCCGACTGTCAGCGCATGCTGCAGGGGGCCGGTGTCGAACAGGCTGATGTTGCGGATATCCAGATGCTTGTCGGTGTAGGCGGTGTCCATCTTGCGCCCGCCGGTGGCCAACTGGAAAAACGCAGTGGCATCACGCTCGTCGGTCTGTTCGGTGTTGGACTGGGAGTACTTGACGGTCACGTCCACCAGCGGGTTGTCCAGTGGCTGGTAGTGGTACTTGCCCGACCAGGTGGTGTCGACGGTATCGCGGTGCGCCAGAAAGCGCTTGAGAGCACCTTCATACCCGTAGCGGTCGATGTTGGCCTGGGTCGGCGGTGTTGGGTAGCTGGCGGCGGAAAAGGGCGTCCAGCGGTTGCTGTGGGAGCGCGAGTAGGACAGGCCGACACTGTGCTCCTCGGTGAAGTACGCATTGACCTTGAACAGCTTGCCGTCCACATCCTGGGCGCTGTTAGGCAGGCGCTGAGGGTTGATCGGGTACTGATTGTTCTCGTTGGGCAACTTGGCGGCGACCTTCATGTCGCCGCCGTCGCGCTGGGTCAGGTAGGCCAGGGCATCGAAACGGCCATCGTCGGTGCGGCCATACACGGCACTGCTGTAGACCTGCTCATGGTCGTTGCTCGAGTAACCGTATTTGAGCATTGCGCCGCTGTTGCGACCGTCCTTGAGCAGGTCCGGGGCATCCTTGGTGGTCATGTTGACCGTACCGCCGAAGCCGCCGTTGCCGGTAAACGGCGAGTTCGGGCCTTTCTCTACTTCAATGCTCTTGATCAGCTCGGGCTCGATAAATACCGTGCCCTGCTGGTAGCGCTCGAAACCACTCTTGGTCGCGCCATCCACGGTCATCGGCACGTCTTCGGCATCGCCGAAGCCACGGATGTTGATGGTTTGGCCGCCGGGTTTGAGCGAGCCGCCCTGGCTCACGCCGGGCAGGGTCTGCAACAGGCTGGGGATGTTATTGGACTGGTAGCGGTCAATGTCGGCCTGGGTCAAGGTGGAGCGGTTGACGGTACTGGAGTCCACTTCGTTGCCGGTGCCGATCACGCTCAAGGTATCGAGCTGGATTGCGCGGCCTTGCGTGGTCCTGGCCGCATCGGCGCGCACCACATAGGTCGTGCCAACCTTGATCAGGGTCAATTCAGCGCCCTTGAGCAGGCTGCGAATCGCGTCTTCTGCGCTGTACTCCCCCTTGAGGGCCGGCGCCTGTATCTGCTTGAGCAACGCCTCATCGAACAGCAGCTGGATTTTCGCCTGCCGGGCCACCTGGCTCAGGGAGGTCGCCAACGGCTGGGCCGGCAGTTGCAGCGTGAATGACTCGGCCTGGGCGCTGACGCTGAACGCCAGGCAGGTGGCAAGCAGGGTCGGTCGAAGAAACAGGTGCGAAGCAGGGCAAGGCGCGCGAAACATGAGATCCCCCGGTGCGGCTAAATAGCCAAAAAGGTGTGCGCATCAAACGCAGACGGGAGGAAGACGGGGCAGGCAAAAAAATCCACACATGCGAATGCAAAATATTCTCATGTGTGGCTTATTGGCTCGATTCGATCCTCATAATGCCGTCGGCGCCGGTCACGGTTTTTACCGGCAACAGGGCGGGCAGGGCGTTGAGCAGCGCGTCCGGGTCATTCACATCCAGGTTGCCCGACACCTTGAGGCGCGCCACGGCCTTGCTGACCTGCAAAGGCGCCTGGGGACGGTACAGGCTCAGCTCGTCGATCAGGCTGGCCAGCTCGCGATTACGAAACGCCAAGTGCCCACTGCGCCAGTCGGCGACGTCTTCGGCGTTCAGGGTTTGCTGGTGCAACGTGCCCTTGGCGTACTGGTAACTGGCGCGTTGCCTGGCCTGGAGCAACGCGGCGGGGTGTTTTCGATCCGGTTCGAAGGCCACTTGGCCATGGGCCACGCTGACCACCAGTTGCTGTTCGCTGCGGCGCACATCGAAACCGGTGCCCACCACCCGCACATTCGCCTCGCCGGCTTGTACGTACAGCGGGCGCTCCTGGTCGGCGGCCACTTCGCTGTACAGCTGGCCTTTGTCCAGATGAAGGATGCGCTGGTGCGCGGTGAAATCCACGCGAATGCGGGTGTTGGCGTTCACATACAAGGTGCTGCCATCGGGCAGGTGCAGGGTACGCATGCCCTTGGCATGACCGGCAACCTGGGCGTGATACAGCGCACGTGGCGCACCGAGATGAGGCGCAAGAACGGCGCAGAGCAAGGCGGCCGCCACCGCCAGCGCGGGGCGCCATACAGGTTTGCGCCTGGGCAGCGCCACCGGTTTGTTCAATGGCTGCAACTGGGCGAGGTCAGTCCACAATTGCTCGAATTCGGCATAGGCGCGCGCATGGGCCGGGTTGGCCTGCCAGGCGGCGAAGGCCTTGCGGTCGACACGGTCCGCGTCGTTGCGGTTGCGCGCAAACCAGTTGGCGGCTTGGGCATCGATGGCCTCGCTCGCTTCGATGTCCGGCGCGTCGAGGTCGCTCAGGCGGTTCATTGTGGCTGCTCCGTGCCGGGTCCAGGTTGAAGACGTCGCTTGCAGTGCAGCAGGGCGAAGGCGATGTGCTTTTCCACCATGCTCGTTGAAATGCCCATGCGTGCGGCGATCTGTGCCTGGCTCAAGCCTTCGAAGCGATGCAGCATAAGGGCTTCTCGCCGACGGGGCGAGAGTTCGGCGAGGACTTCTTTCAGTTGTTCCAGGCGCTGGATGCGCAGCGCTGCGGCCATGGGCTCGTTTTGCTCATCGGTGACGGCTTCAGTGGGGGCGTCGGCCGGATCGGGGTGGACACTGCGGCGTACCTGCTGTTTACGCCAGTGATCGCGCAGCAGGTTGCGCGCCATCTGGAACAAAAACGCCCGTGGCTGCTCGACCTTGGCCCGGTCGCGGTAGTCCAGCCATTGGGTAAACACATCCTGGGTCATGTCCGCCGCGTCACTGGCGTTGTCCGTGCGTTTGCGCAGGAAATGCAGGATATCTGCATAGAATCCGCGACAGGCATCGGCCGACAATGGGTCGGGCTTGGGACGAGACATGGATATCCTTCTTGACGCAGCACGGCTTGGAAAAGGTCGTGAATGATATCGAGAATTATTGTCATTTGTCTCTATTTAAAGGCTGCACTCACCTCAAATGTAGGAGGGGGCTTGCCCCCGATGGCGGTGTGTCAGGCAATGAATGTGTTGACTGATGCACCGCTGTCGGGAGCAAGCCCCCTCCCACATTTGATCTTCTTGGTTCACTGGATCAGTGTTCGACCGGCACCGACAGCGCCGGGTTACCCAGCGGATGGGTGCGCGCTGCAAAGAATTTCAGCTGCGCTCCAGTGCCTTCGAACAGCTGCGAATACCGCTGCTTCTGCTGGCGAATGAACCCTTCGCTGCGCCCCGAGACCGAAATGGCCAGGGTGGTGATGTCGGCCTGGCGGATCGCATCCACCAGGTGTTTATCCTGCGGCCCCAGGTCATGGCCGAAGATGCACAGCGCGCCCTCGTGGGTGAGCAATTGTTCATAGCAGAACGACAGATAATCCGAACTGCGAATGGTCTTGAGCTTGTCTTGCACCTTGCCTTCGCTGACGAACAGCGGCACATCGTCCAGCGTCTTGATTGTGTTGTTGATCGCGAAACTGCTGAGCAACGTGCTGTCGGTGGACGACAGTTTGCGCGCGGTACCGTCGAGGTTGCGCACCAGGTGCAGGCCGCCGTGCAGGTACAAAATGCGTGTGGCGTCGGTGCGGGTGTCGCGCAGGTCGAAGCTTGAATCGGCGCTGCAAAACAGGTCATCGATACCCGGCGTGTGCAGGATTGCCCAGTAGTTGAGCAGGTCGTAATTGCTGGTAAATACCGTGGTGTAGCGGGCCAGTTCCGCGTGGATGGTCGCCAGGGTCGAGGGCTGTACCAGGCGCCAGGGAATATGCACGGTATGGATCGTATTGATCAGTGCTTCCTTGATCGCGTAATAGCGATTGCGTGGCGCCGCCGAGCTGACCGCCAGGGCTTTGTTGACGCGGCTGGTAGTTTTCAGCGCGCCCAGGGCCTGCTCGAAACTGCGGGTCTGCAGCGCATCGAATACGCTGAGTTCGGATTGGCCCAGGGGCTTTTCTTCCACTGTGCGAGCGTTTTCAAACAGCGAGTCGTAGGCAAAGTCTTCCCAAATCGTGCGGCTTGCGCCGTTGCCGATCAGAATCCCATTGAAGTCGATGGCGCCGCGCAGTGCGCTCCAGTCGTCAAGGTGGGCGTCAATATTCTGGAAATCCTTCATTGCGGCGGGTCTACTCGAAATCGGCTGGACGGTGACTTTATCACGAGCCGGCATTGATCCTGGTCAAGATACGGCAAGCGGTACCGGTGGATTCTGTGGGTATAAAGCCCCTGAGGATCGACCATGAGCAGCACGTTTTTTATCCCCGCCGTCAATATCATGGGCATCGACTGCCTCGACGAAGCCATGATCGCCATCCGCAATTACGGTTTTCGCAAGGCGTTGATCGTCACTGACCAGGGGCTGTGCAAAGCCGGTGTGGCCAGCATGATCGCCGAGAAACTGGCGATGCAGGACATCGATTCGGTGGTCTACGACGGCGCCAAGCCCAACCCCAATGTGGAAAACGTCGAGAAAGGCCTGGCGTTGCTGCAACAGAGCGCCTGCGATTTTGTGGTGTCCCTGGGCGGCGGCTCGCCCCATGACTGCGCCAAGGGCATCGCGTTGTGCGCCACCAACGGCGGGCGTATCGGCGACTATGAGGGGGTCGACCAATCGAGCAAGCCGCAGCTGCCGCTGGTGGCGATCAACACCACCGCCGGCACGGCCAGCGAGATGACCCGTTTCTGCATCATCACCGACGAAACCCGCCACGTGAAAATGGCCATCGTCGACCGTAATGTCACGCCGCTGCTGTCGGTCAACGACCCGGCATTGATGGTCGCCATGCCCAAAGGCCTCACCGCCGCCACCGGCATGGATGCCTTGACCCATGCTATCGAAGCCTACGTGTCCACCGCCGCCACACCGATCACCGACGCGTGCGCAATCAAGGCCATCGAATTGATCAGCGCCAACCTGCGCCTGGCGGTACGCGACGGCAGCGACATGGCCGCGCGGGAGAACATGGCGTATGCGCAGTTCCTCGCGGGCATGGCGTTCAACAACGCGTCGCTGGGGTTCGTGCATGCCATGGCGCACCAGCTCGGTGGCCTGTACGACCTTCCCCACGGCGTGTGCAATGCGGTGCTGCTGCCCCACGTGCAGAGTTTCAACGCCAGTGTCAGCGCCAAGCGCTTGAGTGACGTAGCGCGTGCGTTGGGTGCCGATATCAAGGGGGTGACTCCGGAAGAGGGCGCGCAGGCTGCTATCGTCGCGATTCGCGCGTTGTCCCAGGATGTGGAAATCCCCGCCGGCCTGCGTGAGCTCGGCGCCAGGTTGCAGGATATTCCGCTGCTGGCGAGCAATGCGCTGAAGGATGCGTGTGGCCTGACCAACCCGCGGCGCGCGGATCAGCGTCAGATCGAGGAGATCTTTCGCAGCGCGTTTTGATAGGGGCAGCTTCGAGCTGCAAGCGGTAAGCTACAAGTTGAACGCGTTCAACATGAGCATGAAGCTTGCGGCTTGCCGCTGAGGTCCCCCATGAGAGTTCTGTTATTCGGCGCCACCGGTATGGTCGGCCAGGGCGTGCTGCGCGAGTGCCTGCTGGCGGCCGACGTGCAGGAAGTCGTCGCTGTCGGCCGTACGCCGTTGACCCAGCAACACGGCAAACTGCATCAGGTGTTGCACAGTGACATGCTGGATTTCCAGCCCCTGGAAAACCTGCTGCAAGGCTTTGATGCGTGCTTCTTCTGCCTGGGCGTTTCCTCGGCGGGCATGAATGAAGTCAAGTACACCCACCTCACTTACGACCTGACGTTAGTCGCCGCCAGTACCCTGGCGCGGCTCAATGCGCAGATGACGTTTATCTATGTGTCTGGCGCCGGCACCGACAGTTCCGAGAGGGGCAAGTCAATGTGGGCACGGGTCAAGGGCAAGACCGAGAACGCGTTGCTGCGCTTGCCGTTCAAGGCGGTCTATCTGTTCCGGCCGGGGATCATCCAACCGTTGCACGGCGTGCGTTCCAAGACGCCGTTGTACCAGGCGTTCTATAGCGTGCTCGGGCCGTTGCTCTCGTTTGTGCGTCGGGTAAAGCCGGATTGGGTGGTGAGTACCCAGACGGTCGGCCAGGCGATGTTGCAGGTGGCCAGACAGGGCGCGCCGCACGCGGTGGTGGAGCAGCGGGATATCAGTCATCTGGCCGTTGAGCGCGGCTGATCAACCCGCTGTCGCCACTGCCCGCACCGGCGTGGCGCTGAACTGAATCAACACCACCGCGCCCATCAACAACAGCGCTCCGAGCGCCCGCGGCATTGTTATTGGGCGCTGCGCAAGGCCGAACAGCCCGAAATGATCGAGCAGCAACGACGCCAGAATCTGCCCGGCCATGGCCAGTGCGATAAACCCGGATGCGCCCAGCCTGGGCAGCAGCATCAATGCCAGCGAAATGAAGCACACCCCAAATGCGCCACCGGCCCACATCCACAGCGGCGCCCGGGTGATAAAGGCCAGGCTCGGCAAGGGCAGCCGTAGTGCGATGATCACCGGCAGCAACACCATGACGCTTACCAACAGGGATGCCAGCGTCGCCCACAACGGGTGGCCGAGCCCGCGACCCAGGTTGGCGTTGATCGCACTCTGAAACGGCACCACGGCGCCGGCGATCACCGCCAGCAGCAACAAACCCAGCCAATGCAACGTTGTCATGTCGAATCTCCCAGAGGTTTTGCTGGACTCTAGGCTATTCGTCGCGCAAATTTAAATTCCGATTTGTTATGCCGAGCATGCAGCTGATGAATGATCTGCGACGCGTTGACCTGAATCTGTTGGTGATCCTCGATGCTTTGCTCAGCGAGCAACATGTCACCCGCGCTGCCGAGCGCCTGCACCTGAGTCAACCAGCGGTCAGCCATGCGCTGGCGCGCTTGCGTGACCTGCTGGGTGACCCGTTGCTGGTGCGTCAGGGCGGCGCATTGATAGCCACCGCCCGTGCGCTGGAGTTGGCCACGCCGTTGGCAGAGGCCCTGGCCCAGGTGCAGGCGCTACTGGCGCCGAACCGTTTTGACCCGGCTTCGGCCAAGCGCCGTTTTCGCCTGGCAATGTCGGATTACAGCGCGGCGATTTTCCTGCCCGGCTTGGTGCGTCTGTTACGCCATGAAGCGCCGGGCATCGACTTGCAAATCATCCAGGCCAGCCGCGAAGGCATGGTCGACGGCGTGCTCAATGGTGATCTCGACCTCGCTGCCGGGGTCTTCCCTGACGTGCCAGCCGAACTGCGCACGACGCCCTTGTTCGAAGAGCATTACACCTGCCTGGTCGACCGCGACAGCCTGCCCAAAGGCGGTGTGCTGGACCTGGCTGCGTACTTGTCACGGCCCCATGTCCTGCTGGAAATGCGCGGCAGCGGCACGCCGGAAATCGAGCGTGCGCTGGCCGCCATTCGTGAGCGGCGGCACGTGGCAATCAGCCTGCCGCACTGGGGCGTGGCACCGCAGTTGATTCAAGGCACGGACCTGATCCTGACTGTTTCATCCCGAGGCCTGCTGAATATCGATCACGCGCACCTGATGAGCGTACCGCCGCCGTTTCATATTCCATCGTTTGCGTTCGAGTTGGCCTGGCATGCGCGCCGGGGCGGGGATGCAGGGTTGCAGTGGTTGAAGGGTCGGGTGCAAGGTGTGCTGGAGGCCTGAGCAGTCGCTACCAAGCTGCCGGTGGCTGAGCGCGGGTATGAAAAATTCGCTTAACTTGCAGTCGCCCGTCACGAATAGAAGTTTTACCCGCAGCCCCGGAACCTGCAGAATCGCTGTGTCTTTCAACAATTTGCCAGAGCCCCGCCCATGACCCCATCCCTGCTGTTAGCGGTCCTTGCTTCCGGGTTTATCTACGGTATTACGCCCGGCCCTGGCGTGTTGGCCGTGTTCGGCATCGGTGCCGCTCGTGGCCGTCGTGCGGGGGCGGGGTTCCTCGCTGGGCATTTACTCGGGGACGTCGTGTGGTGCAGCACCGCATTGGTGGCGATTGTGGGCGCGCGGGAGGTTGGCAGCAGGGCGTTTGATGTACTCGGCGTGCTCAGCGGCCTTTATCTGTTCTGGCTCGGCTGGCGCGCCATCCGCACCCGGCGCCGTAGCAGCGACGCCCCTCAGGGCGCGGCGCGGCATCCGTTCTGGCACGGCATTCTGTTCGGCCTGACCAATCCCAAGGCGTACCCGGTGGCAGTGGCGACATTCACGGCATTGCTCTCCAGTCGTGCCGAGTTGCTGACGTGGTCGATGCTGCCGTCGCTGATTGTTCTGAGTTTTATCGGCGGCCTGCTGGCCTATGCGATCCTGATCGGTGTGGTCGGTGCCCAACGCGTGCGTACGGTGTATCAGCGCCACGAAATCCTCATCACGAAGCTGTGCGGCGTGATGTTTATCGGGTTCGCCATCAACGCGCTGGCGCACGCGTTGCCGGGCCTGTTTGCAAGCAAACCTGCGTGAGTCGGCAACGACCGTTCGTCGCACTGCAAAGTTTTTTCTAAACCTTTGCCGCGTGCAAAATTCGAATCCAAGGCGAGGCGCAGTTCCCTTGCCCCTATTTTTGCCTTGGAGGAACCCATCATGAGCCGCATGGCTATCCGGTTACGCACCGCCAGTTTCGCGATGCTGCTGGGCCTCGGCGCCAGCAGTGCTTTCGCCCAGTCGCCTGCCCAATTCATCGAGCAGGCTTCAGCCAAAGGCATGGCCGATATCGAAACCAGTCGTATGGCTCACGCCAAGACCTCGTCCCAGGAAATCAAGGATTACACCATTGAGGTGATCAACGAGCGCACCCTGGCCAACCAGCATCTGGCGGCGATCGCCAAGAAGCTCGACCTGCCGGTGGCCCCGCGGGAGAAGATCGTCGACAAGGCCGAAACTCTGATGCCCGAACTCAAGGACGGCGACTCCTTCGACGCTGCCTATGCCGCGCAGCAGGTCAAGGAAAATGAAGACGCCATCGCCCTGTTCAAGCAGGAAGGTGCGGCGTCGGATGTGCCTGAGATCAAAGCGTTGGTGGACGAGACGCTGCCCAAGTTGCAAGAACGCCTGGAGAAAGCCCGGGCCCTGGCATCGACCTACGGCAAGGGGCACCAAGGTGACGGTTGAAGTGACCCCCTGAAATGAAAACGGCGGTTGGATCATCTCCAACCNCCGCCGTTTTTTATGCCTGGTTCAAATCGGTTTTCGGCGGCGCCGCATCGTCGGCGGCGGCACCACAACTGCTGTTGAGGCTCAAGCTGCCGGCTTTGCCGATATCGCGGTATTCCTGACGCAGCTTTTCAAGCTCTTTACGGTCCAGGCCGTCCAGGCTCAGCACAGCGTTCTGAGCATCCTTGGACACACGCAACAGCTCGTCGATCTTGATATGCAGGATGTCGTTATCGCGGTTCTGTGTGTTCTGGATCAGGAACACCATCAGGAACGTGATGATGGTGGTCGAGGTGTTGATGATCAATTGCCAGGTGTCGTTGTAATGAAAGTACGGTCCGCTCAGGCTCCACGCAAGAATCAACGCCACCGCCGCGTAGAACGTCCGGGGGCTGCCGGCCCAGCGCGATAGAGTTTGGGAGACTGTGGAGAATTTCATGACGGTTTTTCCTCAAATAAAGGTGATGAAAATTCTGACCGCAGGCACTCGCCGAAATTTCTTTTTACAACTTAGCCTTCGGATAAAAGCAGGCGTTTTTCTGCCTGGGTTTTAGGAGCGGGCCTACGGCGCTGCGAAGCGTTGAGCGCAAGACTGGGTTTTTGCCCTGGACAGTCCTTATGTACGCAAAGGCCGCTACTGACATACCCGCACTTTATTACTTGACCGAAGATCATTTTTTTGCGACGACCTGCGCGATGTACCGTCGACATGCCGCCGGTATCAACACCTATTTTGCCGAGGAGAATTCCTCGCCGTGGAATACGTTGTTCATTCGCGTGGGCAGCGCTCCCTTGCACGAAGCGACGCAGGTGATCCTGGAGCTGATCCGCCGTAACGTAACCCCAATACGCATCGTGATTCCTGAGGTACAGGTCGATGGGTTACGCGACGCGCTCACCGGGCTTGGTTTTGAGCCTGCTGAAAAGAGCACCACGATGGTCCTCCCGTTAGCGCGCTTTGCGCCATCGATCAGCGAGGAGGCTGTGCAGATCAGCCTGACGCGTGACTTGAATGAATGGGCGAATCCGCTTGGCAGTGTGTTTTCGATATCGCCCCAGACGGTCGCCGATTATCAGGCCCGGCACCAGCGGGCGCTGGACGCCGATGAAGCCCTTTATCACTTCATCTTGTCCGTCGAGGGGCAGGTGCGCTGTTCGTTGACCTTGTCATTGTGTGAGGGTGAGGCAAGGCTCAGTGACGTCGGCACGCTTATCGGCTTTCGTGCCAGAGGCTACGCCACGCGATTGATTCAGGCGGCCCTGCTTCACGCTTCGGGTCTTGGGGCACGCAGGTGTTTTCTCGAGGGATCGATGATGGCTGTCCCGCTGTATCAAAAATTGGGTTTTCAACGTTTATTCGACTGCGCGTCCTTTGTTCGCGGGCCTGTTCCAAGCCCATGATCAGAACGCCAGTGTTGCCTGACCGCGATCCTCCAGCGTCAACAGATACCGCTTGGCTTCAAGCCCGCCGGCAAACCCCGTCAGTGCCCCCGAAGCCCCCACGACGCGGTGACAGGGCGCAATGATCGAGATCGGGTTACGCCCGTTCGCCGCGCCTACGGCGCGCACCGCGTTTGGGTTGCCGATCTGCCGGGCAATCTGGCTGTAGCTGCGAGTTTGGCCAAACGGGATGGTCAGCAAGGCCTGCCAGACTTGCTTCTGAAAGTCGGTGCCGTCGAAGTCCAGTTCCAACTCGAAACGGTTGCGCGTGCCAGCGAAATACTCCGCCAGCTGGCGTTCTGTTTCCAGGAGTACCGGGCTGTCGTTGGCTTCGTGCAGCTCACCCAGGCGCACCCGATTTTCGCGTTCCGTTTCCCAGAGCACGGCACCGAGCTTGCCGTTGCGTGCCACCAGGGTGAGTTGGCCGACGGGGGAGGGCATGAGTTTGTAGGCGTATGACATGGGCTTGATCCTTGAGGCTGTCCGGTGCAACTATCCCCTCAGTGAACCCTAGGAGAAACCGGTTTCTTGCGGTCGAATTTGCTGGCGTTAAAAACGCCAGTGAATCCAATGGCCTGACCCATAGGCCACCGCGACATAGAAAATCAACCAGATGATCGAGGGAACCGACATTGCCACCCACGCGCCGAGATTGAGCAGGGCCAGCATGATAGCGCTGAAGGCTACCCCTCGGCTGGTGTGTCGCATTGAGTACCAGGCGCCGTAGACGGCGCCCGCGAGGGTCGCTGCCACTGCCATGGGGCGCAGTCCGAAAGGGATTGGGGTCAGTGGCAGCAACAATGGAATGATCAGCACAAGCCCCACGACTTTTCTAACTGCTTGCCTTGAATTTTCCTGTTCAGGGTAAGACATCCGGTAGGCCCTGCTGCTGACTGAGGTTGCTGCATTCTCGTGGTGTGGACGGCCCTTCCCTGTAGGACGCTGCTTAAATCAATGTCGCTGATACTCGGAAAACGGGTCCGACAATAAATGTAGCTTAGAGCGCCGCGTTCAGTGAAAAAGGAATGCGCAACCCACCAATCGGCCCTTCGCGGACCCCGCACATTTCGTCATGCACGCTGTGTTGCACCAGCACGCAGGGAAATGCGGCCACCCCTTGCAGCAGGTCGCGCAAGTGGGTGGTGGAGCGGATGCGCAGTGGCTGCCCGTCATCGCCCCGTAGCGTTTTTTCATCGCGATCCAGCCGGACCCTTGCCAGATACAAGCCACCTTCCAGCGACAGCAATTGCAGCTCGCGGATCTCGCCGTTCGCGGCCAGCTCGGTCAGCATGTGCACATTCATGAATTGGACCTCATTGGACGCCGACCTTGGCGTGCTCGAACGGTTGATCAATGTGTTTTGGTATTCAGCGCACAATACTTGTACAGAATTTTATATTTGTACAGTTTTCTGGGGCGACGCGAACACACGCGTTATCGGCCCTTGAACGCCAGGCATAAAAAAACCGGTCACAAGGACCGGTTTTTTAGACTTCCCCTGTCAGCCGCGGCATGACAGGAGAACGCATTTGAGTGGAGCGGGTAGAGGGAATCGAACCCTCAACTAAAGCTTGGGAAGCTTTCGTTTTGCCACTAAACTATACCCGCTCAAAGCGGCTGACTTTGTACCAGATGTTCACCCGGATTTGAAGTTTTTCTTCGAAAAAATCGCACGTTGCGCTCGCACCGCTTGTCGATAGGCGGCGCCACTGCAGGAGCGCGCTCCTACAGTGGGTCGCATTTCAGACCGCAAAGGCATGTTGCGTCTGACCTGGCTGACAGCGTAACCGACTCACCGGCCGCTGCCCTTTCAAAAAGCCCACCACCGCCTCCCGGCTGTCCCGGCACGCCGCTTTATGCTCCATATCCAGGAAATGCCCCGTCGCCTGAACCGTGCTGAAGCTGCTGTTTTTCACATGCTGGCCGAACAGCCTGGCATCGCCTGCGCTGGTGTACTCGTCCCATTCGCCGTTCACGAACAGCACCGGAATGTCGATCTGCCTGGCTGCCTTGAGGTAGCACAACCGGTCGCTGTAAAGCACTTGGCTGATGTGGAAATGCATCTGCCCGTACTCATGCTCGGCCAGGCTGCTCACGTGCTTGTGGTTGAAGCGCTTGAACAGCGACGGCAGGTGCTTGCCTAGGGTGCTGTTGACCAGGTGGCCGACGCGGTCGCGCTCCAGATTGCCGAGGTAGTCGACGCCGCGCTCCAGATAATCACGCATCGGTGCGTTGATCACCGGGGAGAACGAGCTGATCACGGCCTTTTCGACGCGTTGCGGGCGTTGAGCGAGGGCGAACAGCGTGGCGGCGCCGCCCCAGGAGAAGGAGAGCACGTGTTCGGCGGCAAAGCGGTCGATGAGTTCCAGCAGGATCTGGCCTTCGACTTCCTTGGTCAGCATCCGCTCGTGGCGGTTGTGTATTTTGGAACGGCCGGCATAAGGCTGGTCGTACAGCACCACATTGAATTGCGGGTACAGGCTTTTCACGGTCTGGGCGAAAGAGGCCGTGGTGGCCATCGAGCCATTGACCAGGATGATGGTCTTGTCAGCGGCATCGGCGCGATAGAACTCCGTGTAAACCCGGTATTGACCCTGTATATCCAACACAGCGATTTCTGGCCTCATGTCGTAAGACTCCTGGCAAGCGGGTAGGGCGCGCAAATGACTTTGCACGAGCTTTATGACAGGTAGGCATACGCCTGGAAGCCGAGCGCCCATGTCGGTCCGATTGCGGCTGGCCGACAGCGGTTGTCAGGGCGGGATGTTTGCCGGGACGGCCCGTAATCAAGCGCGGGCGCGGCAAGGTGTTTCTTGGAGGTTATAGGTGACCCGCCAGTCATCATCCGACGGGTGATCTTGATTCAAGCACAGCCTGGGGATGTCGCCAGCGGCGCAGCTGGTTTTTTGCCATCAGCGGCTGAGCGGTCGTCAGACGAGACGGATTTCCTCGTCAGTCAGCGCCCGATACTCGCCCGGCGCAAGCGCTGCATCCAGGTGCAGCGGGCCCATGCGCTCGCGATGCAGGGCTGTCACTTTGTTATCAAAATGGCCGAACATGCGTTTCACCTGGTGATAGCGGCCTTCGATGATGCTCAAGCGCGCCGTCCTCGGTCCCAGTAACTCCAGCTCGGCGGGTTGGGTGATGAGGTCTTCGAAGGCGAAGTACAGGCCCGCCCTGAAGACCGCCGCATAGTCAGGGCCGATGTCCTGCTCGGTTTCCACCCGATACACCTTGGGCAACTTGGTTGCCGGTTGCGTCAGGCGTCGCGACCACTGGCCGTCATTGGTGATCACCATCAGCCCGGTGGTGTTGTAGTCCAGGCGCCCTGCGATATGCAGTGCGTCCTTGTGCGGTTCATCGAGCAGATCGAGCACGGTACGGTGTTGCGCATCGGACGTAGCGCTGACGCACCCTTGCGGCTTGTGCAGCATGAAATAACGGGCAGGTTTGCCCGGCTGCAGCACCTCACCGTCCACGCGCACGCTGCTGAACGTGCGCACCTCATGAAGCGGGTCGCATACCGTTGCACCGTCCACCATTACCCGGCGTTCGGCCAACAGCCGCCGCACGTGCTTGCGATTGAACCGTGGCAGGTTACTGAGGAAGCGATCAAGGCGCATCGCGGTGACGCAACTGTTGGTCTACCTGGGCGCAACGCGGGCACAGGCAGGCCTTGTCGCGCAGTTCGTCGGGCAGCGCCTGGAGCACCGCCGGGTCGATGGTGACGCTGTAGCACCAGCAGGCCTGGCCGGCCGTGCGCGGGTCGGCCAGGCTGCAGTCGTTACGGGCACCGCAGGCGGGGCAAAGGGTTGGGGTGTTCATTGGACGGTCATGCCGGGCCTTGAAAGTACCCGCACAATACAGCGTCGCTCAATCCCGCTCCAGCACCACTAACCTTTGGCCGGCGCTGATGCCACTGCCCGGCTGCACGGCAACGTCACGTACCACACCGGCAAACGGTGCCAACACCGGGATCTCCATCTTCATGGATTCCAGCACTACCAGCACATCGCCGGCTGCGACGTGCTCTCCGGCCGATACCCGGACTTGCCAGAGCCCGCCCGCAATGTGGCTGTCGACGCTGTACTGATTGGCGTCTAACGGTTTGTCTTGCGCCAATGGCGCTGCCAGGGCCTCGCTCTCCAAATGCGCCAGGCCGCCGGCAAGCCAGCGCTCGCGTTCGGCATCGAAAGCCCTTTTTTGCCGTTGGCGAAAGACATCGATTGCCGCGGCTTCCTGCGCCAGAAATTGCTGATACGTCATCAGGTCCAACTGGCTGTCTTCAATGGTCGGTTCAAAGCGCCCGAGCGGGAAGTCGCGGCGTATCTGCAGCAGTTCTTCGGCGCTCACCGGATAAAAACGGATCTGGTCGAAAAAACGCAGTAACCACGGCTTGCCCCTGAATGCCGCGACGTCGCGATAGCGATTCCACATCTGCAGGGTTCGCCCCACAAACTGATAGCCGCCCGGACCTTCCATGCCATAGACACACAAGTAAGCGCCGCCGATGCCCACCGAGTTTTCAGCAGTCCAGGTGCGCGCCGGGTTGTATTTGGTGGTCACCAGCCTATGCCTGGGGTCCAGGGGGGTCGCGACCGGCGCGCCGAGATAGACGTCGCCCAGGCCCATTACCAGGTAGCTGGCGTTAAACACGGTGTGGCGAACTTCATCCAGGCTGACCAGATCGTTGATGCGGCGAATGAACTCGAGATTGCTCGGGCACCACGGCGCGTCCTGGCGCACCGTGGTCATGTATTTGTCGATGGCCAGCTGGCAAGCCGGGTCGTCCCAGGATAGCGGCAGGTGGACGATGCGGGAGGGAACTTGCAGGTTTTGCCTGGCGCACACGCAGGCCCAATCCGCGATGATCAGCGGTAGCAGATCGGCCAACGGCAATTGTTCCGGTTGATAGTGGATTTGCACGGAGCGGATGCCTGGGGTCAGGTCAATGACACCCTGCAATGCTCGAGCTTCAAGGGCTTGCATCAAGGCGTGGGCGCGAAAACGTAGCACCAGGTCAAGTTCGGGAGCGCCGATTTCCAGAAGCAGGTGAGTGTCGCCGGCCAGACGGACGACGAGGCGCACGTCAGCTTCGCCGATGTCCAGCACCACAGGTGATGCCATTCTCACTGGGACCGTGTTGCGGCTGCACTCGCGCGCTTCAACGAGGGCAGGCCAGCCCTCACAGCGGTCCCACTTCAAGGCGAGACCGCGAGCAGTCTCGAGGTCGACCGCCTCGAACCTGAGCTTGTCTCCCGCCTTGAGCTGTCCCAGTTGCCACAGGTCCGCCTCGATCACCGTCACCGGGCATACAAACCCCCCGAGGCTTGGCCCATCCGGGCCAAGGATCACTGGCATGTCTCCGGTAAAATCCACGGTGCCGACGGCATAGGGATTGTCGTGGATATTGGAGGGGTGCAGGCCCGCTTCACCGCCGTCCGTTCGCGCCCATACAGGCTTGGGCCCGATCAATCGCACACCGGTACGACTGGAATTGAAATGCACTTCCCATTGTGCGGCGAAGAACGTGTCGATGTATTGCTGCGTGAAGTATTCCGGCGCGCCGTGTGGGCCGTAGATCACACGCAGCGTGCGTACAGCGGGCAGCGGCTCGGCACTCTGTGTCTGCCCCGCACTGCGATCCTCCAGCGGCCGTACATGCAACACGTCACCGGCACGTAGCGCTCGCCCGCCATGACCGCCAAACAGACCGAGGGTGAAGGTGCTTTTGCTGCCCAGATAATCCGGTACCTGCAACCCACCGCGCAGACACAGGTAACTGCGCGCACCTGCGCCGGTGATCGTACCCAGGCTCAGGACCGAGCCTGCCTCGATCAATAGCGCGGTATTCATCGGCACTGTCTGCTCGTTGAGCAGCAGCGCAATGTCTGCGCCTGTCACCGCCACCACCGTCGTGCAATTGAAGCGCAGCAGCGGGCCGCTCATGGTGATTTCCAGCGCGGCAGCGCCCTCGCTGTTGCCCAGCAGACGATTGCCCAAGCGTAACGCGCGGCTGTCCATGGGCCCCGATGGCGGCACCCCTACGGCCCAGTAACCCAGGCGGCCGGGGTAGTCCTGCACGCTGGTTTGCGTGCCGGGGCTGATGACCTCGAACGTATGGGCGGTGTAGATCAGGCTGTCGAGGCAACGGGTCCACGGCCGGCCACTGGCGAAGGGCGCCGTGAGTAAAATCTGGCGCAGGTAGTCGCGGTTGGTTTCCACACCGTAGAGCCGGCTGTCGCTTAACGCCTGGTGCAACGCCAGGCGCGCCTGTTCGCGGGTAGGTGCCCAGGTAATAAGCTTGGCGATCAGGGGGTCGAAGTAGGGCGGGATTTCGCAGCCGGCTTGTACCCAGGTGTCGATACGCAGGCCTTCGGCGGCCGGAAACTCCACGCAGGTCAACAGCCCTGGGCTCGGCTGGAAATTGCGCCCAGGGTCTTCTGCATACACACGTGCCTGAATCGCATGGCCGCTGGGGCTGAGTGCCAATTCGCTCAACGGCGGCATGTCACCCGCTGCCAGCAACACCATCCAACGTACCAGGTCGACGCCCCACACTTGTTCGGTCACGCCATGCTCTACCTGCAAGCGTGTGTTCACTTCCAGGAAGTAGAAGCGTCCATCCTCACTGTCGAAGATGAACTCCACGGTGCCGGCGCTGCGGTAATTCACAGCTTCGCCCAGGGTGATGGCCGCCGAGCACAGGGCCTCGTTCATGCCCGTGGGCAGGTTGGGTGCAGGGGTTTCTTCAAGGACTTTCTGGTGACGTCTTTGCACCGAGCAGTCACGTACCCCCAGAGCGATCACTTGGCCTGTCCCGTCGCCAAATATCTGTACTTCCAGGTGACGCGCGTGCTGGATGTATTTCTCGATAAACACACCGGTGTCGCCGAAATTGTTTTGGCCCAGGCGTTTGACGATTTCGAAGCCGTCGCCCAGCTCCTGCGGGTTGCGGCAGATCCGCATGCCAATGCCGCCGCCACCGGCGGTACTTTTGAGCATGACCAGGTATCCCACGCTGTCGGCGGCCAACAGTGCGTCGTAGAGACTGTCGAGCAGTTCACTGCCTTCGAGCAATGGAATCCGCTGTTGCCTGGCCAGCGCACGGGCGATGTGCTTCAGGCCAAATAGTCGCAGTTGTTCAGGCGTTGGGCCGATAAAGACCATGCCTGCATCTTCACAGGCCTGTGCAAACGCGGCGTTTTCCGACAGAAAGCCGTAGCCGGGATGAATCGCGCCGGCGCCACAGGCCTTGGCGGTAGCGAGCAGTTTTTCCGCCGCCAGGTATGTGGTGGCCGCGGTCCCTTCACCGAGGCTGTAGGCCTCGTCGGCTTGCTGGATATGCAAGCTCGCCGCATCGGCTTCGGCATAGACGGCGATACCCTTGACCTGCAATTCACGCAAGGTGCGCAGAATACGGCAGGCAATGGCGCCACGATTGGCGATCAACAGTTTTTTGAACATGACAATACCCCACAGGCTGACAGCTGATCAGCCTTGTCCTGGGCTGCGGGTCGTCCCGCATAATTAGGTGCGCCGAGGTCGTCCACGGCGCGAGGTCGTTATTTGAGGCACTGCCTGCTGCGAGCTTGGCACAGGGCAAACAACCATGTGCGCAGGCGCTTGAGTTTCAATCCCATACCAGCACCTGCGCAGGGGTTGGGCGGTAGGCGTTGCAGGGATTGTTAAGCTGTGGGCAATTGGAGATCAGCACGATCACGTCCATTTCCGCGAGCAGGTCGACATATTTGCCGGGTGCGGAAATACCGTCTTCGAAGGTCAGCCCGCCGTCGGTCGTCACCGGCACGTTCATGAAGAAGTTGATGTTCGCACCGATGTCGCGTTTGCCCAGGCGACCGTCATTGACGCAGGCGCGCAGGTAGTTGTCTCGGCAACTGTGCATGTAGCGTTTGTCCAGGGCGTAGCGCACGGTATTGCTCTCTTGGGCGCATGCGCCGCCCAGTGTGTCGTGGCGTCCGCAGGTGTCGTGCACAAGGGTCAGCATCGGCTGTCCAAGGTTGGAATACAGCACGCTGCCGACGCTGAGGTAAACGCGGTTCTGGCGCCGCAGGGTGCGTTGCACGTCGTAGCGTTCCCTGGGGTTTTGTGCGTTGTAGAACAGCGTGTCGACAGCCTGGTTGCCCTCCAGGTCGAGGATGCGCAGGGTCTGGCCGGCCTTGATCTGCATCAGCCACGGCTCGCCGGCGGGGATAGTGGCGCGGTACACGGCTGCATCCGCTTGTTTCAGTGCATCAGACATGGCAGTTCCTCAAGCGAACAGGCGCTCGGTGTTGATGAAACCGCGCTCGTTTTCCGGGCGCGAAGTGCGGCAGTGCTCGGCGACGCTGGGGGCGGCGTTCATCCAGCTCAGCTTCAGCGGTCGCGGGGCGTAGGCGGGGTTGGGATCCATCGGATGTTGCAGCGCGGTCAGCACCACCAGCGTATCCATCGGTGCGTAGAGTTCGATGTAGTCGCCAGCTTTTGAATTGTCCGGCACAAAGTGCAAACCGCCGTCTTCGTCCACGTTGACTCTGCTGAAGAGGTTGAGGGTCATCAACAGATCGGACAGCCCCAGTCCCCACTTGCCCAGCTCGACCAGCAGGTTGTCGGTGCCGTTGCGGTAGAAGCCATTACGCAGTTCCTGATAACGGCCCTGTCCGTATTTCTCGGCGACCTCCGATGCGCACAGCACACCGCCGATGCTGTCGCTCCAGCCGCAGGTGTCTGCGGTGATCGCGGCAAGCACACGGCCCATGTCCGAGTACAGACAATGGCCTGCGGTGAGCTTGGCAGTGTGCTGGCATTTGAGGCTGTCAGGCAGGTTCAGGCGTTCGGTTTTTTCATTGGCGTTGAGCAACGTCAGGCTGACGTTGGCACTGCCGTGCAGGTCAGTGAGGCGCAGCAATTGGCCGCGCTTGAGCACAAAGGAGCGGTGGCCGCCGCCGGGCAGCAGTTCTTCGGCAAATGGCCGCAACGGTTGGATGGAATCGTTCATGTGCACATCACTCCTGGTTGCGCGATGAATGCCTTGCGGCGCTCGCTGTTCAAAGGGATATCGAAGGTAATACGGGCACCATGGGCGCCAGGACGCAGTGGATCGACGTGCACCTTGTCGAATACCAGTAAGCGCGTACCAAGGCTGAAGCCTTCGTTCAAATCGTGGGTGACCATGAATACGGTCAGTCGGGTCTCGTACCACAGCTCCAGCAGCAGCGAGTGCATGTCTTTGCGAATGCCGGGGTCGAGGGCGCCGAAGGGTTCGTCCAACAGCAACACACGCGGCTTCATGATCAGCGCCTGGGCGATGGCCAGGCGTTGTTGCATGCCGCCGGAGAGCTGCGCCGGATATTTGCGCAGGGCGTGGTGGAGGCCGACTTTGTGCAGCAGTTCGGCGGCCTGTTCGCGCGCCTTCTGCCGGGCTTTGCCAAACAACCTCCCGAGCACGCGCGAGCGCGGCAGCTCAAGGCCCAGGGCGACGTTATCCAGCACGGTCAAGTGCGGGAACACTGAGTAGCGCTGGAAGACCACGCCGCGACTGGCATCCGGCTCGGCGGCCAGGGGCTGGCCTGCCAACAGGATCTGGCCCTTGCAGGCGGTTTCCTGTCCCAACAAAAGGCGCAGGAATGTGGATTTACCGCATCCGGACGGACCGACCAGTGCGCAGAATTCGCCTTCGGCCACGTGCAGGTTGAAGTTTTCAAGTACGACTTGGGTGCCGTAGCGCTGCCATACATTGTTGACGCTGATAAAACTCATGCCCGCGCTCCTTCGTACCAGGGAAAAGCGCGTCGGGCCAGGGCCAGCAAGCACCAGTCCATCAACCAGGCCAACAAGGTGACCCATGCGACGTAGGGCACAATCACGTCCATCGCCAGGTAGCGACGTACCAGGAAGATTCGGTACCCCAGGCCGTCGGTGGAGGCTATGGCTTCGGCGGCAATCAGGAACAACCAGGCCGAGCCCAATATCAAGCGCAGTGAAATCAGCAGGCGAGGCAGCAACTGCGGCAACACCACGCGTAACATCAGTGTCCATGTGGACGCGCCCAGGGCTTGCGCCTTGACCAGAAGCTCGACCGGGATCTCGCGCGCACGCTGCTCCAGGTCGCGGGCCAGGGCTGGCGTAATGCCGATAATGATCAGCACGACCTTCGACAGTTCCCCCAGGCCGAATACGATAAACAGGATCGGCAGGATCGCCAGGGGCGGCACCATCGACAGCACGGTCAGCAGCGGCGACAACGAGGCACTGACCAGCGGCAATGTGCCGCAAAACATCCCCAGGCAAAGACTTACCAACGCGCTGATACCCAAGGCAATACCCAAGCGGCGCAGGCTCGATGCGCTGTCTTGCCACAATATGTATTTACCGGTGCGACTATCCTCGCTGAACGCCAAGCGTGCGACGGCCTCAGCCATTTGCCCGGCGCTGGGCAGCAGTTTGTCGTTGGGATTGTCCGCGAGGCGCTCCGCCGAGCCTGCGAAGTAGGCGAACAGCAACAGAGCGAACGGCAGCAGCATCAACAGCACACGGCTGGAGCGATTCGGGCGACGGTTTATCAAACGCATGGCCAGTTCTCCTACAGCGTGCCGTCAGCAGCCATTTGTACGTAAGTGGGATCGAAACGCAGCTTGAGGTTGGCAGTGTTGCCGCTGGTCGTTCCATTGGCGAAGCTCATGCCTACGGCGCCGCTGTCCCGGGCGCCCTCGCCCAGCAGACCGTGTGTAAAGGAGAATTCAGCGACCTTGTGCATGGTTGCCGGCAATTGCGCGCTGGTGACGAAGGCCAGGGCGTCCTGTGGCGTGGCGAACAGCTTGGTGGTGTCCAATTGCGCTTGATAGCCTGTGAGATCGGTGCCGGACGTCTTGGCCATATGTTCAAGCGCTTGAGCACTGGCGGCGCTTTTGGCGTTCATCAGCGCGACCACCTCGAACCAGGCGCCGGTGAGGGCTTTGCCCAAGCCAGGGTTGTCCTGCAGGACCTGAGTGTTGACCACCATCATGTCCATGAACTCACCGGGCACCTTGCTTGTGTCGAACACTTCGGTTACTCCGGGCCTGGCCTTGATTTGCGACAGCATCGGATTCCAGGTGACGACGGCCTGCACCTGATCGGTGTCGAAGGCTGCGGCAATGTCGGCGTCAGAGGTGTTGACGACGCTCAGGTCTTTCTCTGTCAGACCGGCCGCTTGCAAGGCGCGAGCCAGCAGATAGTGGGACGCCGAGAGTTCCACCAGGTTGACTTTCATGCCCTTGAGGTCGGCCAGGGTCTTGCCGGCGCCCTTGATCACCACGCCATCGTTGCCGTTTGAAAAGTCGCTGACCACCAACGCTGTGCTGTCTACGCCGCCGGCAGCGGGGATGGTCAGCGCGTCCATGTTAGTCATGGTGCAGCCGTCAAACTGACCTGCGGTGTACTGATTGATGGATTCCACATAGTCGTTGAGCTGCACCATGTCGATGGTGATGCCGTACTTCCTTGCCCATTTGTCGAGAATGCCCTGGCTGCCGGCGTACTCCCAGGGGATCCAACCGGCGTAGATGGTCCAGCAGACGCTGAAGTGGTTTTTTGCGGCGGCATGGGCTTGGATGCTCATCATGGCAGTCAATAGCGCGGCGAGCAGAGCGTTCAAACAGGTCGAGTTCATGGGCGGTTCCGCTGAGTCAAGGGCGAGCAGGCGCAACGCGGCACCGCGAACGGTGGCTGATCTCCCGGGCTTTTATCCCGCCGTGTAACCTCGACTGGAGGTCGCCCACTCTCGGACCAGTCACTCGCTGTTGACGAGCCGGAACCCTAGTCGGCCATTGCTGGTTGTGGTGCCGCGAATCTGTGCCTCATCCTTCAGGAAACAGGCGGGAACGAACCGCACTAAAATCGTATTTAACTGTCAGATATTTCGTTATTCGATGATAAATCGGATCACGCCCCCCAGCGTCGCTGGAGGTGCTCTTCCGCGGTCCAGGAGGCCGCCATGTATCGACGACTGCTGCTCACTGCATTACTCGGCCTGACCCTGTCAGCGTGCGTGCCCTATTACGATGGAGGTACCACTTACTATCGCTCCGAGGTCTACACCGCACCGGCACCCGCCTACTATTACGGCGGTCCTCGTTACTACGGGCCCAGCTATTACACACCCGCGCCACGCTACTATTCGGCTCCCCGCTATTACTCGGCGCCGCGTTATTACCAACCCGCGCCACGTTACTATCCAAGGTCTGCCTATCGGCCGTATCCAAACCAGGGATGGGGAGACAATCGGTGGGGCAACGGCGGGCACGGGCGGGGTGGCGATCATGGCGGTGGACGCGGAGGTCACCGCTGACAAAAAGGTTTTGAAAAAAGCGGCGCATGATGCGCCGTTTTTTTTTGCCCGCCGTTTGTCGGTACTGTCAGAATTAACAGCTAGCTTTGAGGCCGGAGATATATTTCACTGCGGGAGAAGCAGTGTGGTTATCGAAGGGGGCATCCATGCTCAAACACTTGATGTACATGCTTTTACTGGTTGTCTGTATGGCTGGCCAGGTGCAAGGCAGCCAGTTCTGTCCAGACAAGTCGGAGATCCAGACGGGCACAGGTTATTTCCTGTACCAGGCCGGCGGCATGCTGTGGCAAGGTCCGAAGGTTGAACCCGGCGAGTTCATACACGCCTTTTCAGGCGCGGTGTTTGCGCCGGAAAAGGGTGATGATCGAAGGAACGGGCTGGTGGAAAAGTGTGTGTACACCAATCAGCGCGACGAGCTTGTCGTATTGCGCCCGTGCCTGTCAGGCGTGGTCAGCGGCATGTCGTTGGTGGACAGCTTGCATTGGGAGCGCGATAACGCCTCGTTCGACCAACTGGTTTATCTGTGCAAGGAAAATCAACCGGGTAACTGTGCTTTTAACGTTAAGGAGAATCGGCGATAAGCTGTCAATAATCAGACAGGTCTGCCAGAGGATTCCTACCTTCCCATGCCTTGTTGAAGTGCGCCTGCACCACCGCCTCGGGAATGGTATTGATATCCGGCCAATGCCAGCGGGGCGCCTGATCCTTATCGATCAGCCTTGCGCGTACACCTTCGGCAAATTCCGGGTGGCGGCAACAATTGAGGCTCAGCGTGTATTCCATCTGGAACACTTGGGCCAACGACAAATGACGGGCGCGTCGGATCTGCTCCCACACCAGGTGCGCAGTCAGCGGGCAGCCCTCACTGAGGGTCTTGCCGGCGCGGGCCAGGAGTGGGTCGGCGTGATCCTTGAGCAGGCTCAGCGCACGCCACGCACTGGCCACGTCACCCACATCCAGCCATTCGTCGATCTGCCCCCGGCGCGGCATCCATTGTGCCTCGGGTAGTTGGTGGACGGCGTCCTGGGCCAAGGCCTTGAGCAAGCTGTTGAGCTGCATCGCGGTCTGTTCTTGCCAGTTCAATTGGAGCAGGCCGTCAAGCAATTCGTCTTGCTGGTCATCGCGCAGAAAACGGTCGGCCAGGCCCAGGTCCAGGGCATCCCGGCCATTGATATGGGCACCGGTAAGGCCCAGGAACACGCCGAGCGTTCCGGGCAGGCGCGACAGAAACCAGCTGGCGCCCACGTCCGGGTACAAGCCGATGCTGATTTCCGGCATGGCCAAACGGCTGCTGGGCGTCACGATACGCACGGACGCACTCTGCAACAGGCCCATCCCGCCGCCCAGCACATAACCGTGACCCCAGCAGATCAGCGGTTTCGGGTAGGTATGCAGGCGATAGTCGAGGCGGTACTCGGCGGCAAAAAATTGCGCGGCCAAGGTGGGCACAACGCCAGGTTGTTCACGGCAGGCCATCGCCAGGCTGCGCACTTCGCCACCTGCGCAAAAGGCCTTGGGGCCGTTGCCGCGCAGCAATACGCAGACGATATTCGGGTCCTTGGCCCAGGCATCCAGGCGTTCGCCCAGGGCCAGGATCATCGGCAGGGAGAGGGCGTTGAGCGATTGTTGCGCATCCAGGCTGGCGATGCCGATGCGGGCACCGTGGTTGCCGGTGAGTTCTTCGAAGTGCAGGTTCATCGTGACCTCAATCCAGAAGGTGAAGGATCAGTATGATCGCTCCGTGGCAAACTGGCGGTGGTGTATCAGATCAATTGACAAGCGGGGTCGGCTTTCCTAGGGTTCGCCCATTGTTTTTCACTCGATGACCTCATCATGACCGACGGCGACCGCATCAAACTCGAACCCAGCTGGAAACACGCGCTGCGCGAGGAGTTCGACAAGCCCTACATGGGCGACCTGCGCGAGTTTCTGCGCCAGGAACACGCCGCAGGCAAAGAGATTTATCCGCCGGGCCCACTGATCTTCAATGCACTCAATTCCACGCCGCTGGACAAGGTCAAGGTGGTGATCCTCGGCCAGGACCCCTACCACGGCCCCGGCCAGGCTCACGGCCTGTGTTTTTCGGTACAACCGGGCGTGCCGGCGCCGCCCTCGCTGGTCAATATCTATAAAGAACTCAAGCGTGACCTGAATATCGATATCCCCAACCACGGCTACCTGCAAAGCTGGGCCGACCAGGGCGTGCTGATGCTCAACACCACCCTGACCGTGGAGCGCGCCAATGCCAACGCCCATGCCGGCAAGGGCTGGCAGTTTTTTACCGATCGGGTTATCGAGGTGGTCAGCGAGCAGCAGCCGCATTTGGTGTTTCTGTTGTGGGGCGCCCATGCCCAGAGCAAGCAGAAGCTGATCGATGCCACCAAGCACCTGGTGCTGACCTCGGTGCACCCGTCGCCGTTGTCGGCGTATCGCGGGTTCCTCGGGTGCGGGCATTTCAGTCGCACCAACAAATTCCTTGAGCAGAATGGCGAGACGCCGATCAACTGGATGTTGCCGCCCATCTGAAGATGATCGGGCGGTGGCACATCGCCCTTTGCTTGACCTTCTCCCTGGTGTGTCCGTGCATCGGTCACGCCGGGCACCTGTTATATCTGACAGTATCCGCCGCACTTTTTTGCGCATTCAATAAGTAGCCAGACCTGAGCGTGCCGACCGTCTCGGTCGATTACCGATTGATTGTTCAAGGAGGAGTGGATATGTCTGATTCGAACTCACCCGCACGACACCAGCGCGCTCTGCGGCCGCGATCTCCAGGGGTAGATGACCCGACGATACTGGAACTGGACGCTCCGAACCCTTCCCAGACATTGCCTTTGGAATGGGACGAAGCGGCCAGGACGTTACCGGTCCAGCTCCATGATCAGGACCTGGAGGTCACGATCGCAAAGGTCTGGCCATTCAATCTCCATGAGCGGGAGATGGTGACAACGGTGGAATATCGTTGGGACGATGATACGGTGCACACCTTTTATATTCACGGCCCATACGACCCTGACACGGTATTTCCGTTGGTGCAGCGTCTACCCATGTCGATTCTGTCCAGCGGCGGTATCAGTCGCCTGACATACAGGGTCAGCGCGTCTTTGATCGGCACGACCGACTCGTTTCCGACCTTGGTCAATGTCGATAAAACGCCGCCCAATGGTGGCAACCCTGGCCCGCAGTTGCAGATTGATGACGAGGCTCGCGATGAGCTTACCGATGACTATCTGGTCAGGCACGGTGGTTTGCCTGTCGAGCTGGTGCGTTGGTTCGATATGCGCATTGGGGATATATGCCACTTCTTCTACGCAGCTCTGCCGAATCAGGGCTTGGCAGGCACGCTTTTGATTACCAGAGAACACTACCAGGGCGCGCCCATCCGTTACCTCATTCCTGAGGCGCACGTGCGTGCCAGTGGCCGAGGTGAAAGGTTCGCTTCCTGCCGGCTTGAAGACCGGGCTGGGAACGTCAGGCAGTTTTCCGACGAGATCAAGCTCAATGCCTCCCCGGTTGTTTTGCCGGATTTGCCACGCCCCTTTATCGAGTCGGCTGAACTGGACGGGTTAGTCACTCTGGACGATGTCAGGCAGGGGTTGGCGGTCGCCATCACGCGCATAAGCGAGGCAGAGCCGGGGGACGAAATTCATCCCTTCTGGAATACGCATGCCCTCGAAATCAAGCCGATTGGAGAAGTGCAGACGTGGCCGATTCCCGTGAGCGTGCCGTGGTCTATTGTTGCGGCAGGCGGCTTCTCGACGCGCTACCCATTGCGTGTGCGCTACGTCTATCAGCGAGGCACAGCCTCCAGGAATTCGCCGGACAGCTTCTATGAAATCGATTTAAGGGTCGCCGGCCCTGACCCGAGCGGGCCTGATCCGATCAATCGCAAGTTGGCCCTTGCGATTGTAAAAGGCGTGACGGGCGACAATATACTGACCTCCGCTGACAGCCCGGGGCCCGTGCCCGTGGAGGTGCGTTTATTTGTAGACCCTGAAGTTGGCGAACACCTGGAGCTGTGCTGGAACAGCGATGACCGTATCGTCGATACCTACTCCGTACAGCCGGGCGATAGGGCCGGGGACTTGATCACCTTATGGGTTTCGTGGGCGGTGGCATCATCCATTGCCTTGGCCGAGGTCTATTACTGGACAGACAATGGCATAAACCGACAGCGCAGTCCTTCCGCTTCGGTGCGGGTGCGTCTTGATACGCTGACCGGTTTGCAGAGCCCGTTATTATTAAATGACAGCACCGAGAATTTTATCGCGTGTGGGACCAACCCGCCACCTCATGAGGGCGTATGGATCGGCATACCCTGGCATGCGTTCCATTTCGAGCCTGGCGACATCGTGCATTTATACTGGGCAAGTTACCCGACGAATGACGGCAGTGGTGAACCGTTCCGAGGCACTGACGTATATTTTGAGCATGAACTGACCACGGATGATTACAACAACCGCAAGGCGACAATCCGCATTCTGCCTTTCGACTTGATTACCGCACCGGGATTGGTACCGGGATTTGGCTCGGCGGTGGTGCGGTACCGGTTGTTCAAGAGAACGGGGGACACCGGGCTGTCTTCCAGAAAACTCATCTATATCAACTTGAAAATACCTGGCGGTGGAACGTGCCTGGGGCCGCATGACGGCAATGTATAAATGATGGAGTTTCATTAACAGGGGCGAAAGCCCCTTTTTTATGCGGGGTGAAAGAGGCCTTCACAGGATGAAGGATGAGCCGGTTGCCGAGGGTTTAGATTAAATGGCATTAATGGTGCTGGTTTTCTTCATCAGCTGGCTATTAAACACTGCGCAATTAATGCGTTTTAATTGGAAGCATATTTTGTATGAGTACGCAGCTGTCAAGTTTGACAGGCTGTGCAGTGTGGGAGAAGGGGGTTTAATCAAACAGTCAATCGTCTCGTGCGGCTGGCGATCAATGCACACCGTCTCTTACTCAAAGGAGTATGTAGCAATGGCTAAGTCGAACCCAAGCAACAATCCATTAACGGAGCCTGTACCTCATGGGCTTGCGCCTCACGCACCGCGAGCGGTGACCAGCGTTACAATCACCAATGCCCTGCCGCCCGTACCGGGTATGCCGCCTAATCTGATGGAAACTGTCGTCGCGCAAACGATAGGGGTTAATTTTAGTATTCCAATGTGGACGGATGTATTACCTATTCCTGGCGGTGTGCCGGATATATTACGGATTTATCTTAATGGTGTGCCCTACGGAAATCCCATTCGGTTTGAAAAACCATTGGCGGACTTGACGTGGCCCTATGTATCAAACATCAAGGCCGACAATATATCCAATCACGGGGAGTATGGCATTCATTACGAGATTTTATTGGCGTCAGAGAGGAATGAAATCTCCGACACCACGCTGGTGAACGTCGATACGGTTGGCCCTGCCGGCGGTCTTTTATTGGACGCTATCACCTTAGTGGCGGGTGCGGTGGACGGGAAGGTCACGCAGAGCTCTCTGGCAGCCAATGGTGATAAGCTGACCTGCCGTGTTCCGGGGCGTTTGATTGCGCGTGCGCTCGATACACTTCATATCTATAAGAATTATACGGATGCGGAACCGGTAAAAGTAATAACAGACTTGCCGTTGGACTCATCGCCCATCGAGTTCTCGCTGACCAAAGATGAAGTTGTCGATGAAGGTACACGGGTGGACCGTATGGCGTACCGTTATTTTGACTACTCCAAAAACTCAACCATTTATCCGCCAAAGCTGAGAGAGATTGAGTATATATTGACACCGCAACCGGAGAATTTGAGCGATCCGGCGGTACCGGCGGCGCCGTTGGATCTTCGGGACGCGCAGTTGAAATTGGCAGAAGTGCATCTTTTCGGCTATGACAATTTCAGACCCGGCCAGATCGTGCAAATCGAGCTCGATAGTGCGCTTGGTACTCAGGTATTCCCGCATACATTGCTCATCGAGCCTACCCCCACTGACCCCGCAAAAATCGAAATTCCCTGGCTCACTCTCGTCGCGATCTATGGAATCACCGGGCCGGGCACTGCCAGCCTTCGTTACCGCGTGGTAGCGGAGGGGACCGCTTCAGCCTGGTCCAACACGATCTCGGTGGATGCGGACTTCAGCTCCGCTGCCGGGGACACTGACGGTCCGGGCCCGATCAGGGATTACCTGCCGTTGGTCACCGTGAGGTCCAGCGAGGGGCTTGTCAATGAAATCGGCCCAGGAGATACCGGCGATGCGACGGCTGAATTTGCAGTGTATACGAGCGCGGTCCCGGGACACCTGCTGCAGTTCTACTGGGGCGGGGTACCGATTTACTCCACCCCTCGTGCTGTGACTCAGGCGGACATAGACTCAGGAACATTCACCGTCATTATTACTGCCGCCGTCATCGCGGCAGGCGGAAACGAACTGGACAAGGAGGTGTGGTACAGCCTGACGAATGGGGTGAACAACAACATGGACACCTCCCTGTCTACGTTGGTTGATGTGCTCGCCAGTGAGCTGCAGGATTTGAAGGCACCGGGTTTCCCCAAGTCTATCAATGCAGGCGGCGGGATTCGCTCGATCACTTGCAAGCAGTTTGTCGAGCTTGGTATCGATGCGAGCATCGTGGACCCGGACAACTTGAAAAAGGGTGACACGATCAGGCGCTTCTGGACCCTTTACGGAGAAGGGTTGACGTCCACCAACAAGCTTGTCGAAGCGGAAATACTGCCCCCGATTGTCGTCGCAAATGATCATAGCCTGCCCGGCGGTGGGGAGTTTTTCCTCGTGGACTTCGCTGCCTATGTGCAGCCGGCGATTTTGGGCCGTGTTGAATTCTATTACACAGTGCTCAAGGCCGATGGAGTGACACAGGGTAAGTCACCGACAACCCTGCTTTATGTGAGCCGTAAGAATGCCGATGAAAGCATTTGCGGCGTCCCGCCCGCTACTCCTTAAGCGCATCAATGTACGAACCGTCTTTGGCAGTACTGACGGTTCGTATCATTCGCTCGTTGTAAATACCTATCCGCTCTAAACTCGCTACCTACGCACATTTAGGATTAGTCCTACGGTTACAGGGACTTTGACTACATGAACCTATCCGCCTGATACGTACCCTTGCCGCTTCTGAAAGCCAGAGTCGATGGTCCTTAAATCGCTTGGCTTGTTCAGTCACCGACTAGAGGTACTTACCATGGCTACTGAAACAACATTTTGTCTTTCCCGCTTATCGCTGGCTATCAAAGTAATGGCTGTGATGCCCATGACGTTCGTGGCCACGCAAGCCAACGCACTGAACATCTACCCAGGCCAGAACCTGGTTATAGACGGCACCTCGCAGGTCGATCGCTACGTCGTCAAAGAGGCGACCCTGACCTCCAATGGCGCGACGATGTTAGGCGTCAAGGCGCATGACTCCACGTTTACCATGAATGGCGGCAAGGTCAAAAATACCGCAGGCCAGGAAGTTGGCGTGGCGCTTTACGGCAGCAAGGGCACGCTGCGCGATGTCTCCATATTCAGTGGTGGGGCCCAAGGCCTGGTTGTCGGCACCCAATCGAATCGTGGCTCGACGGTGGAGGTGTTCGACAGCACCATAACCGGCGGCACATTTGGCATCGGGCTCGGCGGCTCCAGCACGCTGTTCTTGAGCAACACCCAGGTCAGTGGTGCAAACGCCGGCTTGAGAGCGTACGACGGACAACTCACCACCCAGGGCGGCCGGATATACGGCGGCACCAACGGGATAGTGGCGTATCGCTTGCCCACGATGGACGACCCTTCGGTGTTGAACCTCAACCAGACCGAGGTGGAGGGCGGCACAGGCGCCGCCATCCTGGTGGACTATCCCGGCGGTACCCAGATCAATATCAACGATGGCACTACCCTGCTCGGCGGCAATGGCAACATGCTCGAAATCGACCATGGCGGTGCAGCCGATGTGAATGTGTTCAACAGTGCCCTGAGCGGCAACGTTCAGGTCGGCAAAGACGGTGCCCTGGACTTGAAGATGGATGCCGCCTTCATGAATGGCGATATCGTCAACAGCGGCGGCACCGCTAACGTCGGCTTGAACAACGGCTCGGTGCTGACCGGACGTCTGGACAATGTCGACAAGCTGTCGGTCAACAGTGACGCCACCTGGGTGATGGTCGATGGGCAGCAGGCGCTCAACGCGCTGTCGATGAATGGCGGTAACGTCAAGTTCGGCGATTCGGGAGCCTTCTATAAGTTGGACGTGGCCAACCTGTCCGGCACGGGCGGTACGTTCATCATGAAGGCGGATTTTGGTCAGATGGCCGGGGACTTCCTGAATGTGACGGGCACCTCTTCCGGTGATCATCAACTGCTGATCGCCAGCACGGGGGCTGACCCGCTGTCCCAGCGCCTGCAGATGGTGCACACCGCCGACGGTGTCGCGAACTTCAGCCTCGCGGGCGGGCGAGTCGACCTCGGCACCTATTCGTATGACCTGGTGGCCGACAATCAAAACCATGACTGGTACCTTGACCCCGATAACAAAATCATCAGCCCGAGCACCAACTCTGTGCTGGCGCTGTTCAACGCGGCGCCGAGTGTGCTGTTGGGTGAAATGACCACCTTGCGCACGCGCATGGGGGAACTGCGTTTCAACGGCGGTCAGAGCGCCGGCTTGTGGACCCGCGCCTATGGCAACAAATATGAAGTGTCCAACGACAAGACAGGCCTGGGTTATAACCAGAGCCAGCGCGGGTTCACCCTGGGTGCGGATGCGCCGCTGGAGGCCGGCGACGGGCAGTGGTTGGTCGGTGTCATGGCCGGGCACAGCCAATCGGACCTGGACCTGAACCGGGGCAGCAAAGCGACCATCAACAGTTACTACATGGGTGGCTATGCCACCTGGCTGGACAGCGAGAGCGGCTTTTACTTCGACGGCGTGCTCAAGTTCAACCGCTTGCACAATGAATCCAACGTCGCCATGAGCGACGGCAAGAAGAGCAAAGGCAACTACACCCAGAATGCCACCGGCGCTTCGGCGGAGTTTGGCCGGCATATCACGCTGGATGATGGTTACTTCGTGGAACCCTATGGCCAGCTGTCGGCGGTGATCACCCAGGCCCAGAGCTACACGCTGGACAACGGTCTGAAAGCCAAGGGAGACCGCTCCAGTTCGGTCATCGGTGAAGTGGGCGTTACTGCCGGCAACAACATCCAACTCGACAGTGGCAGCATTCTGCAGCCCTACTTGAAGGCTGCCGTCAGCCATGAATTCGACCAGAGCAACAAAGTGTTCGTCAACGACAACTCGTTCAACAACGACCTGTCCGGCTCGCGGTTGAAGCTTGGGGCGGGTGTGGCGATGTCGGTCTCCCAGGAATTGAGCGTGCATGCGGACCTGGAACGCAGCGTGGGCAAGAATATCAAGCAGCCGTTGGGTATCAACGTCGGGTTGCGCTACGCATTCTAAGTAGCGCGGGTAACTTGGGCGGGCGCCTCCTTTGTGTTGAAGGAGGTGCGTTCCGTTCGTCGGTCAAGTTGCAAACCTGTCAGATTTGACAGTAGGCGGTTATTTGTTTTTGACGCTAACTGGATGGGCATTCTTTTATAAGGAGATTCCCATGCGTTATTCGTTCAAGAACACAATGATGCGGGCTGTACCTGGGGTGTTAGTGGCAGCGGGGATGGCCGTGCTGCTTGCTGCGTGTTCCAGCAGTCCTGAAAATATAGGCGTGGATGGTTATCCGAACCTGGATCCGCCCTGCACAAGTGCAGGCTATTTCAAAAGCGTATCGCCTGGCTGGTTTTACAGGTGCCGCTACGACGTGCAGAGCAACCGTTGGATAAAGTATCCGCAACAATGCCCGGCTGGCACGGAATTCAATCCCGCCACACGGAAGTGCGAATAACGTAAATGCTGCATCAATAAGCCTCTCTTCCGTACGGTCGAGAGGCTTTTTTGTGTGCTCAACAAGGATGCCGGGTGGCGTTGAAGTGCGTATTGAATAACGTCCGGGGACGTTCCGCGCAACATCGCCACTCGGCACCGTTTCTGCAGCTATGGAAGTTCTGCCACCAAAATATCATCCAGCGAAAACTCTGCCGGTGAGTACGTGCTTTTGAAGTAGATACGTATCGGCAAGTACTGAGAAGGCGCCCCGGCAGGCAGCGAGAAGGACAGGTCGTAGGTGTGCCACTTACCCTCGTGAATATAGACGAAGTTTTCTGACTGACTACCAAACTCAACGTATGTCAGGGGTTGGTAAGGGGACAAATCGACTTTCATTTTGAAGCTGATACGGTAGGTTCTACCGCTTTTGATGAAAAAGGTTTTAATCACGCCCGGCGTGATAGCGCTAGCGCCATTCAGCTTTGCATGCCAGTAATTGTTATTATTGAAGTTCCTGATCTCGCCAAGCCCATTGACCAGATTGGCCCAGCCATTCCAGAAGAACACTTCAAAATCCGTGAAGTCAGAGAGGCGCAGCGCTTTGATGAGGTAAGTACTCGATGGAAAGAGCGTCGCGTCCGCTTCTGTTTTGCTGCCGGTATACCCCACTGCGGCCGTCACTTTAACCGTGCTGCCATCGGGGAGTGCGGTGAACCAACCGAGGTCCGCCGGCTCGCGAATAATCCCGTGTTCGGCCTGCTCTTGACTGATGAGATCGCCGTTCAGCAGTGTCAACGGTCTTGATGCATCAGTGCTGTGGCATTTGAGCCAGATCGGTTGGTCCTTCCTGCTGAGCAGCCACCTTGCCAGGTCCACCCAGCAGTAGTTGGTGCTGACTGTATTGAGGTCCAAGAGCGAGCCGGGTTTCAGACTGTTGAGTGTGGGCTGCGGCAGCGGGTTGCCGCCCGGTATCTCATCGAAGCCCAGGACTCGCAGGTTCAATACCCTTGAGTCACGGGTGGAGCCGTTGTTTGTTACGTGGTACTGAATGCGTAGAACGCTTTCGAGGTGGTAGGCCAGTACCCAGTTGGGAAACACAAATAGCACATAGCCCACACGTGGGTTGCCGTATTGAGGCTCAATGGTCGGCAGTGCGATACCGGGCCTGCCTGTCAACTCGGGTTTGATAAGATCCTTCTCAGACATTGCAAACTGCACTCGAATGGTCACATTCGGCGTGCTGTCGGCCATCTTTGGATCAATGGTAGCGTTTTCGTCGTCCAAGGGCGTGCTGTTATAAACCAACGGCGCGGGGAGATCATGCTCGATAATGATTTTCATGGGGACGATTTCCGAAGCCCGCGTTGCAGCGTTTGGCCGTACACGCTCGTAGGAAATATCCATCTGTTTATTGGGTCTGATGAAGTCAAGTTCCACCTTGAAGGGCAGGTCCCGACCTTCCCAGAAGATGTCGATTGGGAGGGGCTGTGAGGGTGCGGTTCCTCCAGGTGCATCACCCCTGGCATGCAGGATGACGGTATCCCCGTCTTTGATATCGGGGTTGGCGGGCACCCAAATGTTGGCTCTTTCGGACGTCCCTAGGTCAAACTCGTAGGCGGGCGGCGGAGCCTCGTCAACGTCCGGTGCGGGCAGTGCGGCATATCGCGCATCAATATAAACCGTTGTTATCGGAGAGCGATGCCTGCCGTCGGCGGTTATCGTGAAGTACCAGATTTCCAGGGAGCCGCCCATGAGCAGGGCAATCGGCACGCCCAGCCCTCGGATAAGCTCAAAGGACACCTTGCCGGAGCCGATTTTGTCTACCGTATTGTCGTAGTAACTATGACCAGGGGACTTGCCCAGCACATGGAGTTCGACCTGGTCGTAGTAACCGAACCCGTGAACTTCGATGTCGACGTGCGCTTGGGTTAGATCAGCAGGAATTCGTCCATTGACGGCCTCGCGCACTTCAGGCGCGCGCAGGCCCCCGGAGGCAGAGCCGGTTACATAGACTTCCGTGATAAAGGAGCCTAGATTCTTCTCGTTATAACGGATTCGTTCATATTGAAGGAAACTGCGGCCGCCAACGAGAGGCTCCAGGTCGATCACCGGGCACGGAATTCTAAGTAGTCGCGAGGCGGTCGATTGCAGGGGGGCTGAATTGTAGATTTTACTCACCGGCAGTCCAGCCGCCGTGCCGCTGAGGCGTACCCTGATCACATCGTTGATGGCATAGTTGCGAGGTTCGATCAAGACAAGGATTGTCACCTGCGCGCCAGTCACCTTGCTCAGGTCCAGTGTGCCGTCGTCGTCAGCCTCCAGGAAGTGGCAAGCTGGCAACAAGTCTCTTGACCCATCGTCCAGATAGACTTGGAGGTATTCGGCTTCCGACCAGCCGTCGGAAGGGTTGCCGACTTCATCTTCCACGCTGAACAGGCAAGGGTGAGAACCATTGCCGATTTTTAGCCAATCGCTCTGACATACTTCAATGACAATGTCCTGGTAGGTTCCAGCCTCTTCCGGCAACACAGTGCGCTTGATGGTGTGGTCACCGATTTTCAGGTGAATGACATCGCGTACTGCCCGATGATCGGGCGGGGGCAATGACGTGTCGGCGGGATAGGAGGGAATTCCAACGGCTATGCACTTGCCATTGCTGAAGTCCGTCTCGGTGATGCCATCTCGCAGATACTTCGGATCAATGACCGGCTTGCGCAGGTTCGGGTTTACAGGGTGCGGGCTGGCCGGGTTCTCTCCGCCGGGCTGGCGTGTATCGACCTTAAGGAGGGTTCTTTTTGTTTCTCCGACGGCTTGGCCGAGGCGCGTCACTCTGATGTATGCGTAGACCAACCCATCGGAGATCACCGGCCGCGGTACGAACATGACTATCAATTGGTGGCCGTCAAGGTGTTGCTTCTGGATGGTCGTATGCGCCACGGGGTTCTTAAGCGTTCCCCAAAAACATTCCACATCGTCCAGCTCAGCCGCCTCCAGAAAGGGCAATAAGGCGAACAGCACCCCTTCCTCCTGCGACATTACCGCGATGCGGTTGATACCTGCATCAACACCCTGTACGCCCAGCGTGCGTGCCGGTATGTACAGGGTCAGGTCTGAGAGCGGCACTCTTTCGCCGGCCTTTATCAAGTTCAAGGTGGCATCGGAGGGAGGGGGGACCAGGTAACTCGTGTCGATGTGGGATCGCCGTGCAGACGGTGCCTTTTTTCTTTTCTCCTGCGCGCGAGGGATCGGGGCAGGCAGTGATTGCTGCTCTGAGTTGTCGGTCAGGTGTTGGCCGGATGGTGAAGATTCTTCATTGCTGTCCATGGTGAAACCCTCTGCAATCAGTGAGACACACGATGTCTACGGCCATTACGCAATGGCCGTAGCTGCGAAGAGGTGTAACGCGCGATGGGAGGCGCAACCAGCTGTGAGAGTTGACAGTGCCGACCAACGGTCATGGCCCGAATGAGGGGCATTCTCGCAGCGGATTGTCAGGGCTGGCGGTTCCAGTGTCGGAATAGCGGCTCGGCCAGGAATAGCACGAACAGCAAGCGCATCACCTGCATGGCCGTTACCAGGGGGACGGACAGTTGCAGTGTTTCGGCGGTAAGACTCATCTCGGCAATGCCGCCGGGCATCATGCCCAGGGTCAGCGAGCGCAGATCCAGGTGCGTCAGTGCACTCAGGCCCACGGCCGCCAGTGTCGCCAGCGCCATGGTCAAGACCGTGCCGATCAAGGTGCGGGCCATGAACGACGGAGCCCGGCGAAAGAACTGGCGGTTGAAGTGACAACCCAGGCCGCTGCCGATCAGCCATTGGCCGACCTGGCTACCGCCATCGGGCAGCCCGATATGCAGGTCGAACACCACACTGGCCGTCGCACTCACCAGCAATGGCCCGAACAACCAGGGGTTCGGCTGACGCAAACGCTGCCAGCCCCAGGCCACCATTGCGCCGAGTGGAAACAGCAACGCTAGCCACAGCCCGTTCACCGGCGCGGGATGAAACTGCGGCGCGCCGCCGCCCAGCACATACTTGAAGATCGCCGGTACACACAGCACCACCAGCAGCACGCGCAAACTCTGGCCGGCGGCAACACGGCTAAGCACCGCACCGTTGCGCGCGCCGAGGTTGACCATCTCGCCGGACCCGCCCGGCATGCTGGAAAAAAACGCGGTAGCGCGATCTTCACCACTGCGGCGCATCAACCACACGCCGACCACACTCGACAGGCTGGTGACCAGCGCGCCGAAAAAGATCAGCCCGAAGTGGCTCATCACCTGCTCGATCACCACCGGCGTGAAGTGCAAGCCAATGCCGATGCCCACCACCCATTGGCCGCATTTGCGCCCGCCGGGAATTTCCGCCAACTGCCACGGCGTCAGGCAACGCACCAGGATGATCGCCAGCAACGAGCCGACCATGTAGGGCAAAGGCCAGCCGACGAGGCTGGCCAGGTAACCGCCGGCCAGGCCGACCAGCGGTGTTCCCCACCACTGTTTAAAGGTGACGTCAGACATCGGCCACGGCACGACGCTGCAGGGCGCGTTTGCGGTAGATGCGCACCAGCGGGAACATCAGCATCAGCGCGGTCAGTACCCATACGCCAAAGGTGATCGGGCTCGACCAGAGGATGTCCAGTGCACCGTTGGAGATCGACAGCGCCCGGCGCAGGTTCTGTTCCATCAGGCCGCCGAGGATAAAGCCCAGCAACACCGGCGACAGCGGGAAATCGAGCTTGCGCAGGATGTAGCCGAAGATGCCGATCCCGACCATCAGGAACAGGTCGAACGTGGTGGCGTGAACCGCGTACACACCGATTGCGGTGATGATGGCGATCACCGGCACCAGCGCCCAGTTCGGCACGGCGAGGATACGGGTGAAGATGCGGATCATCGGGATATTGAGGATCACCAGCATGATGTTGGCGATAAACAACGACGCGATCAGGCCCCAGACAATGTCCGGTTGCTGTTGGAACAGCAGCGGGCCGGGCGTGATGTTGTACAGCGAGAGGGCGCCGATCATCACGGCTGTGGTGCCCGAGCCGGGCACGCCCAGGGTCAGCATCGGCACCAGGGCGCCGCAGGCGGAGGCGCCGATCGCGGTTTCCGGGGCGGCCAGGCCACGCATGTCGCCCTGGCCGAATTTGCCGCTGGCACCGGCCAGGCGTTTTTCGGTCATGTAGGCCACGGCGGACGCCAGGGTTGCACCGGCACCCGGCAACACACCCATGATGAAACCGAGCAAGCCACAGCGGATGTTAACCACGAACACCGCACCGGCTTCCTTGAGGTTGAACATCATGCGCCCGGTGGCTTTGACCGCTTCCTGGCCGCGGTGGGTTTTTTCCAGCAGCAACAGGATCTCGCTGATGGAGAACAGGCCCAGCACCAGCACCACAAACTGGATGCCATCGGTGAGGTGGATGTTGTCGCCGGTAAAGCGGTACACGCCGCTGTTGGCATCGATGCCCACCGCCGAGAGGAACAGGCCGATCAGCGCCGCCACAAAGGTCTTCAGCGGCTTGTCACCGGCCATGCCGCCCAGGCACACAATCGCAAATACCATCAGCACGAAATATTCCGCCGGGCCGAAGGCAATCGCCCATTTGGCCAGCAGCGGGGCGAACAGCACCATGCCGCAGGTGGCGATAAAGGCACCGATGAACGAACTCCAGGCCGACAACGACAGCGCCACACCGGCCAGCCCTTTACGGGCCATCGGGTAGCCGTCGAGGGTGGTCATTACGGTGGAGGCTTCACCCGGAATATTGAGCAGGATCGAACTGATGCGCCCGCCGTATTCGCAGCCCAGATACACCGCTGCGAGCAGGATCAACGCGGACTCGGGTGGCAGGCCCAGGGCGAATGCGATGGGGATCAACAGCGCCACGCCGTTGATCGGGCCCAGGCCCGGCAACAGGCCGACCACGGTGCCGATCAGCGTGCCGCACAGCGCGGTGATCAGGTTGTACGGGCTCAGCGCGACGCCGAAGCCCTGGCCCAGATAGCCAAAAGTATCCATATCAGTTCTCCAGAACGTCGAGCAGGCCGAGGGGCAGCGGCACATCCATGGCTTTATCGAACAGCAGGTACAGGCCGATAGCCATGAGGCCGACGATCACCACGCTGGGCATCCAGCGGCCGCCATACAGGCGCGCCATCGGGATGCCGATCAACATGCTGCTGAGGATGAAACCCAAGGATTCGAAGGTAGCGGCGAACACGAGCAACAGCGCCACGCAAATGCCGATCTTGACCAGGGTTTCGCGATCCAGCGCCGGTTCTTCTTCGGTGTACCGGGTGGGTTGCGGACGAAACAGCATGTAGATCAGCGCCAGGCTCATCAGCCCAAGCATCAGCAGCGGGTAGGCGCGGGGCCCGACCGGCTCGTAGGAAAACGCCGCCTGATATGGCCAGGCCATCAGGGCGAGGCCGGCGCAGGCCAGCAACAGCACGGCGGCGAAAATGCGTTGTAAGAGCATAGAAAACTCCAAGGCCCCTCTTGTAGGAGCGAGCTTGCTCGCGAAAAACTTCAACGATAACGCGTGCTGTCTGGACGCACGTGGATGTCCTTGGGTTCTTCGCGAGCAAGCTCGCTCCTACAGGGGCATTACACAAAAGAGGGGCGTTTACTGGATCAGGCCGAACTCTTTGGCCAGCACTTTGTAGTCAGCCACCTGTTTCTTCACATAGGTGTCCAGCTCCGGGCCGGTCATGGCGAAGGGGAACAGCTCGCGCTGGTCACGCAGCTTGGCGAACTCGTCGGAGGCCAGCAGTTTGTCGAACGCGTCTTTCCACCAGGCGTAGTCGGCATCGCTGACTTTTGGCCCGAGGTAGAAACCGCGCACCACGGGCCAAACGATGTCGTAGCCTTGCTCCTTGGCGGTCGGAATGTCTTTCATTTCCGGCTCGTCCAGGCGCTGCTCGGAGAACACCGCCAACAGGCGCATGTCACCGCTGAGGATATGTGGCATGGAGTCGGAGATGTCGGTACTGCCCACCTGGATGTGGCCGCCGAGCAACGCGGTAGCGATTTCGCCGCCGCCTTCGAGCGCGACGTAACGCAGCTCGCGCGGGTTGATCCCGGCCGCCTTGGCGATCAGCGCGGTTTGCATCCAGTCCTGGCTGCCGACTGTGCCGCCGGAACCGATCACCACGCTGCCCGGATCTTTCTTCAAGGCTTTTACGAGATCGTCGAGGCTCTTGTAGGGCGAATCACTTTTCACTGCGATGGCGCCGTAGCTGGTGCCCACCGCGGCGAGCCAGCGCACAGCGCTTTCATCGAAACGACCGAACTTGCCCTGGGCCAGGTTCAGCAACGAACCGCTGGACCAGGCCACCAGCGTGCCGGCATCCGCAGGGCGCTGAGCGACCACCGCGTTATAGGCCACGGCGCCCACGCCGCCTGGCATGTAGGTCACGCGCATTGGCTTGCTCAAGAGCTTCTGGTTGACCAGCGCGCTTTGCGCCAGTTTGCAGGTCAGGTCAAACCCACCGCCCGGGGAGGCCGGGGCGATGCATTCAGGTCGCTTGGGCTCGTCGGCGGCCAACAGGTGGCCGGCGAACAGCATGCAGCCGGCAGTCAGGGCCAGTTTACGCAGTGAAAGGGTCATGGTGATCTCCGTCTTGTTGTTATGAGTGGCTTACCAAGCGCTACTTAATCAGCGTGCGATGCCGTAGTTGACCCGCGGCGCGATGAGCCAGTACGGATCGTCATAGGGCACGGTGCTGTCGCCGGACAGGTGTAGGCCTGGCCAGGCGGCGAAAGGCCGGCAAGCGCGGCGGCACTGGCGGGAGCGGTGTGACTGAGGCGGGAATTATGAACAGGCGGGCAAGCCTGGGGCTGTGTCGACAGCATCGTGGTGCACTCCGTTATTGTTCTTATTTTGGCGAAAACGCGTCGAGGCGTTTTTCGGGCGCTACGGGTGAAGTAGCTCGGCGGGCATAAACCACCGTGACTGGATGCTAAAGGGCGAAGCTTTCACTAACCTTTCAGTTGCCTTTCAATGTTTTCGGGCTTCACAGGGCAGGTTGCGCCTGTAAACTGCCCGCCAAAGCGTGGCGTCGACCACTCCTGAACGAGGTAGAAATCCATGCGCGTCCTCCTGGTTGAAGACCATTTGCAACTCGCCGAAAGTGTCGCCCAAGCGCTCAAGAGCACGGGGTTGACCGTCGACGTACTGCACGATGGTGTGGCCGCGGACCTGGCCTTGAGCAGCGAGGAATACGCGGCGGTGATCCTCGATGTGGGGCTGCCGCGCATGGAGGGGTTCGAAGTGCTGGCACGCTTGCGCGCCCGTGGAAAAAACGTGCCGGTGTTGATGCTGACGGCCCGCAGCGATGTAAAAGACCGCGTACATGGCTTGAACCTGGGCGCTGACGATTACCTCGCCAAACCGTTTGAACTGACGGAACTCGAAGCGCGGGTCAAGGCGCTGCTAAGGCGCAGCGTGTTGGGCGGCGAACGCCAGCAGGCGTGCGGCGTGCTGGTTTACGACCTCGATACGCGGCGTTTTACGGTCGGTGGCGAATTGATGACCCTGACCTCGCGTGAGCAAGCCGTGCTTGAGGCGCTCATTGCCCGGCCTGGTCGGGTGATGAGCAAGGAGCAACTGGCCTCCCAGGTGTTCGGTCTCGACGAAGAAGCCAGCCCGGACGCCATCGAAATCTACGTGCACCGCCTGCGCAAGAAGCTCGACGGCCAGCCCATCGCCATTGTCACCTTCCGTGGCCTCGGCTACCTGCTGGAAGCCCGCGATGCATAAGCCCAGCAGTCTGCGCTGGCGCCTGCTGTGGAACCTGGCGCTGCTGCTGGTGCTGCTGATGCTTGCCAGCGGCATGAGCGCCTACTGGAACGGTCGCGAAGCCGCCGACACCGCCTACGACCGCACGCTGCTGGCCTCGGCGCGCACCATTGCCGCTGGCTTGACCCAGGTCGACGGCACGCTCAGCGCCAACGTGCCCTATGTGGCCCTGGATACGTTTGCCTACGACAGTGCCGGGCGTATTTATTACCAGGTCAACGATATCCATCAGAAGCTGATTTCCGGTTATGAAAACCTGCCCGGCCCGCCACCCGGAACCCCGCGCACTGACGATTACCCGGCCTTGGCGCGGTTCTACGACGCTGTGTATCAGGGGCAGCCGGTGCGCGTGGTAAGCCTGCTCAAGGCTGTTTCCGAGCCGAACATGAACGGCATGGCGGAGGTGCGTGTGGCGGAAACCGACGAAGCCCGTGTCGCCATGGCGCGCAGCCTGATGGCCGACACCTTGTTGCGCCTGGGCATGCTTGGCATTGGCGCGTTGTTACTGGTGTGGTTTGCCGTCAGCGCGGCGTTGCGCCCGCTGGAGCGCCTGCGCACGGCGGTGGAGGAACGCCAGCCCGACGACCTGCGACCCTTGCCGCTGGTGGAGGTGCAGGATGAGTTCGGCCCGCTGGTGCGGTCCCTCAATCATTTCACCGAACGCCTGCGCGGCCAGTTCGAACGCCAGGCGCAGTTTATTGCCGACGCCGCCCACGAGTTGCGCACGCCGCTGGCCGCGCTAAAGGCCCGCCTGGAACTCGGCTTGCGCGCCGAAGAGCCGGCCACGTGGCGCAGCACCCTGGAAACCGCGGCCCAGGGCACCGACCGTCTCACCCACCTGGCTAATCAGTTGTTGTCCCTGGCCCGTATCGAAAACGGTGCCAGGGCGATTGCCGAAGGCGGCGCGCAGCTGCTCGACCTCAGTCAACTGGCCCGGGAGTTGGGCATGGCCATGGCACCGCTGGCCCATGCGCGCGGCGTTGCCTTGGCGCTGGAGGCGGATGAACCGGTGTGGCTGCGCGGCGAACCGACGCTGCTCAACGAGTTGCTGAGCAACCTGGTGGACAACGCATTGGCTCACACACCACCGGGTGGCAACGTGATTTTACGGGTGACGGCGCCGGCGGTGCTGGAGGTCGAAGACGATGGCCCAGGTATCCCGCTGGAGGAGCGGGACCGGGTGTTCGAGCGATTTTATCGGCGCAGTCAGCAGGGTATGGGATCTGGCTTGGGGCTGGCGATTGTCGGGGAGATCTGCCGTGCGCATCTGGCGCAGATCAGCCTGCATGATGGCGCGTCGGCGGGGTTGAAAGTGCGAGTGAGCTTTATCGCCGGCGATCAATAGAACATTGAACGTGCTTCATCCAGCTCGAGGTGCAATTTCTCGCTGTCGGGGTCGACCCGCAGTTTTTTCATCGCCGGCACGTCCGTCATGTCGACTTTCGCCAGTGGATGTTCAGTGTTGCGGTGACAGAACAGCACGGCGATCTGCACCAGATCGATGTAATCGAGCGGGCCGCAGTCGCGTTCCAGGTTCAGGTACTGGCCCGGCAGTTTTGCCAGCATTTCCGGAAAGTCCCAGCCACTGAGCAACTTGTCGCCGAGTATCGGGTGGATGCTGTCGATCACGTGGTTGAGGCTGACCGGATCGGACAGCAACTCGTAATGGTCTTCGGCGTAGGTGAGGATCGGCAGCACGCCAATCTGGTGCACCAGGCCACCCAGGGCTGCCTGGTCCGGCTTGAGGTGGCTGTGCCGGCGACACAAGGCATAGCTGACGCCCGCTACCTCCAGGCTGCGGCGCCACACATCGCGCATTTTCTGCTCCACCACCTCGGAGCGGGCGTGAAAGATCTGCTCCATGACCAGGCCGATGGCCAGGTTGCTGCTGTAATTGGTGCCGAGCCGTGTGATGGCGGTGTGCAGGTCGGTGACTTCCTGAGTCGCCCTCAGCAACGGGCTGTTGACCACTTTGATCAGGCGCGCCGACAGGGCCGTATCGCGACTGATCACCTTGCTCAAATGGCTGATGCTGATCTCCGGGTCTTCGGCGGCCTGACGAATCTTCAGGGCCACCTCCGGTAACGTCGGCAGAACCAGGTCATCGTTGTCGATGGCCTTCACCAAAGCCTGTTGGACTTTTTCCGCCAGCTCGTTCATTCATGCTCTCTAGGGTGTTGCAAAAAAGGTGCGGCGATCAACGCTGGATTTCGCGATCGCGATCCAGCGCGTAGGGCAGGTCAAGCAACTGCAGGCCCGGGCCTTCCAGGCTGCCTAAGCGTACGTCGCCATTGTCGGCAGCTTCGGCTTGCAGCACGGCGAGAAGTTCAATTGACTGGTCAGCTTTTGCCGCGAGAACCACTTCGCCGATCGAACTATTATGGCTGGGGGCAAACAGTGCGGTGCCTGGCTCCGGCAATTGGGCCGCTATCAGGCTCAGGCGGTACAGGCGGCGTTTGAGTTTGCCCAGGTACTGCATGCGCGCGACGATTTCCTGGCCGGTGTAGCAGCCTTTCTTGAAGCTGACCCCGCCCACGGCTTGCAGATTGAGCATCTGCGGGATGAACAGTTCGCGGGTCTGCGGCATCACTTGGCCGATGCCGGCGCGAATCTGGCCCAGCAGCCATTCATTCAGTTCGGCTTGCGGCAGGGTTGCGGCCAGTTGGCTGCGCAGGCTCTCGGTGTGCTCGGCGGGTGTCCAGAGTTCCGCGCGGCCCGGCGATACACGCAGGGCGATCAGTGTCTCGGTGCGCACTACGCTGTCGGTTTCGAGCGGTAAGGCCAGGCCAAGGGCGGACAAGGTCTGATCGGCATTCGCCAGACCGAAACGCACCCAGGCGGCGCTTTCATCGGTGAGTTTGGATTTGGAGAACACCGCGTATTTCTTCAGGTCCGCCAGTTGCGGCTCGAGCAGTTCGCTGGCCATGGCCAGGAGCACGCCGTCACCTTGTAACAGGATGCGAAAACTCGACTGCATCCGGCCTTTTTGCGTGCAGCGCGCGCCCAGGCTGGCCTGGGTGTCACTCAGGTAATTGAGGTTGCAGGTCAATTGGCCCTGCAGGAACTTGGCAGCGTCAGCACCGCGGACGGCAAGAACGCCTTCGTGGGTCAGGGGGCAGAAGAAAGCAGAGTCGGCCATGGGTCATCGCAGGTTAAAAAGTCATAGGTGCATCATAGAGGGGCGCCCGGCAAATGCATAGTTTCCATGGGGCGCGACCAAAGCCGACTGTTCCGCTGCCGTCGGGCCTGTATACTTGCGCTCTATTTGAGGAGCGTTCCATGGTCGAAGCTGTAGAAATCAATCGCCTCTACTGGCACAGCCGTCGCGGCATGCTGGAATTGGACGTGTTGCTGGTGCCTTTCACCAAAGAAGTCTACGCAACGCTCAATCAAGTGGATCGCGACCTATACGTGCGACTGCTGACATGCGAGGACCAGGACATGTTCGGCTGGTTCATGGAGCGCGCTGAATCGGAAGATCCGGAGCTGCAGCGCATGGTTCGGATGATCCTGGATCGTGTCCAGCCCAAGTAATCGTTTCGAATGCCGCTGGCAGGCCTCGCGGCTGTTGCTGGCGGCTTATCTGCTTGCCCAGCTGCTCGCGCTGGGTGCCTGCCGGGTTGTCGACCTGCCTTTTGCGTCCCTTGGCCTGCTGGTATGCCTGGCCCATGCTGCGTGGGTGTTGCCGCGACATGTCTTGCTGACTCACCGCTCGTCGGTTCAGGGCCTGCGCCGCGATGAGGACGGCTGGCAACTGTTCAGCGCCGAGCGCGGCTGGCACAGCGTGCAGTTGCGGCCCGACAGCCTGGCGCTGCCGTTGGTCGTGGTGCTGCGCTATCGCGTGCAGGGTGAGCGCTGGGTGCGCTCCATTTGCGTGCCTCGCGACTCGCAGACCGCCGATGTGCACCGGCGCCTGCGCGTACGCTTGAAGTTCAGTCGCCGTAGGTGGCAGGCACCAGAATAGTGTCGCGGGCCTCGGGCAGCATCTGCGGGTAGTCCAGGGTGTAATGCAGGCCCCGGCTTTCCTTGCGCTCCATGGCCGAGCGAATCATCAGCTCGGCGACTTGAGCCAGGTTGCGCAGTTCGATCAGGTCGCGACTGACTTTATAGTTGCTGTAGAACTCGTCGATTTCATCCAGCAGCAAACGCACCCGGTGCTGTGCCCGTTGCAGGCGCTTGTTGGTGCGCACGATCCCCACGTAGTCCCACATGAAGCGCCGCAGCTCGTCCCAGTTGTGCGCGATGATCACGTCTTCGTCCGAATCCGTCACCTGGCTGGCGTCCCAACGGGGCAGGGCGGCCGGCACCGGGATGCGCGGCAGTTGTTCAAGGATGTCCGCCGCCGCCGAGCGCGCGTACACAAAGCATTCGAGCAGCGAATTGCTGGCCATGCGGTTGGCGCCGTGCAGGCCGGTGAAGCTGGTTTCGCCGATGGCGTACAGGCCTGGCACGTCGGTGCGGCCATGCTGGTCGACCATCACGCCGCCGCAGGTGTAGTGCGCGGCAGGCACCACCGGGATCGGGCCTTTGGTGATGTCGATGTTGAAGGTCAGGCAACGTTCGTAGACGGTGGGGAAGTGCGTCTTGATGAAGGCCTCTGGTTTGTGGCTGATGTCCAGGTAGACGCAGTCGATACCCAGGCGCTTCATTTCATGGTCAATGGCGCGGGCGACGATGTCGCGCGGTGCCAGCTCGGCGCGTGGGTCGAAGCGCTGCATGAAGCGTTCGCCATTGGGCAGCTTCAAGTGTGCGCCTTCGCCGCGCAAAGCCTCGGTGATCAGGAAGCTCTTGGCCTGGGGGTGATACAGGCACGTGGGGTGGAACTGGTTGAATTCCAGGTTCGCCACGCGGCAGCCTGAGCGCCAGGCCATGGCGATGCCGTCGCCGCAGGCTCCGTCGGGGTTGCTGGTATAGAGGTAGACCTTGGCTGCGCCACCCGAGGCAAGGAGGGTGAAGCGCGCGCCATAGGTGTCGACTTCGCCGCTGGCGCGGTTCAGCACATAGGCGCCGAGGCAGCGCTGGCCGGCAAGGCCCAGGCGTTTTTCGGTGATCAGGTCGACGGCGACGCGCTGCTCCAGCAATTCGATATTGGGCCGTTGGCGGGCCTGGTCGAGCAGCGTCTTGAAGATGGCGGCGCCAGTGGCATCGGCGGCGTGGATGATGCGGCGATGGCTGTGGCCGCCTTCACGGGTCAGGTGGAACTCGAATCCGCCGTCGTCGTTGCCTGCATGCTCATCGCGCGTGAAGGGCACGCCCTGGTCGATCAACCATTGGATGGCTTCCCGGCTATGCTCGACCGTGAAGCGCACCGCGTCTTCATTGCACAGCCCGCCGCCGGCATTGAGGGTGTCTTCGACATGGGATTGGACGGTATCGGTGTCGTCCAGCACGGCAGCGACGCCGCCTTGGGCCCAGAATGTCGAACCGTTGGCCAGGTCGCCCTTGCTCAGTACGGCAATGCGCAGGTGGCCAGGGAGGGTCAGCGCCAGGCTCAAGCCGGCGGCGCCGCTGCCGATCACCAGGACATCGTGTTGAAACTGTTGGCTCATTGAATGGATTCCGCAAAAAGCGATCCGGAGAGGAGGCGCAAGCAGGACGCCTGGATCGGCGAATCAAAGGGGCACACGGGCCACTAGTATATAGAGGGGTGGAGCGGCACAATAGCTAGGCATTCGTGGCATTGTGAGATTACGGTGCACAGCTTCGGTTACACAGCCAGTCAGCGAGCGGGAACTTTTTGCATAGGCCCCGACTCAATAGCAGGTTGCCCGAAAGCTGGGAAGACGTTGAGTTTATTGGCCCGTCGGGAGCATTGGACGCGTCAGAAGACCGACGACAAGATTATTCGCGCAGCCGGCGTTGCCTGAGCTGCGTTTTTCGTGTGTGCCAAATCAGTGCGTGCCGGAAACTTGCTTGAAGGGGGAGAACTTTTGCGAAAAGCCCGAGTCTATGTTTGCAAGCCTGATCGTTTAGTTATGCAAGCCTCCTTCGAGTACAACGAGGAGTGTTCATGCTAACCCAGGAAGAGGATCAGCAGCTGGTCGAGCGCGTACAACGCGGCGACAAGCGCGCATTTGATCTGTTGGTGCTGAAATATCAGCACAAAATTCTCGGGTTGATCGTGCGGTTTGTGCACGACACCCATGAAGCGCAGGACGTTGCACAGGAAGCCTTTATCAAGGCGTACCGTGCACTGGGCAATTTCCGCGGTGATAGCGCGTTTTATACGTGGCTGTACCGCATCGCCATCAACACGGCGAAGAACTATCTGGTGTCTCGCGGTCGCCGCCCACCAGACAGTGATGTCAGTTCAGAAGATGCTGAATTTTATGATGGTGATCACGGCCTCAAAGATCTCGAGTCGCCGGAGCGTGCGTTGCTGCGCGACGAGATCGAGGGAACCGTTCATCGAACGATTCAGCAACTGCCAGAAGATTTACGTACGGCGTTAACTTTACGTGAATTCGATGGTCTGAGTTACGAAGACATTGCGAGCGTCATGCAATGTCCGGTGGGGACTGTAAGGTCACGGATTTTCCGGGCCCGGGAAGCCATCGACAAAGCCTTGCAACCGTTGTTGCAGGAAAACTAAAGACAGCGGCGACAGCCAAGAGAGGAACCGCCATGAGTCGTGATGCCCTGCAGGAATCGCTGTCCGCAGTGATGGATAACGAAGCGGATGAACTGGAACTTCGTCGAGTGCTCAACGCATTTGATGATGCTCAAACCCGTGATACCTGGTCTCGTTACCAAGTCGCTCGGGCGGTGATGCACAAGGATCTTCTAATCCCTCGTCTGGATATTGCTGCGGCCGTTTCTGCCGCGTTGGCCGATGAAGCCGTTCCGGCAAAAGCTGCACGTGGTCCATGGCGTAGCCTGGGTCGCCTGGCAGTTGCTGCTTCGGTGACTGTCGCCGTGCTGGCCGGTGTTCGTTTGTACAACCAGGACGAAATCGCGGGTGCCGAACTGGCCCAGCAGACGCAGCAGCCGGTCATGGCCGGTCCGCAAGTCAAAGGTCCGGCTGTACTGGCTGGCTACAAGGAAAGCTCTGACACCGCCGGCCCTATGGCTAACGGTGTGCTTCAAGGGCAATCCGGCTGGCAGGACCAGCGTCTACCCGGCTACCTGCGCCAACATGCACAGGAAGCGGCGGGCAAGAATGCTGAAAGTGCCCTGCCATACGCTCGCGCAGCAAGCCTGGAAAACCGCTGAACCGTTAAGGAGCCCTATGCGCGCCATACCGCTCCTTACGCTTTTGCTCAGTAGTTGGTTTGCACTACCCGCCCATGCCGATGAAGCCCAAGACTGGCTGACTCGACTTGGGCGTGCAGAGCAGCAGCAAAGCTTTCAAGGTACGTTCATCTATGAGCGTAACGGCAGTTTTTCTACTCACGACATCTGGCATCTGGTCCAGAACGGTCAGGTCCGGGAGCGGCTATTGCAGCTCGATGGCTCTGCCCAGGAAGTCGTACGGGTAGACGGCCATGCCCAATGTGTCAGCGGCACACTGGTGGCCGGCGTGGGCAATACCCGTGACGGGTCGTCACGTTCCCTGAACCCGCAAAAACTCAATCAATTCTATGAACTGGCTGTCATCGGCAAGTCCCGCGTGGCCGGTCGTAATGCGGTTATCGTGTCGATCACCCCGCGTGATCATTACCGTCATGGTTTCGAGCTGCATCTGGATCGTGAGACTGGATTACCCCTCAAATCGTTGCTGCTCAGTGAGCAGGGGCAACTGCTGGAACGCTTTCAGTTTGTTCGATTGAATACGTCCGTAGCCCCCACTGATCGTGATTTGCGGCCCAGCAGCGAATGCACCCCTGTCGCGATTGTCCATGGCAAGGCAGCGCGAACGCCCGCTTCCAATGCGTGGCACCTGGATTGGCTGCCACCCGGCTTTGAGCTGACCGGGAATACATCTCGCAAAGATCCTCAGACCCAAGCCACCCTCGACAGCTTGATGTATGACGATGGGCTTGCGCGTTTCTCGGTGTTCCTGGAATCCACTGACGGTGCGAGCGTGTCGCAGACTCGCACTCAGCTTGGGCCTACGGTTGCGGTGTCCCGGCACTTGAATACGGTGGACGGCGAGGTCATGGTGACGGTGGTGGGGGAAATCCCGATCGGCACGGCCGAGCGCGTCGCATTGTCGGTTCGCGGTGAAAAGACCGCAGCCAAACCATGAGTCGTTAATCCGGTGTTCATCTTGATCTTTCACTCTGCCCCCATGCCAGGGTGCCTGCCGAGAGCATGAAATGTCTGGATCAGCATTTTCACTTGCAAAAAATCTTTATGTTTTTTATAGGTCAGGGCTTCTCGGCCCTGGCCTTGTCTGTTCGCGGAACAAAAAATGCCGGTCGCGATTTTTGGCTTTTTTTGAACCCTGTCGCTCAACCCTGCTCGTCGTAACGGGAGCTGTATGTCGATACCACGTTTGAAGTCTTACCTATCCATAGTCGCCACGCTGTTGGTGCTGGGTCAGGCCGTGCCCGCGCAAGCGGTCGAACTGCCTGACTTCACCCAACTGGTAGAGCAGGCCTCGCCTGCGGTGGTGAACATCAGTACTACGCAGAAATTGCCGGATCGCAAGGTTTCGAACCAGCAGATGCCCGACCTGGAGGGCCTCCCGCCGATGCTGCGCGAATTCTTCGAGCGAGGCATGCCGCAACCCCGCGCCCCGCGCGGTGGTGGCGGTGGCCAGCGTGAAGCGCAGTCCTTGGGTTCGGGGTTCATCATTTCCCCTGACGGCTACATCCTGACCAACAACCACGTGATTGCCGACGCTGACGAGATCCTCGTACGCCTGGCCGATCGCAGTGAGTTGAAAGCCAAGCTGGTCGGCACCGACCCGCGTTCGGACGTTGCCTTGCTGAAAATCGAAGGCAAAGACTTGCCGGTGCTTAAACTGGGCAAGTCCCAGGACCTGAAAGCGGGCCAGTGGGTGGTGGCGATCGGTTCGCCGTTCGGTTTTGACCACACTGTCACCCAGGGCATCGTCAGCGCCATTGGTCGCAGCCTGCCAAATGAAAACTATGTACCGTTCATTCAGACCGACGTGCCGATCAACCCGGGCAACTCCGGAGGTCCGCTGTTCAATCTGGCGGGCGAGGTGGTAGGGATCAACTCGCAGATCTACACCCGTTCCGGTGGTTTTATGGGGGTATCTTTCGCGATTCCGATCGACGTGGCCATGGATGTCTCCAATCAGCTGAAAGCTGGTGGCAAAGTGAGCCGCGGTTGGCTGGGTGTGGTGATCCAGGAAGTGAACAAGGACCTCGCAGAATCGTTCGGTCTCGACAAACCGGCGGGTGCGCTGGTCGCGCAGATCCAGGATGACGGCCCGGCTGCCAAAGGTGGCCTGCAGGTCGGCGACGTGATCCTGAGCATGAACGGCCAGCCGATCATCATGTCGGCCGACTTGCCGCATCTGGTAGGTGCGCTAAAGGCGGGTAGCAAAGCCAAGTTGGAAGTGATTCGCGATGGCAAGCGCCAGAATGTCGAACTCACCGTCGGCGCAATCCCGGAAGAGGGTGCGACCCTGGATGCCCTGGGTAACGCCAAGCCAGGTGCCGAGCGCAGCAGCAATCGCCTGGGCATTGCCGTGGTTGAGCTGACACCCGAGCAGAAGAAGACCTTCGACCTCAAGAGCGGTGTCGTGATCAAGGAAGTCCAGGACGGTCCAGCCGCCTTGATCGGCCTGCAGCCTGGCGATGTGATCACTCACCTGAACAACCAGGCGATCGATAACACCAAGGAATTCACCGACATCGCCAAGGCGTTGCCGAAGAATCGCTCGGTGTCGATGCGTGTGTTGCGTCAGGGGCGTGCCAGCTTCATCACCTTCAAGCTGGCCGAGTAACCTTCCAGCCCAATAAAAAGCCCCGCCATTGAAGGATGGCGGGGCTTTTTTGTGGGCGATGGGTTTAGCTCATCATCCCTTTCACCAGGCGTTCCTGTTCGATCAACTCACGCTGGCGTGCATCGATTCGCGAGGACAGCGGGAAGTTGTTGCCGGCGCGGCGCTTGGCAAAGTCCAATTGCTGGATGGCTTGCTGGAAATCGCCCACCAAGGCGAAGTATTCAGCGCGCGCCTGATGCAGGCCGATGATGTTGCCCGACAAGCCGCGCGTCTCGGCGACCTGATACCACACGTCCGGATCATCCGGGCGGGACTTGAGCAGGCCATCCAGGGCTTTTTCCGCATCGGCGGTACGGTTCTGTTTGAGCAGCAAATCGACGCGTACCTGGTTCAGCGGATAATTGCTGGGGTACTGGGTCAGCATGCGGTCGGTGCGTTGTTGGGCGTCCGGCATGCGATTGCTGGTGATGTCCAGTTCGATCTGCGCCAGGTTGTAGGTAATGTCGTTGGGCGCCTTGGCCAGCAGCGGCGCCAGGCTTTCCCGGGCTTCCTTGAGCTGGGTGCCCTTGATCTGGGCGATGGCCAGGCCATAACGCGCTACATCGTTCTTCGGATTCTCGTCCAGCTGTGCCTGGAAACGCTTGGCGGCGAGGCCGGGGGTGTCTTCATACTTCAATTGCACCCGCGCGCGAATCAACTGATAGCGCAGGCTGTCTTCCTTGCCGCCAGGCTTGGCTTGTTCGGCGCGGTTGCGGGTGTCGGCGATCCGCGATTCGGTGACCGGGTGCGTCAGCAGGAATTCCGGTGGCTTGGCATCGAAACGGTACTGGCGCATCAGGCGCTCGAACATGGTGGGCATGGAGCGCGGGTCATAGCCGGCTTTCTCCAGGTTGAGGATGCCGATACGGTCGGCTTCCTGCTCATTCTGGCGAGAGAATCGACGCTGCTCCTGGATCGCAGCGGCCTGGGAACCGGCAATCGCGGCAATACCCGCATCGCCGGCGCCGGCTGCGGCGGCAATGATGCCGCCGAGCAGGGCCGCCATCATCGGGATCTGCATGCGCGACTGCGCTTCCACGCCCCGGGCAAAGTGGCGCTGGGACAAGTGCGCCAATTCGTGGGCCAGCACCGATGCGTATTCACCTTCGGTCTGGGCATTGAGGAACAGGCCGCCATTGACCCCGACGATCCCGCCGGGTGCGGCGAAGGCGTTGAGCTGCGGGCTGTTGATCAGGATGAATTCCAGGCGCCGGTCGTTGACCTGGCTGGTTTCCACCAGCTTGTAGACGCTGGTTTCGACGTAATCCTTGAGCTGTGGATCATTGAGCTGCGAGACCTGGCCGCGCAGATAAGCCAGCCATGCGCGGCCCAGTTGATATTCCTGTTGCGGCGAGACAATGGCAGAACTGGCGTCGCCGAGTGACGGCAGCTCATCAGCGAAGGCCGGGGAGGCCAGCAGGCAGGCCAGCGTCAGCAGGGTAGGGCGCAAAAAAGTCATGCACAAAGCCTTTCGACAAAGAGCTTACTGTAGCCGGACACTGAGCTTCGGACCAGATATTCTAAGCCGCTCAAATGTTTGCCTGGAGTAACACCATGATCGACGCTGTTGCCTTTGATGCCGAACTCGATGCCAGCGGCCTCAATTGCCCGTTGCCCTTGCTCAAGGCCAAGCTGGAACTCAACCGACTGGCCAGCGGTGCCGTACTCAAGGTCACCGCCACAGACGCCGGTTCCCAGCGTGACTTCCGCACCTTTGCCAGGCTGGCGGGCCATACGCTGGTCCAGGAAGAAGAGTCTGCTGGTGTGTACCGTTACTGGTTGCGCAAGGCCTGATGGCCTTATAAACGCCAATCAGGCCTGGTTCAGCGCCTGCGCCGCCGCCAAAACAGCGTCCACATGCCCCGGCACCTTCACGCCGCGCCATTCCTGACGCAGTACACCCTCGCTGTCGATCAGAAAGGTGCTGCGATCCACGCCCAGGTATTCCTTGCCGTAGAGTTTCTTGAGCTTGATTGCATCAAACAGCTGGCACACCGCTTCGTCCTTGTCGCTGATCAACTCGAAGGGGAACGCCTGCTTGGCCTTGAAGTTCTCGTGAGACTTCACGCTGTCACGCGACACGCCGAACACCTCGGTGTTGGCGGCCTTGAACGCTGCGTACTGGTCACGAAAACCCTGGCCTTCGGTGGTACAGCCCGGCGTGCTGTCCTTGGGGTAGAAGTAGATCACCACTTGCTTGCCCTTGAGGGCTGCGAGGCTGAAGGTCTGGCCGCTGGTGGACTGGGCTTGGAAATCGGCTACAGGTGTGTCGATGGCTACCGGCATGAGTCCTTCCTTACATTGGGTTCTGTGGGCGCCATGGCTCGATCAGCGCGTCAAGATTCAGGGCATCGGCGAAATCCAGGAACTGGTCGCGCAACCAACTGATCTGCACGCCGGCCGGCAAGGTCACAGTGAAGGTGGCATTGAGCATGGTGCCGCCGGTTTGCGGCGCCTGATAGGTGTCGCAGGTCAGGTTTTCCAGCTCGACGTTGTGGTCGATGAAGAACTGGCACAGCTCGTTGACGATGTCCGAGCGGTAGGCCGAGCTGACATACGCCACGTAAGGCAGGGCCTGTGGGCGATTTTCCAAGGCAGCGCTGCGCACTACGTTGACGGTGAAGTCGTGCTTCTTGGCCAGGCCCGGCAGGCCGGTCTCAAGGCGCGCCAGGGCGTCCCAGCTGCCGGAAATCTGCAACACCAGAGCGCTGCACTCGCCATGGCGGGTCAGGCGCGAAGTCACCACCGCGCAGCGATTCTCATGGCTGGCGCGGCACAGGACGTTGGTCAGCTCCATGGGGTTGGCGCCGAGGGCACTGATAACAAGGAATTGTTCGCGAACTGTGGGGGTGGACATGCAGCCTTCCTAAAGCGATGAGCGGTCGATACCGCCAGAGCTGTATCGATCAAAGGATCAAGGGTAGCGAAAACCGTCGCCAAGGGCTAGGAGGTGGCGTTTTCATTGCGTGAACGACCTGCTTCAGGCGCTGCTTTGGCCCAATGATGGCATTGCCCGTCGTTTAGTTGCGCCAGAACGCATCCTCGCACGGTACTTCGCTTGTACAAGCATCTTGGCGCCAGTACCATTACGGCTCTCTTTTTCCGGCAGGAGCGGTTGCATGATTGCGGGCAGTATGGTGGCACTGGTCACACCCATGGATGCACAAGGTCATCTCGACTGGGACAGCCTGGGCAAACTGGTGGACTTCCACCTGCAAGAAGGCACCAACGCCATCGTGGCGGTCGGCACCACCGGTGAGTCGGCCACCCTCGACGTGGAAGAACACATCCAGGTGATCGAGTTCGTGGTCAAGCGCGTTGCGGGCCGCATCGCCGTGATCGCAGGTACCGGCGCCAACTCGACGCGTGAAGCGATCGAATTGACCAGGAATGCCAAGAAGGCCGGCGCCGACGCCTGCCTGCTGGTGACGCCGTACTACAACAAGCCGACCCAGGAAGGCTTGTACCAGCACTTCAAAGCCATCGCCGAAGCCGTCCAGATCCCGCAGATCCTCTATAACGTTCCGGGTCGTACCGCGTGCGATATGAAGGCCGAGACCGTGATCCGCCTGTCCACCGTGCCGAACATCATCGGTATCAAGGAAGCCACTGGCGACCTGCAACGCGCCAAGGACATTCTGGCCGGTGTCAGCAGCGACTTCCTGTTGTACTCCGGTGACGACGCCACCGCCGTGGAACTGATCCTGCTGGGCGGCAAAGGCAACATCAGCGTGACCGCCAACGTCGCCCCGCGTGCCATGAGCGACCTGTGCGCCGCCGCCATTGCCGGTGATGCCGTGACCGCCCGCGCGATCCACGAAAAGCTGATGCCGCTCAACAAGACACTGTTTATCGAATCCAACCCTATTCCCGTGAAATGGGCGCTGACTGAAATGGGCATGATGCCGGACGGTATCCGTCTGCCGCTCACCCGTCTCAGCGAAGCCTTTCACGAACCGCTGCGACAGGCCCTGCGCCAGTCCGGCGTCCTGGTTTAATTGAGGAAGCACTACGCATGAAGCGATTGGCCGGACTTTCCGCACTTGCCTTGATTATCTCCAGCACCAGTGGCTGCGGTTGGGTATGGGGCCCGGAAGGCTACTTCCGTGACCGCGGCAGCGATTACCTGGAAGCGCAAGCAACCAAACCCATGCAACTGCCGCCTGACGTGAATGTCGCCAAGCGTCTGGACCCACTGCTGCCGATTCCGCGCAATGTCGCCGACGACACCGTCAAGGGTGAATACGTGGTGCCACGTCCGCAGCCGATCACGGCGGTGGCCGATGCAAGCGACTACAGCCTGCAAAAGAGTGGCGACAACCGCTGGATCGTGGCTCAGCGTCCACCCGCCGAAGTCTGGCCGGTGGCGGTGCAGTTTTTCCAGGACAATGGCTTTCGCATCGACCAGCAGCGCCCGCAGACGGGTGAGTTCACCACGGCGTGGCAGCAAGGCCGTGAGTTGTCCGCCAACATGGCCCAGCGCCTGCTGGCTGGCGGTGTAGCCGCCGACAGCGAAGCCCGTGTGCGTGTGCGCATCGAGCCAGGCGTACAGCGCAATACCAGTGAAGTCTATGTGGTCAGCGCCGAGCGTCCTGCCGGTAGCACGGCGAGCGTCGATTTCACACCGCGCTCGGTCAATACCGGTGTCGACGCCGCGCTGGTCGACGAGATGCTGGCCAGCATGAGCCGCATCTCCGAGAAGGGCGGCTCGGTGTCCCTGCTCGCCGCACGTGATTACGACACGCCTAGCCGCGTCAGCCTCACCGAAGATGGCAGCGGCAACGTGGTGCTGAACCTGGGTGAAGACCTGGACCGTGCCTGGGCCAGCGTAGGTCGCGCCCTGGAGCAGGGCCCTTGGCGCGTTGAGGACATCAACCGCAGCCTGGGTCTTTACTACATCAACGTGGCTGAAAAGGCCGAGAAAAAAGACGACGAGCCAGGTTTCTTCGGCAAGCTGTTCGGCAGCCAGCCGACCAAGGAAGAAGTCGAGACCCGCGCCGAGCGTTATCAGGTTCGCTTGAGCAAAGTCGGCGAGAGCGTGCAAGTCACCGTCGAGAAAAACATCAACACTGTCGCGCCAGCTGAAACAGCGCGCAAAGTGTTGGGTGTGATTCAGGACAACCTGGGCTGATCCGATGCGTTTTGCTGTTCTCGGTAGCGGTAGCCAAGGGAACGGCACGCTGGTCGCCCATGACGACACGTACATATTGGTAGATTGTGGTTTCTCATTAAGAGAAACCGAGCGACGCCTGCTGCGCCTGGGGGTTCACCCCGCGCAGCTGAGTGCGATTCTGGTGACCCACGAACATGCCGACCACGTGCATGGCGTGGGTTTGCTGTCTCGACGCTACAATCTTCCGGTGTACCTGAGTCGCGGCACGTTGCGCGGGATGCGCAAACCCATTGAACCCGCAGGTTTCCTGGCCGGTGGCGAGCAACTGCAGATCGGTGCCCTGAGCATCAGTGTCGTCGCAGTCGCTCACGACGCCCAGGAGCCGACGCAATATGTATTCAGTGACGGCGAACGACGCTTCGGTGTGCTCACCGACCTGGGTTCCTACTGCGCCAAGGTGCTGGACGGTTACCGCGACCTCGATGCCTTGATGATCGAGTCCAATCACTGCCGAGACCTGCTGGCTCGCGGTCACTACCCCTACTTTCTCAAGCAGCGGGTGGGCGGCGAACTGGGACATTTGAACAACCATCAGGCGGCGTACCTGGTGTATGAGTTGGGCTGGCAAGACCTGCAACACCTGGTCCTGGCCCACCTGAGCAGCAAGAACAACCTGCCGATGCTTGCCCGGCAATGTTTTGTCGACACCCTCGGGTGCGACCCGGACTGGCTGCAACTGGCCGATCAAGATTCAGGGCTCGACTGGCGCCACATCGCCTAGCCCACCTCACTCAAAGCGGAGCCCATCATGGAAAAACGTGAAGAACTCTACCGCGGCAAAGCCAAGTCGGTATACAAGACCGACGACGCCAACCGCCTGATCCTGCTGTTTCGCAACGACACCTCGGCGTTCGATGGCAAGCGCATCGAACAGCTTGATCGCAAGGGCATGGTGAACAACAAGTTCAACGCCTTCATCATGCAGAAGCTCGAAGAAGCCGGCATCCCGACCCAGTTCGACAAACTGCTGGGCGATAACGAATGCCTGGTCAAGAAGCTCGACATGATTCCGGTCGAATGCGTCGTACGCAACTACGCCGCCGGCAGCCTGGTCAAGCGCCTGGGCGTGGAAGAGGGCCTCAAGCTCAACCCTTACACCTTCGAGCTGTTCCTGAAGGACGACGCCAAGGGCGACCCGTTCATCAATGAATCCCACGTCGTGGCCTTTGGTTGGGGCACCGCTGAACAACTGGCACGCATGAAAGAGCTGTCCCTCAAGGTCAACGACGTGCTGAGCAAGCTGTTCGACGACGCCGGCCTCCTGCTGGTGGACTTCAAGCTCGAATTCGGCGTATTCCACGATGGCTCCATCGTCTTGGGCGATGAGTTCAGCCCGGACGGCTGCCGCCTGTGGGACAAGGACACCAAGAAGAAGATGGACAAAGACCGCTTCCGCCAGGGCCTCGGTGACGTCATCGAAGCCTACGAAGAAGTCGCCAATCGTCTTGGTGTACCGCTGTAATCGACGCAAGCATCTGATAGCACGGAAAAAAATCTCATCAGAGCTTTGCTTCCACGAAACAGGCTGTTATGATGCGCGCCGTTGGAGAGATGCCAGAGTGGCCGAATGGGACGGATTCGAAATCCGTTGTACCTTCACCGGTACCTAGGGTTCGAATCCCTATCTCTCCGCCATTATGTGTCCTAAGAGCCCCGCTTTGCGGGGCTTTTTGGTTTTTAGCGTTAGTTGTTCACCCATCTGTCCCCCCACTGCAGTTGTGCGCCTCTATTGGGACTAAGCGGCTGTATGACTGCTTTTCGGTTTACCGGCAGCCCTGGCGGCCAGGACCACCAATCCCAATGCTGCAGCAAACAAGCTTACCGTAAGCAGGCTGAGCTTTGCAGCGACGATAACTTTCGCCGTGCTGAATATCAGGGCTAATGCCGCAAGGGCGCAGCCCAGCGCTAGCTTCAACATTATGAACTCCTTTGTACCTAAAAAAGAAATATGGGATGCCCTGAGGGCATCCCATGTATGCGCCTGAACGTTCAGGCAACGAGCTCAAGCGCAGCATCCAACGCACGCTGTTTGATCCCTGCGCCTGGGCCGAACCAGGCCGAGTTCAAGCGGTAGTCTACCGATCGGGCACGCCTCTCATGATCCACGTACTCGGTGATGGCGTTCAGCAAGCCCCAGGCAGTACCTTTGGCTGATACCAGATCAGACCCTCGACCGCGCCCTGTGTAGAGCGCCATAGTCTTCTGGAAAGCAAGGTTTACCGCAGGCTTGGTTCTGCTGCGTGGGGTGACTTCGGTGTGTAGGATCTGCCCGAAGTATGCTTTGGCTTCCTGAGGGGATACCTTGCGTTCCGCGAGCTGGCGCATGCGGTACATGAAGTCGTCCCATTGCGAGACGGCGATACCCAACCGCTTTTTCACCGCTTGCGGATCGAAGCGGGTACTGTGAGGCACTTTGATCGCGCCGGTTGCACTCTCGAGCGACATAGCCAAGGTGTTGTTGCAAACGACGCGAATCGTGGTGGGCGTAGCTACAGTGGCTAGCGTGCCGTCGCAAGACGTTGCCAGCAGCAGATAGCCGCCCACCTCGTCCTTTCCTTTAAGCGCTGTCGATTGTCCAGTGCGGGCGAGGGCCCAGAACTTGCGGCCTCCTTTGAGCACACCAGCGGTCTCAAGCTCATAACCCGAGACCTCGGTAAGGTCTCGGTAGAATTCGAGGACTTCGGCTGGCTGAACCACTTGGTAACGATGCGACACGACGGACAACGGCTCCAGCGTGTCTGACCGATAAAGCACCTTTTGATCGGCGAAGGAGTGGATCTCGGACAGCGGGCCTTTAGTCGTGGATTTGAAATGGACTGGACTGGATTCAATCTGCCAGTTCATACCGGCTTGTTGCTGCCAGACCTCAAGAGGCTGATTCTGTGGTAGCTGGTTACCCAGACCATGCCAGGGTGTAGCACCGACATAGGCCATTTGTTGGATTTCATGTGCCATTTTAGTTATTCCCATGGGTTTGGAGTTGTATCTAGAGATGGGTTGGGGCATACGCTAAATAAAAGGCCGCAGCGAATGCAGACATGAGTTGCACTGGTATCTGAAGCGTTTAGGTATTTGATTTTTAAAGCTAGGTCTAAAGCATCAAAAAGCCTGGCGGCTAACTCTTCAAGAGTGGCTACTACTAAGGGGTTTCGAGCAGTTTTCCGACTTTTTGAGACCTGATGAATGATCAGCCGGTTGGCCGCCTTCGCCACGACTGCGATGCGGTGTGCCGAACTAATTAAGAGGGTCTTACAGCTGCTGCAGGTGGGGCATTTGGCTGACATTTGACAGAGCTCAGCTGTGGATTCACCTGAGCTATATAGATCTCAAATTTTGTGGAATCGAATAGGCGAAGCCGGCGCATCCCGGCCAGTGCATCTCTCACTCTAGTAGCAGCTATTCCTGCTATCGAATAGCAGATCTGGTCCTTTGGCCCCGTCTACCTCCGTTATCTAGTCTGAAATTGCACTGTAATTCACTGTAACCGTTTCAGAATCCACGTTGATCGCTTGCGTGGTGATAGGGTCGTTGGGAAAGAAACCCTTAGCACAGGAGCAGAGTGACATATGTTCATAAACTACAGTGGTTGGATGTTGCCGTCTGCAAACTCAACATTTCCGGTGTTTTCGGATCACCACCCTTGCTTCACCTCAACAATAATGGAGGCATCTACAAATCTTAAATTACCTAATTCCATGATGTGCCTGACCGCCCTTAGTGCAATTGCAGCAACGCTTCAGGGATCAATAGACGTTGAGATGCCTTCTGGAGGATCCATTCCGGTTTCACTCAACGTGCTGATCACGGTTCCTTCAGGTGGGGGAAAAAACAGAACAATGAAGTTATTCCAGGCCCCGATTGAAGAATTCGAAAGGAAGATGGCTCAGGATAGGGAGAGAGAACTCATAGATTTTAAAACCCGACTGCGGGTATGGGAATTGCAGCTTAAAAGGTTAGAGCGAGTATGGCGTGACGATCTTGAGAGCGAAGAGTTTTTTGAGCACTTGAAAGCGCACGATATAAATAAGCCGTCATTTATAAGCGACTTTAGAATGGTATTTGAAGACACGACGCCAGAGGCTCTTCTTTCTGCCATGGGGAGCGGTGTGAAAAGTGCTTATTTGAAAACAAGTGAAGGGGGTATAGTTCTTTCCCAGCACGCTATGAAAAATATGCCAGCGCTAAATCAACTGTGGAGCGGGGATCGGGTCACAGTTGATCGCAAGACCTCCGAAAGCTTCATTTTGGATGACGTTAGAGTGTCGGTGATGATTATGTGCCAGCCTGGTATATTTGAAAGCTTTGTCGAGCGGCATGGCTCGACAGCAAGAGATTCTGGTTTTTTCGCTCGATGTCTAGTTATGTCAGTCCGTGAGGCTGATGTAGGAGGTTATGAGGATGGGCAAAAACTCAATTGGTCCAGCCTGGCTCAGTTTCATGATCGGATTCGAATGTTTTTGCAGGATGGTACGGTAAAATGTAACCGAACAGTGTTGAGGTTGACTCCCTGTGCTAAAGAGTATTGGCTCAGCATTAAAAACTCGGTAGTTTATGAGTCAAAAGTAGGAGGGAGATTCAGGGGGTTTAAAGATTTATCAGCAAGGACGCCTGAAAACATAATACGCGTGGCTGCTATTCTTCATCATTTTGAAGGGAAAGTTGGTGATGTATCAATAGAGACAGTTGAGTTTGCCTGCAAAATTTGCTTTTGGCATGTTGATCAGTTCTTGGTTATGTTCGGAGAAAAGGGTCAAGATGAGGCAGATGCTCAACGGCTATATAAGTGGTTAATGCAGAGATACCAGGAGCATGACACGACGGTTCACGTAAAAAATAATATTCTGCAATATGGCCCGGCTGCCTTGCGCCGAGCAGAGCGGCTTAACGCAGCGCTCGAAATTCTCATACGGAAAGGAGTTTTATCAGCGCATTACTTTGGCAGCGGTTCGATTAGCCTAAAGTTCTACCCTTCAGGGATATGAAACTATCTGAATTGGCGCGAAATTATTAAAAAAGGCATTCTAGGTGTGTGAATAGTGTGTCTTTAAATTCTTTGTCTTTCAAGCTTTTTTGTATTTCTTCTTTGGCCGCTTTGCTAAATGGTTTGTGGCTCTGGTACGCTTTTTTGACTATTTCATTGAGAAGTATCAATCTTTGCGAGTAGTACTTTGGGTACTCGATTTTTAACATATTTTCTATTTTAAGATCGGGGGATATTGCATAGTCATCTACGAGTATGCGTACGCACAGTTCGTGCGTTCTTTTGCCGCCTCCCTTCAGGTTTATTTTCAGATAAGATGCAATTTTAGAATCGCTAAGTGACTTGTAGTTGTAATCGCCTGTTTCAATGAGATTTATTATTTCGCTTTTAAATTTTTCGGCTGCGCTGTTGATGATGTCAAGATTTGTCGTTGTGTTCTGTAGTATTGTTGGTCGACGGTGGGCCTCTATAAAATCAAGTAGGGAGAGGAAATCTGGAGCATATAAAAAGACTGTGCATTTGTCGATTGTAACGGTTTTTATTTCGTCAGGCGAGATTAGGGGAACCATAAAAACACGGTGCTGATAGATATTGTCACTTACTAACTTGAACCAAGTTTTGAATAAAAATCCTGGGAGTCCCCATATGGGGGTGCCTGGGTTTTGTCGTCCAAGCTCTTTTAGTTTTAGGCTGAACTGTTCTTTGCTTGTTGTTTTGTGGTTGTTGCTATTGACCGCTCCAGAGAAGTTATGTACGGGTTTGCTACCTCCTGTCGCAATACTCTGAAGGTCGCTGAAGCTAATCTGCAAATACTCGGGTGAAAGGTCGAGAAGTGTTGGCTCGATTACGCTGCCAGGATCAACAGTTTTGCAAGTAATAAATAGAGCAACTCTGCAATTATCTGGCATGGGTGTTAATACGGTAACCTCCAACCACTCAATCAGGTCGAGCGTGTGTTCGAGCGGCAGTTCCGCTGCATCAACTGCTTCCTGCACTGTGAACGGAGCTCGAAACTTCTCAAGATTATTGCCCATTCGATCATCCAAATATGATGGTGTACTCAGCTGGAATATACCTGTCGAGCGCAGGCAAAGATACCCTTCCGTTTGGCGAAGCGTAGCTTGCTGGCGGGCTACGGCAATCTACGGATAGGCTTGAGTTCACGATAATACTCACAAGCTACGTGCGTTTGGCTGAAAAGCCTTGATTGGCCACGTAGGGAAGACCTTTAGCTTCATCATGGCTGGCGGTCCGATCTCAGCTGTGGCCAGCTTATGATTGCCTGCATAGCTGAAATTTTACTGTAATTCGCTGTAATGGTTTCAGAATCCTCATATACGTTAAGCCTCGTTGTATCGTACCCCTAGGAACATGATGAGGACTTAATGATGAGCAGTTCAGAAGCAATAACTTTGCTTGTGTGCGCGTGCTTTTTACGGTTGCTAGAGGTCCAACGCCGCACAGGGCTCTCCAGATCCACAATCTATAACCTTATCAACCCAAAGTCTAAATACTACGACCCGACGTTCCCAAAGCGTATCAATCTCACGGGGGTTAAAGGTGGGGCGATCGGTTTTTTGGAAAGTGATATTGAAGTTTGGATTAGCAAAAGAGCATTAACCACTAGCTAACTATTTATCGAGCGGTACGGTAATTTTGCCTTTTTCTTCATCCTAAAAATCAGAGTGTACTCGTTTTTATTGCATCTCAAAGTAAAATCCAGAGGATAAGGCTATGAAGTACTTTTTTACGAAACCGTTACTCATCGAGAGTGTAGTTGATAGTGTATTCAGAGCTGCAATCTCGGAAAATCATAGGCTAAATGTGGCTGCATTTGATCTCTGCACGCCCAGAGTTGGCTATGAGGAGAGTGGTTTCAGTCTGATTTATAAGTTTTCTAAGATCTTTCGCGTCAAACTATTACGTGACTGTTTACGCGAAAACAAACGAAACAGTCGCATGCAAATCACTGGAGTTAGGACGGTCTTCGTTAGGGACGCCGCAGTCCTTATAGGCGCTGTTCGGTACAGGATGTTCGCTATGGTGAATTTCTACGCCTATCGAGTAGCTGACAACACTGCGCATTCTAGATTGTTGAGATGTGTCCGCTCAGCCTGGGGGCAGGCATTAGGTGTATCGTCCTCAAACCATTGCTACTTCGCACATTTTTCGAAAGAATCTAGTATTGAAATCAATAAGAGGTATGGTTATACGGGGCTGGTGGCTATAGCTCAAGATTTGAGCGCAAAGTTTCAGTGCGATCGAGATCCATTGCTTAACATCTACTACTGCCTTTCTCCCAAAGATCGGGTGGGGCACAGATGCAGCGCTCAGTGTATTCATTAATCGTACTATTTGCTCTGATATGGTTTCTTATTTGGTAGTGTTGGTATGCTAACTTTTTGAGGCTTTTGCTAGCTCTAGCCCTTTGAATGCGCATGGTTGAGCATTTCTGACTTCGGGTATTTTCTATGTACCGATAATTTTTCGTCGCACGCTAATTGAGTAACTACCCAACTTAAATAGGAAATCACCAGATTGCAGGGGGAGGCATGTCAAAAAAAGTACAGGATAATAACCGCAATCAGACATCGATCAAAGCGATGGCTGATGCCAGTAACCACTTCCTAGCCAGAAATGGTTCTGAGGAAGACGATGCCTTCTATAACGACCTCGAAGGCCTTATACGAATGAGGCTAGTATTTAAGCTATTACCTCTAATGTCAGATCTGATGACCACCAGTCATCAGCTATTCGAGCTGTACCATACTCGCGACGGTATACCTGCCGTCAGGGCTAAACGGAATGCTAGGCACTTCCTAGAGTGCTTAGCCGATACCCATGCTTCGATAGCAGAGTTATTCCCTCATTACGAGTTAAATCCCTATTTTGAAGTATTCTACAGCTCAGCCCAATCACATGGGCTAAGTGGTCTGTGTCAAACCATCGCAGACATGCGAGGGGAGGGTGCTCCTGTACGCGTACAGCAGCTCAACGACTGCGTAGCAGCCATCCGTACCATCACTCGCTCTGCTGAGTTCAAGGTACGCCTCAAGCGTTACCGTAGACCGATCAAGCAGAACTATGAATCTATCATGCAGTACGCAACTGACCTGTTCCGTAGGCATGCCAAGCTATGCATCGTGCGTCTAGACCTTGCCTATGCACAGCACTTCAGGTCTGAGCGCAAAGTCTCTGCCCAAGACACGCACCTACACCGTGAGGCGCTGCTGGCAGCCCTCAACCAAGGCACCTTTGGGCCGCTTGTGGGGTATGCCTGGAAGCTGGAGGTGGGTAAGCGCAAAGGCTATCACTATCACTGTGTGTTCTTCTTCGATGGCTCTAAAACCCAACAAGACTTCAAAATCGCTAAGCGTATTGGGTTGTACTGGGACCATGACATCACTCAGGGCATAGGCACCCATTACAACTGCAACGCGCGCAAACAGTTTTACAAGGAGTGCTTCCTTGGGGTTGTCCATCACACCGACGTCGAAGCCCGTAAAGGCTTCGAGCGCTATGCCGAGTACATGACCAAACCGGATGAGTTCATGCGCCTGGCGTTGCCGGGTTACCGGTGCCTGGGCAAGGGCCAGCTAGGCCCGTTGCCAGCAGGCCATCGTAGCGGTAGGCCTCGCTCCGTGGAGAATGGCGTTAGCCAGTGGGTATGAATCAGCCTCGTACTCACCTATTGATATTCGTTGAGCTTTCGATGTTAGGGGAGTGTAAGCGTCCGGCCATGTGGACTTGCCCCTACCAAACCGGACACCAACACCCCCGTTAAATTGATGCTGCTGCCAGGCGCCTTAACTCTCTCGGCGACCGATATTTCAAAGCACTGTGCGGATGCTGCTCGTTGTAATGCTCGAAGGCAATCGTCAGTTTGCGCAGCGCCGTTTCTCGATCCGGCTTGGGCATATGCGCCACATAATCACGCTTGATCGTCTTCACGAAACTCTCTGCCATGCCGTTACTTTGCGGGCTGCGTACCGGTGTGGTCACCGGCTGCAAGCCGATCTGGCGAGCAAACAGACGCGTCTGCTCGGCGATATAAGCCGAGCCGTTATCGCTCAACCACTGCACCGGCGTACTCGGTAGCTGATCGCCAAATCGTTTCTCCACGCTTTCCAACATCAAGTCTCGGATATCTTTACCGCTGTAGCCCGTTGGGCTGGCGACCCAGCCAATGGCTTCACGGTCACAGCAGTCCAGGGCAAAGGTAACGCTCAACTTCGCACCGTCATCACAGCGGAACTCAAAGCCGTCCGAACACCAGCGGGTATCGCTGGTAGTAACAGCGATGCGGTCTTCATGCCGGCGCTGGACGCCAGGCTGCTTGAGCGCATCGCTCAGTTCCGACGCTGGTACCACTGCTTCGCCGGCACTGACCGCCGATAGGCTTCCGTCCTGGTACAGCTTGCGCCATAGAAACAGCTGGTTGGCGTTGATGCCGTTGCGTCGAGGCACCACGGACACGTTTTGTCCCGGTTCAAGGCTCTCGCGAACCATGGCCAGCTTCTGGTCGGTGCTCCAGCGGCGGCGGCGTTCCTAGCCGAGCAGCTCACCACCCTTCGTTGCTGTTAGTCATGACATGCCCGTTTGCCTATCCCTTATCTTAAAGGGGGAACGGTGTCCTGTCTTTCATGGGGCTCGTTCACCATGTCAGATTGCCTCTCTAGCTAAAATCAGTTTCCGACCGTGCCATAGTGCTACCTCTTGCGAGCGATGCGCCCAGCCCAGATACATCTGCGTGCGCAGCCCAGCGAACTCAAAAAAAGCATCAGCGAGAACACGCTCAACGCAGCTTTGAAGCAAATATATTACGAGAATCATCTGACTGGCCACGGCATCCGCGGAACCATTTCAACAGCACTGAAAGAGATCGGCTACCTCAAGACCTGGGTGGATACGCAGTTGTTCCCATGCGGATCCGAATAAGGTAGGTTCGGCCTATAAACCGGCCAAATAAGTTGAGGACGAAGAAGGCTAGGTCGATCAAGTCATCAAGCTCTGCCCGGGGGGGATAGCACCGAGTCGCGACACAGCGATGATAAGGAGAACCATAGTTATGCATAGGCGTCCTTGGTTTTGGCGGGTTGTGCGGAAAGGCCGGCAAGGGCACATCGAGGACAGAGTACAGAAGCCTATGGAATGGTATGACAGGGGAAATGTACAAAATTGGTAAGGACATACCTATCGTGCCCTCTACATAAATTGATTGCTCGATATCAAAACACTGCACTGGAAGTGCCTCCCAGTGGATTAATATGGATGCTATCTAGAACAGGTGCACGCAGTTTCGATGTTGGAAGGGGATTTCTGGTCGCAACGTGGCTCCTGGCCTTATCGGCAGCCGACGTATGTCCGCCCGAGATGCGAAAATAGACTGATCGCCCAATGAAGGGCCCGTTCGGCGGAAATGCTCCGTCAGGGACATGACGATGGACAGTAAGACAGAAGCAGCGACGCCCGACTCGACCATGGATGCGTCGATTTTCCAGAGCACACTTCCCAACGCCGAGAAGCTCGAGCAGGCACGTACACAGTTGCTTGACCTCTCAGCGCGAAATCGACTCCTTAATATGCCGCGATTGAGCCGTACCTCGGCGATTGCGATCGTCGATGAGAAGACATCCGAGGTCTATCGCCTCCTCGTTCGGGAGGGAAAGGCGTTTACCTTCCTGGCCGGCAAGGCGGCAACTGATGAGTCCGATAATGATTCGGCAGCCGACGATGCAAAGCCGGCCAAAGACTCCGATGAAATCGACCAGCTTGCCCAACCCGACGACAGCGTCGACGAGAGGGGCGTGCTCACCCGTCACAGCGACACAAAACTCCAGACTCGCCTCACGGGCAAGGGTCTGCAAAAGCATCTGCTCGAGCTCTACCTGAACTCAAAGACACTCGAGGAAGAGCAGGGCGTCAACGTTCTCTTTGCCTCCCTTGGCGCCCTCAAGTGGATCGATCCGAACAATGCGGCCAACGTTCGCCATGCGCCCCTGATCTTAATTCCGGTCGAGTTGAACCGCGGAACGGCGGGCGAGAAATTCCGACTCAAGGCCCGCGCTGAAGATGTCGCATCCAACCTGTCGTTGGAAGCGTACCTGGACCGCATCCACAAGCTTCGTATGCCCGCCTTCGAAGCCAGCGACAGCTTTGACATCGATGCCTATTTTGCAGAGGTCGCGGCTGCGGTGGCGGACAAGCCCCAGTGGGAAGTGCTGCCGGATGAGATGACCGTCGGGTTCTTTTCGTTTGCCAAATTCCTGATGTACAGAGACCTCGACCCTGCCGTGTGGCCCAAGGGCAACACACTCGTCGATCGCGCACTCATTAAGGGCCTGCTCTCAGACGGCTTCCCAGGTGGAGAGGGAATGCTCGACGAGAGCGCCAACATCGATCCGGTCATTTCGCCGGCGGACATGCTCCACATCCTCGATTGCGACAGTTCGCAAGCCATTGCCATCCATGAGGTGCGTCGCGGTCGCGACATGGTCATCCAGGGCCCTCCTGGCACCGGCAAGAGCCAGACGATCGCCAATATCATTGCGTCGGCTATCAAGGACGGCAAAACGGTCTTGTTCGTGGCCGAGAAGATGGCTGCTCTGGAGGTGGTAAAACGGCGCCTTGACGAAAAGGGCGTGGGCGATGCGTGCCTGGAACTCCATAGCAACAAGGCCAATAAGCGCGCGGTACTCGATGAGCTGCGACGCACCTGGGATCTCGGAGCCCCGAAGCCAGCTCCCACGGGAAGCCTGATTGCTCGCCTGACCGAAGCGCGGGACGAGTTGAACGGCCATGTGGCCCGGCTGCATGCCGTCGACCCAGCATCCAGTCTGTCCTCTTTCCAGGTCATGGGCCATCTCGCACGCCTGCGGCAAGCGGGGGTGATGCCCAATGATGTCGTTCTGGAGGGGATCGAAGCTTGGGGGGCGGATGGTTTCGAACGGCGTCATGCGCTTCTGAATGACTTGGTCACACGGATCGAGATCATCGGCAGACCCGACGACCACGCCTTTACCGGGGTGGGCATCGAAGCGATGCTGCCCACCGATCGTGAGCGTCTCGTCGCCCGTATCGAAACGCTGCGCGGCCAGCTCGAGGACGCCCGGCAGTACATGAATGCTACTGCCAGTTTGCTGGAAGCCCAGCCTCCGTCCAGGCTCGACGAACTGGCCGCTGTCAGCGCACTCGCCCGGCGCATCAGTGTGGCGCCTGTGCTTGATGCCGACGCCATGGCAAATGACGGTTGGTCGAACGTATCAGCGGTCGATACATTGCTGGCATTGGGTCATCGCTATGCCGCCTTGCGCCAGTCGCTGTCGAGCGAAGTCAATGTCGAGGCGTGGGACGAGGACACTCACGAAGTGCAGCAGGCGCTCACCGAATGCCCTGGTGACTTCGATGCGGACGCTGTTCGCCGCCTCTGCGCCGTCCGCGACGCCATCCCGGCGTTATTGCAGGCGGGCCGCGGTCTCGCTCACGCACTGGGCCGCGAATGCACGCCGACCGCTGGGGAATTTGCCCGCCTCGCCAAGATCGGCGAGCGGGTTGCAAATGCGCCACCGGCAAGCGCCGAAACGTTCGCTTCCGAGCTATGGGACGGCGGCGTAGAGCGGGCCGGGCAGATCGCCCAGACCGCTGCCGACCTCGAAGGGGTTCGTACGTCACTGGCAGGTCAGCTCCACGAGCTCGCCTGGGATATCGACGTAGGTCCCGCCCGCGCCGCGCTCGCGGCCAAGGGCACGAGCCTGTTCCGCTTCCTCAGTGGCGACTGGCGTGCAGCCAACAAGCTCATGCGCTCGGTCCTGGTTCAGCCCGCCCAACCTCTCCCGGTGACCCTGGCTTCTCTTGATACCCTGATCCGCGGTCAGGAAGCGCGGCGCGTGCTGCGCGATGAAGACAGCTTCGGCAAGGCTGCCTTCGCTGAAGACTGGCAAGGCGATCGCTCGGCCTCCGCGCCGCTGGTGGCTCTGGTTGAATGGATGCGGTCCTTGCGCGGGCTCGGGGCAGAACCCCGCCTCATCGCATCCCGCGGTCCTGAGAAGGATGATGTCGCCCGGCGTTCGAAGCACGTAAGCCTTTTGCTCTCCCAGGTCGCTCCCGACCTGTCCGGCGTCCATACCGATTTTCTTGCACAGGCAACGCAGGTGTTCGGTGACGCCACCGCGCCTGAACAACTCGACCTCGAGTCGTTGTTGCAGCTCGCCGTCCGCCACACGAACGCTTGGTCGACGGCCAGCCGCTTCCTGATTCAGCCCCCCACCAGCGCAGCATCAGCCTGTGCCATTTTTGAAAGGCTGGACGCGGGACGCGAGGAGCGCCAGGGCGTACGAGATGGGTATAGCCTCGGCCACGCGCTGTTCGGCTCCGCGTGGCGAGGGCTTGACAGTGATTGGGACGCCCTCTCGACAGCCGCTGGTTGGCTGAAAGTCAATGGAGACATCCGCGCGCTGGCCGGTCGAGTCAACGAGCGTGAGGCGCTCATTCCTCGCGCCAATGCTCTTGACGAGCAGGCCGCGCATCTCGCCACGGCCTTCCACTCCATTGCAGATGAGCTTGCACTCAATCTGTCAGCCAGTGTCGGTGCGCCGCGGATCTATGAGGTGCATTTGGATTCCCTGGCAGCACGGCTATCACGCTGGGTTACCGAACAGGAAGAACTGCACCGGTGGCTGGCCTATCGCGATCGTGCTGCACGAGCCATTCGCGACGGTTGCGCGGATGTCGTCGCCAGACTTGCCGATGGACGGCTATCGACGACGAGCGCGGTCGCTGCGTTCGAGTTCGCTTATTTTGAAGGGCAATACCGTCGGGTGCTGAAGGCTGAACCGGCTCTGGGCCGCTTCGATGGCGTCGCCCACGGCCATATCGTCCGCGAGTTCGCCGATCTTGACCGCCAGCGCATCGCAGCGGCGGCAGGCGAAGTCGTTCAGGCTCACCACCAGAATGTTCCTCGAAGGGACAGTGGTTCGATTGGCCCACTCGGGGTGCTTCGGGGGGAAATTCAGAAGAAGAAGGGTCACATGGCCTTGCGAAAGCTGGTCGAACGCGCGGCCCCTGCGCTCACCGCCCTGAAGCCGGTCTTCATGATGAGCCCGTTGTCGGTCGCGCAGTTCCTGCCGCCGGGCGCACTGGAGTTCGACCTGCTCGTGATGGACGAAGCGAGCCAGATCCAGCCGGTCGACGCCCTGGGTGCGGTGGCTCGCGCCAAGCAGGTAGTTGTGGTCGGTGACCCTCGTCAGCTACCGCCAACCAGTTTCTTTGCCAAGCTCACCAGTGGCGATGAAGACATCGACGAGGATGAGCCAACGAAGGTCGGCGATGTTGAAAGCATCCTTGGCCTGTTTACCGCACGCGGCCTGCCCATGCGCATGCTCCGCTGGCATTACCGTAGCCGCCACCAGTCGCTCATTGCGGTCAGCAACCGCCAGTTCTATGAAAACAAGCTGTTCATCGTGCCCAGCCCCTGGACTCAGGAGGGTGGGCGGGGCCTGCGCTTCCACCCTGTTCGGGATGGCGTCTTCGGTTCACCGGTAAAGAGCGTCAACGGGCCCGAGGCCAAGATAGTCGCTGAGGCTATCGTCCAGCACGCCCGACTGCACCCGAAGCTGTCGTTGGGTGTGGCAGCGTTCTCTGCGTCGCAAAGCCGCGCCATCTTCGACGAGCTTGAGGTACTCCGCCGTGGTTTGCCAGCGGAGGTGGAGGCGTTCTTCAACCGCCGCAACAGTGAGCCGTTCTTCATCAAGAACCTTGAAAACGTCCAGGGTGACGAGCGGGATGTCATCTTTATATCGGTTGGCTATGGACCGACCGTACCGGGCGGCAAGGTACCCATGCGTTTCGGGCCTCTCAACAACGAGGGCGGCGAGCGCCGGCTCAACGTGCTGATCAGCCGTGCCAAGCAGCGATGCGAGGTGTTCTCCTCGATCACCGATGAGGACATCGATCCCGCATTTTCCGCCAGCCGCAAAGGGATCGAGGCGTTCCGCATCTTTCTCCGCTATGCCCGCACAGGGAAGCTCGACACGGCGGCCGTCACGGGACGGGACTTCGATTCCATCTTCGAAGAGCAGGTTGCAGCAGCGCTCGAGGCTCGGGGATACAGTGTCCAGCGTCAGGTGGGCCTGGCCGGGTTCTACATCGACCTTGCGGTGACTGATCCGGAGCGCCCAGGTCGCTTCCTCCTGGGCATCGAATGCGATGGCGCGTCGTACCACAGCGCTCAGTCCGCCCGGGACCGTGACCGCCTCCGCCAGCAGGTTCTGCTTGATCATGGCTGGAACCTCCACCGCATCTGGAGCACCGATTGGTTCCAGCGTCCCCAAGAACAGCTCGACCTTGTCTGCCGGCAGATCGATGCAGCGGGTGCTGCGTTCGACGAGCGCTTAGCCGAGGAAGTCCTTTCAGTTGAGCAGGCTATCGCTGCAGCCGCCATCGAACGGGAAGTGAGGGCTGAAGACGGTGATTTCACCTTCGAACCGTATGTCGAAGCGAGCCCACAGCGGCCAACACATCGTTCGGAAGAAATCCACGAGACTCCGACAGGCATTCTTACCGAGATAGCGGTTGATGTTGTGCGCATCGAAGGGCCCGTGCATACCGATGAGGTCGTGTCCCGTGTCCGTGATGCCTGGGGCGTCAAGCGAGCTGGAAGTCGCATTCAGGACGCCGTCGAAAGGGCAATCGATGTGGCTGTCCGCCAGAACTCCGTGGTTCGGGACGGCGCCTGGCTCGCCATCGCCAGCGCACCTGTTGTTCCACGCGATCGTTCGCAGGTATCTTCACTGGCGCTCCGCCGGGCGGAGTACCTACCGGAGGCAGAACTTGCAGAGGCTATCGTCATCGTCGTAGCGCGTAACTTTGGCGCGAATCGCGATCAGGTCATCGAACGCGTTGCGCGCGCCATGGGCATCCGAGCTATCTCGGCCCCGGTACGAGAGCGTGTGGCGGAGGTGGTCGAGCAGGCCGTCGTCTCTGGTCGTTTGGTCAATGAGGAAGGCCTCCTGAAGATTCGGGAGTAGCTATCTGCTTGGGGCGTCCTGACCGAGGCTAGCGTGTCGTAAGACATCTGCGATCGGTGAGGCGCCCGGCAACACGATGAGGATTGCTGGGCAGACCGTTATTTGGCATGCCAATCTGAGCAGCAGCCTTTTGTATGCGTAACGTCTGACAAGCACATGTGCCTATCGGCCAGAGCCTGGGCTTCGCCGAACCCGGCACCTTCTGGCGCGCATTCAAACGCTGGACCGGCCAGACGCCAGCCCAGTGGCGATTGCAGAACGCGGCGAACCTAGAAGTGCAGTGACCGATCGAACCACTTAAAGGCGCTTGGCTCTCATACGCCTGAACGTAATTCCCTTCCCTCAAAGGAAATTCAGCTCGTGGGATTTCGGCCGCTTCACCGGTGCCGGCAGCGTTGTGGCGGCCCTTCCACACAAGATTGGGGCTATCTGTTTATCTAACCTGTGGTTGTGTGATTTTTTTGAAGGGATCTGGGCATGCAGTGGATGTGTCTAATAAACAAGGGGTGATTCAGAATGGCCTTTTGCCCTCTGGATGTGATATTGCTTTGCGCTAAATTGACTAGCGAAAGGAAATGCGAATGTCTGGTTCTGGCGGTAGCTATCTGGGTCCATCCACACCCACCACTTCCTGTACGGCCCTGCAGTTTGATACCCAGCTTGCTTCACCAAAAGCGCAGGTGGTTGGACAGTTGAGCGTCAACGACATCCTCGACATTGTCTTTTCGCAGTCTGGCAATCAGCAGGTCGTCTCCGCACTGTGGAACGGCGCTGAGGCAGGAGGGATTGTCGACCCACATCTGAACCAATTGCGAAGCTGCATGAGCCAGGGCGAACAGTACCAGGCACGTGTGCTGCACATTGGTGGCGGGCAAGTACGCCTTCGCGTTTACCACATCTAATTGCGAGCAAAGAGAGCTCTATGATCACCATCGTAGGAGGCGTCTACCGAGAGCGTTGCATGCGCCCGGCGTGGGACGATATTTATGGGTCGGCAGGGCGGGCAGCGACGGCGATTGCCCGTTTCGGTGGACAGGCGGAATTACACGCATGTGTAGATGGCAGCACCCAGATCGTCGTTGATGCCCGCGCAACTGCGGAAGGTTTCCAGTTCAATGCCACAGCTGCGCAGGCAGGGGTGACTTTCGAGTATATCCATGGTCTCGCCAATCCAGATATTCGACGTGGTACTCACGTCAAATCGGAGCTGCAGATTAGCGCCGAGAAGGTACTTCGATTCGGCATGATCGATGGAACGGCAGTAGTTGATGCTGAGTACGCGGTGTTTGACCCACAGAATGCCGACGGTACGGAGTCCTTCAGGGCCAATGGCTCTGAAGCAAAGCATCTGGCTCTGGTCCTGAACCGCCACGAGGCCAATCAGTTGGTGCCTTCTTCCAGTGGGTTAACCGCACAAGAGCTCGCAATCGTGCTTGCCGAGCAGGAGCGCGCGGAGGTGGTTGTCATCAAGATAGGGCCGCTGGGTGCCTTGGTCTATGACAACGGCGCTATCTCGACGGTACCTGCATACCGCACTGAGCGGGTATGGAAGATCGGTTCGGGAGATACCTTCGCCGGCCACTTTGCACTGGGCTGGATGGACAAAGGTCTTTCGGCTCACGATGCAGCCTCGATTGCCTCCATAGCGACGGCCTTTTATTGCGAAAATCAAGGCTTCCCTGACCCGGCTTTGCTTGCTGGTTTCAAGCCGTACCCACTGCAACCGTCAGCCCGGTATCGCGATGGCTACGCCCCTAAGGTGTACCTCGCAGGGCCATTCTTCACCCTCGCAGAGCTGTGGATGGTCGGGCAGGCACGCAGAGACCTGCTGGCAATGGGGCTAGATGTATTTTCCCCATACCATGACGTCGGTCTTGGTTCTGCTGAGGACGTGGTCGAAAAGGACCTTGAAGGGGTGCGTAATTGCGACGTTCTCTTTGCGATTGGTGATGGGCTCGACTCGGGTACAATCTACGAGATTGGCTATGCTCGGGCGTTGAACAAACCTGTAATTTTCTACGCGGAAAATGAGTCCGAACAGGACAAGAAAATGATGGAAGGCTCCGACTGCCGCATCACCGATGACTACGTCAGTGCGATCTATCAGACGGTCTGGGAAGCGGTAGTGCTATGAAGACGGGATTGTTGTTGTCCGGCGGGATGGACTCCTTGACGATTGCCTGGTGGAAGCGGCCGGACATCGCGTTCACCCTGAACTACGGTCAGCTCGCGGCGCAGGCCGAAATCGAGGCTTCAAGGACGATCTGCCAACAGTTGGAAATCTCTCATCATGTGATTGAGATTGACTGCCGCCAGCTTGGGTCGGGAGATATGGCAGGTAGCCAAGCAGACAGCCTGGCTCCAGCCTCGGATTGGTGGCCGTACCGGAACCAGATGTTGGTTACGCTGGCGGCGATGAAGGCAATCTCGTTCGGTGTTACGCACCTGTGGTTGGGTACCGTGAAATCGGACGGCTTCCATAGGGATGGCTCGCCAGAGTTCATGTCGGCGATCAGCCATCTGCTTTCCCTGCAGGAGGGCGGCATGGTGGTTGAAGCTCCTGCAATAGAGCTTTCTACTGCTGAGCTTGTCCGCAAATCGGGCATCCCTGCGAGTCTCCTGGCCTGGGCGCACAGTTGCCACAAGTCGCATGTTGCGTGTGGTAACTGCCGCGGCTGCAACAAGTACATGGAAGTGTTTCAAGAGGTGGGGTATGACTTGGATCGACTTGCGTGACCCTATTCCAAAGCTGGCGTCTGAGCGGTATGAGCCTTTCGAGTGGGAAATGGGTGATGTCTGCCCGCTCCCTGTTTCCTCGGAGGCATTAGCCCGGCCGTTCGGCGAGGTTTTGGATGCGCGTGCGTCTCATCGCGAGTTCGGCGTCATCGATGACCAGCAGCTCGGAGCCTTCCTCTGGCATGCCTGCAGAACTCGAGGTTCCGATACGTCAAACCTGGGTTTTGATCTGGAGCATCGAGCTGCCCCTTCGGCTGGCGCGATCCATCCTATACACATCGTCGTTAAGCGGCCCGAAGATAATCGATGGTGGATGTATGAGCCCAGGGCCCACCAACTGGTGGAGCTCCGACATGCGACCGGCAAGCTTGCAGGCCTTTATGAACTCAGTCTGCAGGTTCTGAATAGTGATGAGGCAACACGCATTCTATTTCTCGCAGAGCCCGGAAAAACATTGGGCAAATACCAAGATGGTTGCAGCCTTGTTTGGCGTGACGCGGGGGCGCTGCTCGCAGTCATGGCATTGACTGCGACAGCCCAGGCACTCAACTTCTGTCCGCTGGGCATTACCGGTGAGCCGTGGGCTAGTGCCCTAGCCGATCAGGGAAAGCTGGCCGGGGTTGGCCTTGCTCTTCTTGGCTCGGCTGCGAGAGCCTGATTCAGGTGAGTGGTACCCCATGCCCATGATGCTGTGCACGGTGGCGGGCGATGACATCATCTCCAACCACATCAGGGCATCGAGCTCCGATGCTCTGACGCCAAGACCTTTGCTGAAGCGGATGAACTGCTCTTCGAGCTCCAGGTAGTGCCGCTCAACGGTCAAATTGCCTTCGAAGAACCTACCCAGTAGCCCCGCGCGAAGAATGTGAATGTCCAGGATGGCCACATCGTCCGCATCCAGCCAGTTACGGGCAACCCACGATGCGGTCTTGTAACCAATGCCTGGAATATCCAGCAGCCAGTCGCGCAGCGCTTTGCCGGAGCCTAACGGAGGCCGTTTAGCTGATAGCTTCTGGAGTGCCGCGCAGAGGTAGCGGGCCTTCTGTGCGGCGAAACGGTATCGTACTTGGCGACCATCGATAGCAAGGGGCTCTTTCAGCCACTCAAGCAGGCTTTGTTCTGAGGGTGGTTGCTCGCCAAAGGCACCGCGTTCTTTGACGTGGTGAAAGGCGGCGAGCCCGACGCTAGCGGGGATGCCATGCCCCCCCAACAAGCACGCGCCGACTTCTTCCTTCAGTGTTGCCCCGAGCTTGTAGTTGATCCGATCGCCAGTGAGACGGCGTGCGTACACTTGGTAGGCCCAGTACGCAGGGGTAGGGAACGCTTCCATGGCCCCCCACGGTACGCCCGGAATAACTTCTGCGTCTGCTTTGGGCAGCTCGACATTGAAGACCGCTTGGTCCATCAAAATAGCGCCTAATTGCATCAGGCGGCCTCCTCGGCAATGCCGTAGTGTTCATGCATCCATTGCAGTAACTCGTGTCGCTCAATGGGATCTAGGCTCTCGATACGAGCACGGAGCCTGGTTTGGCGACGCTGAATGGTTTGGCGGTCTCGGAATGTTTCGCCCATGTATCGGCTGTCGTGCAAACGGCTGGGAGGTTCGTAGTTCATCCACACCGTTTCTTCGCGCAGCTCTACATGGGTCTTAGCCGGAAAACTCACCTTGCGCCACCTGATGAGCTCGCGGTTGTAGAGATCACAGTCATAGCCCGAAAGCATCACTTTGCAAGGTAATGCGACCAAGCACCGCAGCAAGCGGATGTGGTCCTCTTCAGAGTAATCGCAGCGATAGACCTTTGCTCGACGGCGGGTGTTCGGAACGTAGGGTGGATCGATATAGACCAACTCCTGGCCTTCGAACGTATACCCTTCAAGGAAAGTAACGGCGTCGACTTGGTGGAGTTCGCAGGTATCTGGACACTCTGCTTTCCACCGCTCAATGACTTGGGCGTCGAGGTCCAAGCCAATGTTCCGCTGCGCAGCCTTTTTGTTGCGCATGACTGCCCCACCACCAAGGTGGGATTCGATGTATGTCTGATGCGGTGGCATCAGGTTGATCAAGCGCTGGTAGCACTTGCCTTTTCCGCCTGGATATCTCATGCGCCAAGCATCGTCAGAAATGACGATGATGTCAAGGCGAAGCGCCGAACGGCCACCATGCGTGGAGTTGGGCTGAATGAAGGCAGCGTAAACCGCGATAGAGGGGTCGCCCGCCTTATCTCTATGGCAGCCCTTGGCCGATTTCTGCCTGTCTCCAACGTCGGCTATGGGTTGAGTGCCGCCGGTGACGAGGGGCTGCAGTCGACCCATTGCAGACTGTACGGAAGCAGGGCCTGACCATTTTCTCATCCTGAACGGCTGTGTGAGCAATGGTGCTCAGAAGGATGTTCGTACTCGCTGCCATTCCTTCCAGCACTCCTCTGGAACGATGTCTCTATAGCCCCGCTCTTTTTCCATTGCGAAGGCAGCACTGAACGGCACTGCTGTCGCGGTTGCATTATCACGAATTTCAAGCACCTCAGGCTCGCTGAGTGCTGAGCCTTTACAATCCTCTGCCGCCTTGAGCAGTGCAACAAGCGCCGGTACGAAAACGAGACATAGCGGATCTGTAGACAATGGTTAGCCCCTAGCGAAAAGGTAATTCGCATTCAAATGCAGATTATAGACCTGAGCGAGCACACGCAAAGCTCAAGCCCTTTGCTTCTTCAGACAGTCGCGGCGATCAACTACAGGTCTAAGCCGCCGATGCAAATGGCCGCTGTTGGCCGGAAACGGACGTTCAGGGCGCCAAATGGTTTAGCAGTGGCTCTTACTCACCAGCCTTGTAATGGGCACGCACGCGCCTTTTTTGAGCGTAATTCGAACGAAGTGATCGCTTGCTCAAGCGGCTTCTCAAGCAGGCCCTGAATGATTGGGGTATCCAATGCATATGGACTTGTGAAAGAGCACGCATTGCCGGATAATCCAAGCACGTTCGTCATTCGACGACAAACGAGCAACTCCTATACCTTCCCCATCATTGGAAGGTGACGGTCGAGGACCTACCCCCTGAGGCGACTCAGGGGGTGGATAGGTCCCCGATAGATTCAGTCTTTCGCTTTATAAGCCTTTTGTGCTCGAGCATCCGCCTCTCTCAGCGGACGAATTCTTTCAATCGCTTCACTTGCATATGGGTAGTTGCTGACTTTAAAACTACCGTTTTTTCCTTCTAGATTCTCTCGGATTTTCGCTGTAATCACCGTGTTGAGAAGCATCAGCAACTCTCTGTCTTCGGAGATCAACGCTAGTCGACTGTAATAATCGAGTAAACGCATGCACTGATCACATCCTGGTGCCTTGATGTCCCACTGAGTGATGAGATTGATACCGTCTAAAAAGAACTGACGATCAGCAGTTTTTAATGTATCGGCCTGCTGGCTGAGGAAAAAACCCCGTTGCTGCTTGGCCTGATGAAAAGTGAAAAATAGAACAACAATAAGCGATAGCGATCCCGCAAATGCCGACGTGTGACCTCCAAAGAAGTCCCCTAATTGCCCAAGCTCTGATAGATTAAGGCTAGACGAAAAACTAATATTTAGATTTCTATATCCAGCAAAAATCATGCTTGCGATTGGAAAAATCGCGAAAAGACTGACCATCAAGAGTAGATAAATCATCCAACGTGGCGTTTCTTTTAGATAGCTGTAGCGCATGGTTGTACTGACTGCCTATAGATGAATTCTGATTGTCGGATAAAGCTCTGTTTAGACCCATTAAACTATCTAGTCATTTTGACTGCATGCGGATCGGATTGCACATTAGCTTTCAGCTTGGGCATTTGACAAGGGGGGGCTGCTGGCAGGTCAGGATCACTGCAGCGGATTCTCATAAAGAGGGGGTGGGTTCCCTCTGCTCCCTTAGATGCCCCTGAAGCGATTGTTGTGGCCGATAGCCGGCTGTCGCTAGAGGCTGCTGTCGGCCCATTACCGCCCTTCGCGGAGGACGGCAATCAGCTGCCATTGCGGATGCATGGATTGGGTCACGTTTTTTACGCAACACGCATGTGATCTAATGCTGATGAGTCTGTCCGCTCCCTCAGTTCGAGGGCTGCGATCTGCCCAGAGCAGTCCTAAGATCAAGGCACTGAACAGAGAATTGTTATATTAGGATAGATGGCGTAAAGGCCCTACCCGTGCTACACAACGAGCCAACAGATGGCTTGTCGCTATCAGATACGAGGTGGGGCAGGGATGCAATTTGTAACGAACGGTCCAGATATTCCAGATGAGCTGCTTCAGGCCCATGAAGAAGGTAGGGTCATCTTCTTTTGTGGGGCCGGTATTTCTTATCCGGCTGGGCTTTTGGATTTCAAAGGTTTGGTGCAGCTCATCTACAAGGAGGCGTCGACCACATTCGATAGCGCCGAGCAGAAAGCTTTTGATAACTATCAGTTCGATGCCACGTTGGATCTACTTGAGCGTCGCTTGCCGAACGGGCGCGCCGCAGTTCGAGAGGCTTTGGCGCGGGCTCTCAAGCCCAACATCCGACTCAAGGGCGCGACAGACACGCACGCAGCATTGCTGAGGCTGGGAAAGAGCCGGACCGGTGAAGTGCGTCTTATAACCACAAACTTCGACCGGGTGTTCGATGCCGCAGGTCGGCGCACAAAACAGCGTTTCAATTCTTACTCAGCCCCAATGCTTCCCTTACCCAAAAAAAGCCGATGGGATGGGGTCGTTTATCTACATGGCCTGCTGCCGGATAAACCAACCATTTCAGAACTTAATCGACTGGTCATCACCAGCGGTGACTTTGGACTTGCTTATCTGACTGAGCGTTGGGCTGCCCGATTCGTAAGCGAATTGTTCCGCAACTACGTCGTTTGCTTCGTCGGGTACAGTGTCAGCGACCCGGTTCTGCGCTACATGATGGACGCGTTGGCTGCTGACAGAATGCTGGGAGAGATTACCCCTCAGGCATGGGCATTTGGATCTTGTGCGTCAGGAGAGGAAAGCCAGAAGACCGCTGAGTGGAAGGCGAAAGGGGTTTCTCCCATCCTGTACAACACTCAGCCTGGGGCGAACCCGCATAGGGGGTTGCACCAAACGCTGAAAGCTTGGGCAGAGACATACAGTGACGGAACGACGGGTAAGGAGCGGATAGTGACCACTCACGCTCTCTCCAGGCCTTCGGCCAGCACCCGGCAAGATGATTTCGTGGGGCGTCTGCTGTGGGCGCTTTCTGACAAGTCAGGGCTGCCAGCGCGCCGGTTTGCAGATTTCAACCCTGCTCCGTCCTTGGAGTGGCTGCTGAGCGCCTTTAGTGACCCCCGGTACTGCTACTCGGATCTCGCGCGCTATGGTGTTCCTGCTCACGCTGAACCTGATCCTAAGCTCAGCTTCAGTCTGGTTCAAAGACCTTCGCCTTACCACTTGGCAGCGCCGATGATGCTAGGAAGTGGGCGCACGGGTCACTGGGATAATGTGATGTTCCAGATCGCTCGGTGGCTTGTTCGGCATCTCGACGATCCAGACCTTCTACTTTGGCTTACTACTCGGGGCGGATCTATCCACGAGCGGTTTGCATTTCTTATTCAGGATCAACTGGGGCGCATTGCCAAGCTTGAGAGCGAAGGAAACACCGCTGAGCTGGATGCGCTTCGCAAAAGCTCACCTAACGCGATACCTGGTCCTCACATGCGCAAGCTGTGGGGACTGTTCCTGGCTGAGCGGATCAAGTCACCTTGGAGAGACCTAGACCTCTATAGCTGGTTGGAGCGGTTGAAGCGAGATGGTCTGACTGCCAGTCTTCGACTGCAACTCAGGGAGCTGCTTTCGCCAGTGGTGTCGATCTCCCGGCCGTTTCGACTTTCAGAAGATCAAGATGTCTCAGCAAAACACCTGCGCGATCTGGTGAACTGGGAGTTGGTTTTAGTCTCCGACCATGTGCGATCCACGCTCTCCGAGTCGTCTCGTTCGGAGTGGGCACCGGTCTTGCCGTTGCTGATTGAGGATCTCCAGGCATTGGTTCGTGATGCGTTAGATCTTTTGCAAGAATTGGGAAGTGCCGATTCCTTCGAGGATCGTTCGTATTGGGATCTGCCGTCTGTTAGCCCTCACTGGCAGAATCGTGGTTTCCGCGAGTGGGTCGTGCTCGTTGAGCTGCTACGGGATTCGTGGCTGACTAATTTCGGAGAACATCCTCAGGTTGCGGCGAAGATCGCGCACAGGTGGTTTGAGATTCCTTATCCAACCTTCAAACGCTTGGCATTCTTTGCAGCCAGCCAGGACGGTGCCATTCCTGCTGATGAATGGGCTGAATGGCTACTTGTCGAGAATGGTCATTGGTTGTGGTCCACCTCTACTAAACGCGAGGTCTATCGGCTGCTTGTGTTGCAAGGGCGGATGCTGCCCCTTGCCGCTCAAGAAAGGCTAGAGGCGGAGATTCTGGCCGGGCCTCTCAGGGCAAATTTCGTGGAAGACATTACGGATGATCGCTATCGGGGACATGTAGACAGGGCAGTTTGGAGGGCCTTGGCGAAGCTTCAGTACAGCGGGCTTATACTGGGTGATCAGGCTCAGCAAAGACTTGATGCGCTGTCCGCAGCCTACCCACATCTACGCTTGGCAGACAATGAGAGTGACGAGTTTTCTCATTGGATGAGTGGGACCGGAGACCCTGATTATCAGCAGCAGCGTGTTGTCAGGCCTGCACCTTACAAGCGTGAGGCACTGGTCCAATGGCTTCGAAATGTCCCGGCAGCTGATGAGTATTTCGATGAAGACACCTGGAGAGATGTGTGCCGAAAGCACCTTCTCAACAGCTTGTATGCTTTGGGTGACCTTGCGGAGGAGGGTCAATGGCTCTCGGGGCGCTGGAGGGAAGCTTTGCAAGCATGGAGTGACTCTGGCATTGCTCGAAAATCATGGCGTTATGTTGCTCCGTGGATCAATAGGATGCCGGATCGTGAACTTGAGCAGATAGTTCATTACGTAACTCGATGGCTTGATGAGGTATCCAAATCAGAACTTCAAGATATGGATATGTTTTTGGGGCTTATCCGTAGGGTGATGCATCTGCCCCTGGACGCGGATACGGGGATGACCAGTAACGGCGAACCGATCAATCAGCCAGTCACTGAAGCCATCAATCACCCCATTGGGCACGTTACCCAGTCTCTGTTGAATATTTGGCAGAGATCAGGCCTCAACGACGGTGATGGTCTGCCAGAGTGGATGGAGCAGATTTTCACCGAGCTGTGCGACTCGCACGTGGAGCGATACCGTCATGGCAGGGTTCTGCTTGCTTCCAGACTTATTGCTCTGTTCCGGGTGGATGAGGTATGGACAAGGGCAAATCTGCTTACTCATTTCAGTTGGGCTCGCAATCCTGCTGAGGCTAGAAGCGTGTGGGAAGGCTTCTTGTGGTCGCCGCGCCTGTACCGCCCACTTCTGTTGGCCTTCAAAGCCGATTTTCTCGATACCGCGAGCCATTATGCGGATCTGGGTGAGCACGGGGAGCAGTTCGCGGCAATTTTCACTTATGCAGCCTTAGGCCCACTTGAGGGGTATACCATGGAGGAACTCCGTGAGGCCTTTGCAACGTTTCCACTGAAAGCGTTACAAGAGGCGGCTCAAGCCCTATCACAAGCGCTGGAGGGTGCAGGTGAACAGCGGGAGGAGTATTGGCAGAATCGGGTCCTGCCTTTTTGGCAACATATCTGGCCAAAATCCAGGGACCTAGTGACATCCAACATTGCTGCATCATTGGTCCGGATGTCCATAGCGGCAGGAAAACAATTTCCTGACGTCCTAAATGCGATTTACGACTGGCTGGTGCCCATCGAGCATATGCACTATGTCATCCACATGCTTCATGAATCAGGTCTTTGCACAGTTTTCCCTGAAGCAGCGTTACGCCTGCTGGCTGCGGTCGTTGACGAGCAGGATTGGCCGTCTTCTGAAATTCGCCCTTGTATGGAGGCGATTGCAGAGCAGCAGGCGAACCTTGCTCAACGTCCTGAGTACCGCAGTTTGATGGAGTACATGCGTCGCCGTGGCCAGGCCTAGCGTGAAAAAACCGATGCAGCGGCTGAATTGATTTTTTTAAAAGGAAGCGGGCTGCGGAGTAATTGAATGAGTGTTTCTAGCCGGTAGCTGACTCTGGGTTACGGCCATCATAAACCTATACTTTCGTTAACGTTGAAGCTTAACGACAAGGCAGGTTTACGATCACTACGGGCTTCACGGGGCGTCCGATACTGGCCGATAGCGGTCTACGAGGTTGGACCGTACTCAGTCATCCCATAACGCTTTTGGATCAAAAAAATAAAGCTGCCTAGGGCCTAGACGGCCCCAGAAAGCCTTTTACCTAGTACCGCAGGCGTATTGAGCCCACTCATCCATCATTGCTCGTCGCTTCTCGAACAAATCACCTCGAAAGTACGCAGCCTCGGCCTTGTCCTGCCGTATGTGAGCCAGCGCCTGCTCGCATACCTCCCGAGGATAATGCGTCGATTCCGCCGCCCAATCTCGAAACGTTGATCGAAAGCCATGCACGGTCAGATCAGTACGATTCATCCGACGCAGTGCCATCAACATCGATGTATTCGAGAGGTGGCTACCACTCTTAGCCCCGGGAAAGAGGTAGGCGCTTCCTGCGAGTTGTTTCAAGCCGCGAATAAGCCCACATGCCACCTCGCTTAAAGGGACCCGATGCTCCTTGCCTGCCTTCATCCGCGCGGCCGGAATTTTCCAGACTTTGTTCTTAAGGTCCACCTCGGCCCAGGTAGCGCCAAGCACCTCACTAGTCCTGCAAGCCGTGAGTATCGTCAAAACGATCGCGCGGCTCGATAGTTCTTCCCTGAGCATGAGCATTTTCATGAACTCAGGCATTTGAGCCCAAGGCAGGGCAGGGTGATGAACCACGGTCTGGACCTTGCCTCTGGGTGGAAGCAGCTTGTCGAGGTGTCCTCGCCACCGGGCGGGATTTTCGCCCTCTCTTAAACCGCGGGCCTTTGCCGCGTCGAGTACCATCTCGATACGGTTCCGGACGCGAGATGCGGTCTCCGCCTTGGCCTCCCAGATTGGCCTCAGCACCTGCAGCATATGCTCAGTGGTGATTTCCTCGGCCGGAAGGTCTCCAATGAACGGGTATGCATAGGTGATCAGCGTGTTTTCCCATTGTTGGCCATGCTTGGCATTTTTCCATCCCGCGCGATGCGTTTCGATGTACTCCAGTGCGAGCGCCTTGAAGGTTATCGAGCGCGCGAGTTTTTGTTGTGTCTCGCGTTTCTTAGCTAAGGCTTCTTCATCTCGACGGGCAAGCGGATCTATTCCTTTGGTGAGCAGCTGGCGTTTCTCATAGGCAGCGTCTCGCGCCTCCTTCAGTGATACAAGGGGAAACGCACCAAGCCCCATCTCACGTCGTTTACCTTCTAGCTGATAACGTAGAACCCAGTACTTCTTACCACTGGCCTTGACCACAAAGCGGAGCCCTTGACCATCTTCGTACGTACCGGATTCGACAAGGTTTTTGACCTGTGCAGGATTTAGCTTACCCATGATCACTACTCTCTACGGACGACCCATGTTCCCCCATTCGTTACCACATTTCCACTCGGACGCAGTGAGATCTGATGGGACTACGTTGGACGATTTAGATCGTAAAGCTTTTTTATTACAGAGGGTTACGGTATGGGGTTGGATGCCGTTGAATGGCATTCAGTAGGACTATCTCTCCGCCATTACATGAAAAAGCCCCGTAGCTGCCTAAGCTACGGGGCTTTTCCGTTTGGGGCGTTGAGCTATCAACCCACGGTTAGCTCAAGCGCTCATTCGCCTTGCGATAGAACTGATCATGCTCCCGCTTATCCACGGCCACCGCGACGACGGTAATTTCCTGATCGATCACTTGATAGATCAGCCTGTAACCGCTACTGCGTAATTTGATCTTGTAGCAGTCAGGGAGTCCATGCAGGCGATTGGCTTCGTTGCGGGGTTGTTCAGAATCTCCACCAGCTTCTTCTTAAGCTGCTGGCGGAGGGTGTCGCCGAGTTTTTGCCATTCCTTCAATGCGCGTGCATCAAAATCGAGGCTATAGGTCATCTAACGAAACCTTCACTCGCTGGGGAGATGCCAAGCGTTCACGTACCGTGGACATCAAGGCTTCATCCGCCTGCGTCATCAGCACGGGCTTGAATGGCAGTTGACCACGCTCGGCGACGTACTGTAGCGCCTGACGCATCAGCTCTGAGGGCGTGACGCCGAGCTTCTCCAATTCGAGATAGGCGCGAGCTTTCAGGTCGTCATCGATACGAACATTGATAGATGCCATGGAAAAAGTCCTCCTGTAATGACGTTGGTCATTACACTGGATTAGGTGCGTCCCTTTGGCAGGTCTGTGTGGACATACGGCAATCGCTTTCATTCTTTGATCCTACTTTTTACCCTTCGGTTTTGCTGGCGACTTTTTATCCGTTTCCTTGACCGTCTCCCTCGGCCGTTTCTTTGCCTCACCTTCTGTCACGTATTCCCCTGTGACTGCATCACGATATCTCGTTGGCATATAAGCTCCCTGGCAAGTACGTCGCCACTGCGGCGACCCTTCTGAGGCTAGCTTAGAGGCTTGGATGCTCAAGTTTCACTGCGGGAATTCTCGTTACCAAGCCTTTGCGAAATGGTCGCTTACGTTCTGCGGGATAGGTAGTTAGATAAATAACGGCCTGAAACAAAAAAGCCTGCCGAGCTCAATGCTCAGCAGGCTTTTCAGTGTGTTGTCTGGTCAGGCCGGTTGAGCGGCCAGGCGATTGCTGATGTTACGACCCAGCACCAACACGGTGACGAAACCTGCGCCCACCAGCGCTGTGGCCAGGCTCAACAATACCGAAGTACCCAGGTGGTCAACGATCTGTCCACCAAAGAACGAGCCCAGCGCAATGATCACTTGGAACAGCGCAACGAATAGCGGCATGCCACGTTCCACGTCCTTGGGCGCGACCACGAACATCCAGATACTGGCGCACGCCGGGAAGGCGCCAAAGGCGAAGCCCCACAGCGCGATCAGCATCGTGGCGCCGATCATGCCGGTGGCGAAGTAGGGGAACAGGGCGGTGCTGGTGCCGATCATCAGCGCGACCAGCAGCAGGGTGTGACGCACGCTGCGGTTGGCGGCGAAACCGGCAAAAATATTACCTGCCACACCGGCCACGCCAAACATCAACAACAGTGAACCGATCGTTGGCCCATCGAAGCCGGCGCTGTTCTTGAAGAACGGCGCGACATAGGTGTAGGCGGCAAAGTGCGCCAGGCCGATCAGCAACACGGCGATCAGTCCGACTCGGGCACGTGGGTTGATAAACAACGCCGGCAAGTCACGCACGAGGATGGCCTTCTCCGGGTAGAGTCGAGGCAACAGGAAGACCTGCGCCAGCAGTACCGGTACGCCCAGCAGCGCGGTGACCAGGAAGGTCATGCGCCAGCCCATCAGGCCACTCAGCCAGGTACCGACGGGCACGCCCAGTACGGTGGCCAGCGTTACGCCCATCATGATGATCGAGGTGGCTTTGGCCACGTCCACTCCCCTGGGCGCCAGGCGACCGCTGAGGGCGATGGCCGTCGCCCAGAAACCACCGATGCTGATGCCCAGCAACACGCGGCCGAACAGCAGCAGGCTGAAGTCACTGGCCAGAGACACGACCAGGTTGGCGATGATCATGACCAATGTCAGGCCGATCAGCAGGTAGCGGCGATCCATTTTGCCAATGATCACCGACAGCAGCGGCGCCGCGAGGGCGGCCATGATGCCCGGCAGGGTCACCATCAGGCCCGCGTGGCCGGCGCTGATGCCGAGGTCGCTGGCAACGTCGTTGAGCACGCCCACCGGCAGAAACTCGCTGGTCACCAGGGCGAAAGCGCCCACGGCGACCGAAAGAATCGCCAACCACTGCTGTTTGACACTTTGCTGATTATGTTCGGGAAGGCCGCGAGGGGCCTGGTTGGCATTGGGCATGGCGTTCAGTTCCGGGGTAAGCGTCGCCTGAAACAGGCGAGGGGGAGGGAATTCGGAGCGATTATAGAAACCAGTGGTGGTAATTGAGCAGGCGCTCGGTTCGATAGTAATCATCAGCGCAATCGATGCGTCGCCCTGGCAGGCGCTTGGAAAACAGTAAAAGCCAGCTGGCAGTCGCGAGGTGGCGCAGTTGGCGACTTGGCTGAACGAAGCGGTGGCGTGGTTCGAGCTGTTATCAACGACGCTAGGACTTTGCTTCCAGGCCTTGGCGTATCTTTCCGAGCAGTTCGTCAATGTGAAACGGCTTGGTGATCAGGTCCATGCGTTCACCCAGGAAATTTTGCCGATTCGCTGCATTCTCGGCGTAGCCGGTCATGAACAGGATCGGCAAATCGTTGCGCAGGCCACGGGCGAAGTCAGCCAGTTCACGGCCGGTCATGTAGGGCAGGCCGACATCGGTGAGCAGCAGGTTGATCGTCAGGTCGGTTTTCAAGATAGCGATCGCTTCGTCACCGTCGGCTGCCAGGCTGCAGTGGTAACCGGCGTCTGCCAGCACTTCGGCGACAAAGCTGCGCACCGAAGGCATGTCTTCGACGATGAGTATATGTTCACCTTTGCTCTTGCCCGGCTTTGCCAACGATCGGGTGGTCACCGAGGCAGGACCTTCCGCGGCCGGGAGCATGATCGTCACTTCAGTGCCTTGGCGGGTGACGCTGCGGATCTGCGCATCGCCGCCGGACTGGCGCGCGAAACCGTAGATGGTCGACAGGCCCAGGCCGGTGCCTTGGCCCACTGGCTTGGTGGTGAAGAAGGGATCGAACACCTTGTCGATGACACTGTGCTCGATGCCTACGCCGTTGTCCCTTACCGATAGCGCGATGTAGGGACCGTCTTCCAGCTTGAGGTTGCCGTTGGAGTAGGCAGGGTAGGTGGTCACCCAGATATTGCCGCCTTTGGGCAGCGCATCGCGGGCGTTGATCACCAGGTTCAGCACTGCACTTTCCAGCTGGATCGGGTCGACCATCGCCACGGCGGCGTTATTGGTCAGCTCCAGTTTCAAGGTGATGTGTTCGCCGATGGTACGTACCAGCAGTTCTTCCACGGAACGGATATGCGCGTTGATATCGATAGGCCGCGTGTCCAGCGGCTGCTGCCGGGCGAACGCGAGCAGGCGGTTGGTCAGGCCGGCGGCGCTCAGGGCAGAACTGAGCGCGGCGTCGGCATAGCCCAGGACCTTATCGGTGCGCTGGCTTTCGATACGCTTCTTGATCAGCTCCAGGCTGGTGATGATACCGGTGAGCAGGTTGTTGAAGTCGTGAGCGATACCGCCGGTGAGTTTGCCCAGGGCGTCCATTTTCTGGGCCTGGAGCAGTTGCGCCTCAGTGCGTGCCAGGCGGGTCGCCGCGTTGGCGAGTTCGGCCTGTTGATGACGCTCGCGATGGCGGTATTCAGTCACGTCCTCGACAAATACCAGGCTCAGCTCGGCGCGGTCATAGGGCGAGATCTGCCATTCGGTTTCGCGCAGTTGGCCGTCGACTTTCATCTGCAGCGTGCCTTTCCAACGCTCGCCGGCCGCCAGGCGCAGGCACAGCTCCTGGATCACTGCATACTGGTCGCCGGCGAAGCATTCAAGCAGGGCATCGGGGTTGAGGTTGTCGTGAATCAACTGGGCGAATGCGTGGTTGCATTCGTGGACCTTCAGTTGCGCATCCAGCACTGCAATCGGCGCGCTGATATTAAAGAAGATCTCTCGAAAACGCGCCTCGCTTTGCCGTAGCGCGTATTCAGTGTCGCGCACGCGCAAAAGGGTGCGCAGCGTCGCCAGCAGCACCTCGGGGTCGATCGGGTGGATCAGGTAGGCGTCGGCCCCGGCGTCCAGGCCGGTGATGATGTCGCCGGTCTCGATGGACGCCGCCGACACGTGCACCACCGGCAGCAAGGCGGTGTTCGGGTCGGTACGCAAACGGCGCACGATGTCGAAGCCACTCATGTCCGGCAGGTTGACGTCGAGGATCAGCGCATCAATTTTTCCCGTGGCGATCAGGTCCAGCCCCTCCTGGCCCGTGCCGGCTTCGAGCACCAGGTAGTGATGGCGCTCGAGGCGTCTGCGCAGGGCGTAGCGCGTCGCGGCATTGTCGTCGACGATCAGCAGCTGGATCTCACGTTTCATCGACGTTCTCGCTGGCAATGGAGAGAGGGATAACTACAAAGAACAGCGAGCCTACGCCGGGCGTGCTTTCAACACCGACCCTGCCGCCCAGCAACTGGGCAAAACGCTTGCACAGTGACAGGCCCAGGCCGGTACCGCGCAGGCGTTTCTGCAGCGGTGAGTCGATCTGGGAAAAGTCTTCGAACAGGTTGTTGTGCAACTCGGCGGGTATGCCCAGGCCGGTGTCCTGCACCGCAAAACGGATCTCGTGTTCGCTCTCCATACGCGCCGAGACCCGCACTTCGCCCTGCAGGGTGAATTTCAGGGCGTTGGAAATGAAGTTGCGCAGTATTTGCGCGAGTTTTTTGTCATCGGTATAGAGCTTGGGCAGGCCGGAAGGCTTCTCGAAGATCAGGTCGACCGATGATGCGTCCACAATGGGGCGGAACATGCCGCGCAGCGCCGAAAACATGTCGAACATATCGAACCAGGCCGGAGAAATAGTGATGCGCCCGGCCTCGATCTTGGCCAGGTCGAGCAAGTCGTCGACCATCTCGCGCAATTCGCGCGCCGAGCTGGCGATAAACCCGACCTGGGTGTGTTGCTCCGGGCTCAACGGGCCGTCCAGTTCGTCGGCAAGCAGGCTGGTGATACTCAGGATCGAGCCCAGGGGTGTGCGGAACTCATGGCTCATGTACGACAGGAAACGACTCTTGAGGTCTGACGCCTCACGCAGTTGGTCGGCTTGCATGTCCAGTTCGGCATACAGCGCCAGCACGCCCTGGTTGGTTTCATCCAACTCCGCGCGCAGGGCATCCGCTTCCTGGCGCAGGCGTTGGATTTCGGCGGCGAGCGAGGCAGTGGTTTCAGCCATCGATGGCCTCCAGGGCAATCACGAAGACAGTAACGTCGTCCCGACCGCGGCAGAAGTCACGGTGCAGGATGGCGGCAATCAGGGCGGGGTGGCGGTGGACGAGCCCCGGATAGTCCGAAAGATTCCAGCGTGATTGCAGGCCGTCGCTGTACAGGATCAGCAACTGATCGGCCACCTGAGCATAGTCGAAGGGTTGGGCCTTGCGAAACTGCACGCCGATGATACCCGGGTGTGAGGCCAGGCCGCGCGGCTTGCCAGGCCCGATCAGGCTGCCGCCGATATTGCCGATGCCGGTAAACCTGAGCGTCTCGGCCACGGCATCGTACTGGGCCACCGCCATGGCGGCGCCACGGGTGCCGTTCATGCCGATGTGCATATCGCTCATCAGTACCGTCGAATCCATGAAGGCATTTTGTGCAAACACCTCCTCTCCCGCTCGGGCTGCCTGCTCGGCGTATTCGCCATGGCCGAGCCCGTCGGCCATCATTACGCTGAACCGCCCAGGCTCGATCGCCAGGTGCCAGGCATCACCGCAGTGAGGGTCGTTATGCAGCGAGTGCTGGCTGACGCCATAGCGAATATCCCGGGTCGTTGCGGCACGCGGCGTCAGCCTGGCCAGTATCGCCGCGCCGCGCTGATCGGCATGGGCATCGAACACCTGCGCCAGGCGCGATATTGCCCCCAGCCCGATGCCCTGGGTGCCCCCGGTGGAAAAACCGTCCACCAGCCCGCTGTCGATATCAAAGCCTTGCCCACGGTCGATGGCGATCATCTCGACGCCGCCGTTGCCGGTGGCGCGCAGGTGCAACTCACCGTGCGTGGCATGTTTGAGGATATTGCTGGCAAGCTCGGTGGCGACCAGCGCTACGCGCCCCGCATCGGTCTCATCGAAGCCCAGCGACTCGGCTAAGTGCTGGGCCGTGCGCCGGGCGTGGCCGATCTGGCTGGTATCTTCAATCAACAGTACGTGCGTGAGCGCGCTGGGAATATTCAGGCCCATCGGGTTATCGTCACGCGGGTACCCTTGCCAGGCTCGGTGTCCAGTTCAAACTCGTCTACCAGGCGCTTGGCTCCGGTGAGCCCAAGGCCCAGGCCGCCGCCGGAGGTCCAGCCGTCGGTCATCGCCAGCTTGAGGTCGGGAATGCCCGGCCCCTCATCGCGAAACGTGAGGCGTACGCCCGGGCGGTGGTCTTTCTCGATCACGGCCCAGTCCATGTAGCCACCCCCGCCATAGACCACGGTGTTACGCGCCAGCTCGCTGACCGCCGTGACCAGTTTGGTCAGGTCGATCAGGCGCATGCCGCAGTCCTGGGCCAGTCTGCGTACCAATTGTCGAGCCAGCACAACGTCCTGTTCTATCAGCACAGGGTGTGTGCCGCTGCTGGCTTGGATCATGAGTGTTCTACCCGGTCGCGCAACAGCTTCATGCCGCGCTCGACGTTGAGTGCGGTCGCGACGCCGGGCAGGGTCATGCCCAACTCCACCAGGGTAATGGCGACCGCAGGCTGCATGCCGACCAGTACGGTTTGTGCATCCATGATCCGGGACAACCCGGAGATGGTGCCGATCATGCGCCCGATGAAGGAGTCGACCATGTCCAGCGCCGAGATATCGATAAGCACGCCGCGCGCCGAGGTGCGGCTGATACGCTCGGACAGGTCGTCCTGCAAGGTCAGCGCGAGTTGGTCGTGCATGTCCACCTGGATGGTCACGAGCAAAAACTCGCCCATCTGCAAAATAGGGATGCGTTCCATGCTTAAACAGCCTTGGTGATATTGACGCCCAGGCGTTTGAGCGCCAGGGCCAATGCATCGGCGAGGTTGGCTTTGGTCACCACACCCTGAAGGTCCAGGCCCAGGTGCACGATGGTCTGGGCGATCTGTGGACGCACGCCGCTGATAATGCAATCGGCACCCATCAAGCGGATGGCGGTAACGGTTTTCAACAGATGCTGGGCTACCAGGGTATCCACGGTTGGCACGCCGGTGATGTCGATAATGGCGATCTCCGCGCCGGTGTCGACGATCCGCTGCAGCAGCGATTCCATCACGACCTGGGTGCGTTGCGAATCCAGGGTGCCGATCATCGGCAGGGCCAGTACGCCATCCCACAGCTTGACCACCGGCGTGGAGAGTTCCAGCAGTTCTTCCTGTTGGCGCTTGATCACCGACTCACGGGATTTCTGGAAGGTGCGGATGGTGTGCATGCCCAGCGCATCGAGCAGTTCGGAAATCTCCCAGAGTTGTTCGCTCAGTTGCGCCGGTTGCTCGGCGTACTCGCGTTGCAGCAACGTAAACAGTGGCCCTTTAAGGGCGAAAATGAAGCTGGCGGTCTGTTGCGAGTCCTGCCCGGCCAAGGCACGACTGTGGGACAGTTTCTCCAGGAATACTCGCGTTTGCGCCCAGTTTTCGTGGTTGGTATTTTGCGAGCCGCCTTGGTGCAGGGCGGCGCTCAACAGTTCGAGGAATTCGCGGGTCTGCTGTTTGACATCGTCACCCTTCACGTTACGCGTGGCACCCGAAGCCTCAAGGCTGGTGTTCCATTCGTCAAGGAGAGCGTTACGATTTTCATGCAGCGCCTGGATTGTGTTCGTTTGCAGAGTTGCCACGGGTAACCTCCTTGAGTGCCTCGAATGAGCTGCACGCAATTTATACTAAACTGGAGAATTTAGAAGTATTTGGAGTGCTTTTCGTATCGAAGTTGCGCAGGTTTCGCCCGCGTCGAACCGTTGGATCCATGCGCATCAACCCTGCCGACGCTAAAGCAATCCTGCATAGCGTTGCCCGCCATAAAACACGCCGAGGATCGACACTGTTTTGTTCGCCGTGTTTACCTTAAATGCAATGACGGTGCTGTGTCGGTAATGCGTGATGCGCAAGTCAGTCAGCAGGTCGTCACGGCGCGTGCCACGCAAGGGACACAGAGAAAAGCGTTCGCAGTGGCTGATGAGCCTGTCGACAACGCGCGCAGCCACTGCCGTAGAGGCTGCATCGCACTATGTCCGCAGACCCGACCCGGTGCGCATGGCGTCCCACCCGCTCCCATACGATAATGCCCGCCACATCGTCCATCCTGGCTTGCCTTCCGTGATCATCAACTTCGACCTCAATGACCTCCAAGCCTTCCGCGCCGTGGTAGACAAGGGCAGTTTTCGCGGTGCCGCCGAGGCCATCCGAATCTCGCAACCCGCGCTCAGCCGGCGCATCGAAAAGCTCGAGTCGGCCCTGGATGTAAAGCTGTTCGAACGCACCACGCGGCGAGTCAGCCTGACCATGGTCGGCCGTGCATTCCTGCCTCAGGTCGAACGCATGCTCGACGACCTGGACATCGCCTTGATGGGCATCAGTAACGTCGCGTCCACGCGCATGGGCAATGTCACCATCGCCTGTGTGCCGTCGACTGCGTATTACTTCATGCCCCACGTCATCTCCGAATTCCACAAGCTGTATCCGAAGATTCGCCTGCGGGTGCTGGATGCCAGTGCCGGTGAAGTGTGCAATGCGGTAGAAAGTGGCGAGGCGGATTTTGGCGTGAGTTTCAGCGGCAGCCTGGCCGATGAAGTGGAGTTCGAGCTGTTGCTGCAGGAGCGCTATGTGCTGGCCTGTCGTCGTGACCATCCGTTGGCCACGCGTGCAAGCGTGACCTGGACCGAAGCCTACGAGCATGACTACATCAGCGTGGACAAAACTTCGGGCAACCGCTTCCTGCTGGATCAGGCACTGCGCGGTGTGCGGGTGAAAAAGCCGAGTATCTGCGAGACCCACCACGTTACCACGATGATCGGGCTGGTGGAGGCGGGGCTGGGCGTGGCGATGGTGCCGTCGATTGCGATGCCGGCGTGTGAGCACCCGATTCTGGTGAGTGTGCCGCTGGTGGAACCGCAGGTGATGCGCAATGTGGGCTTGATCAAGCGCCGCGGGCGGACATTGCCGCCGGCGGCGCTGGAGTTGGAGCGGTTGGTGCGGGAGATGCCGTTTCGGTCAGCGTGACACCGAGTCCAGGCCGGTGGATTGCACCACCGGTTGAGCTTCGGGCGACGCCATGAACTGCAGCAATGCCTTGGCCTCTTCCGGGTGTTCGGCGTTGACCGGAATGCCCGCGGCAAAACGCGTAACGGACTGCACGTCTTCCGGGATCTTGCCGACAAACGTCACGCCCTTGACCGGCAACAATTCCGCCACCTGCTGCAAGCCGACTTCGTAGTCACCCTTGGCCACCTGTTCGCCCACCGGCACGCGTTCGATCATGGTGCCCTTGGCCGGCATGCCGAGCTTTTTGAACAGCTCCTTCTCGACATACACACCGCTGGCGCTGTCCGAATAGGCAACGGATTCAGCCTTGCTCAGCACGGCCTTGAGCTCGGCGTCAGTATTGATCGCAGGTTTAGTCGCGCCTTCCTTCACTACCAACCCAATCCGCGAATCCGCCAACTCCACACGGGAAGCGGGGTCGACCTTGCCTTGTTTGATCAGCTCATCCAGGGCGTAGCCGACCATGATCACTACATCGGCATGTTCGCCACGGGCCAGGCGGTTGGGAATCGCTTCCGGCGCCTTGCCCATGGACGGGCCGAGGACAGTGTCCAGGGTGTCACCGCTGTGCTTGGCGTATTGCGGGCCGAGCAGTTTATAGGCAGCGGTGAAGCCGCCGGAGGTCATCACTTTGAGCTCTTCAGCCTGGGCTGACAGCGCCAAGGCGCCAAGGACCACGGCGGTGAGGGTTTTGAACAACGGCTTCATTGCGCGGCCCCCTGCATGACCTGGCCACGGGTGTTGGCGCGGCGATACAGCGCCAGGGTGGAACACAGGGCACACAGCGCAGCGAACATCATCCAGTAGGCGGGCGAAGCCTTGTCCTCGGTGATGTGAATGAACCAGGTCGAGATCGCGGGAGTGAAGCCGCCGAAGACAGCGGTTGCCAGGCTATAGGCCAGGGAGAAACCCGCCACGCGCACTTCCACCGGCATGATCTCAGTCAGCGCCGGGATCATTGCGCCGTTGTACATACCGTAGAGGAAGGAGAACCACAGCAGGGTTTCCAGCATGTGTGCAAAGCTTGGCGCGTTGACCACGTAGGACAGCGCTGGATAAGCCGTGAGAACGGTCAGCACTGTCATGGCGATCAGCACCGGCTTGCGGCCAAAGCGGTCGCTCAGGATGCCGCCGATCGGTAGCCAGACAAAGTTCGACACCGCCACCAGCAACGTCACCAGCAGCGCGTCGGAAGTGCTCAGTTGCAGCACGGTCTTGCCGAAGGTCGGTGCGTACACGGTAATCAGGTAGAACGCGGTGGTGGTCATTGCCACCATCAGCATGCCGCCAATGACCACGGTCCAGTTTTTCACCAGGGTGGCCATCACTTCACGCATGGTCGGGCGGTGCTTGCGCTTGGCGAACTCCTCGGTTTCCTGCAGGTTACGCCGCAGCACGAAGATAAACGGAATGATCACGCAACCCACGGCGAAGGGAATGCGCCAGCCCCAGTCTGCAACGACAGCCGGCTCCATCCATACGTTCAAGCCATAGCCCAGTGCGGCGGCAACCACGATGGAAATCTGCTGGCTGCCCGACTGCCAGCTAGTGTAGAAGCCCTTGCGGCCCGGGGTGGCCATCTCGGACAGGTACACCGACACACCACCCAGTTCCGCACCGGCCGAGAAGCCTTGCAACAAGCGGCCCAGCAGCACCAGCAACGGTGCCCACAGGCCAATGGTGTGATAACCGGGCACCAGCACGATCAACAACGTGCCGCTGGCCATGATCGACAGCGTCATGATCAGGCCTTTGCGACGGCCCACGTCATCGATATAGGCACCCAGAATGATCGCGCCCAAGGGCCGCATCAGGAAACCTGCGCCGAACACGGCAAAGGTCATCATTAATGATGCGAATTCATTGGCGGCGGGGAAGAAGGCGGCGGCGATGTAAGTGGCATAGAACCCGAACAGGAAAAAGTCGAACTGTTCGAGGAAGTTGCCCGAAGTAACGCGCAGTACGGCGCCTACTTTCGAAGGAGTAGCCGCAGGCCGGGAAGGGCTAGTCATGGTTTTGTGTCTCCAGCGTTCTTTTTAAAGTGCTTGTTTCGCTTAAGACTTGGGATAGTGGCTGACACATTTAGAAATGATAAGTGACAAATTTGGATGGATTGATGTGTGTTGGCTATCAATTCAAAAGGCTGCCCGCATTGCCCGCCCTGTTCTACGCTTGAAGCTGTGTCCAATGCTTACGAATGGGAGGTGGCTATGGGTAACGAACACAAACAGCACAATGAGTCAGAGCGTGAACAATCTCGGCAGTGGCCCGAGGAAGAAAAACCGCAGACCTGGAAGCACCCCGACGACGGTACCGAGCTTTCCGAGCAGGATCAGGAGCGCCCGCTCAAGCCCTGATTTCAAGGGTGAACACGATTCAAACGTGGGAGTGGGGTTGCCGGCGATTACGGTCAATCAGTCGACGCATGGGTTGACTGGCATACCGCAATCGCGGGCGAGCCCATTCCCGCATAAAAGCCGATGCGTCGACCGACATAGACGCCGCCCCCGTTGCCTTTCTAAACTGCGGCTTGTCTTGGGGGAGGGGCAGGCGCCGATGAATCGCAATGAATTACGCAAGGCCGATATCAACCTGATGGTGGTCTTCGAAGCGCTGATGCTCGAGCGCAACGTGACGCGGGTGGCGGAGAAGCTGTTTCTCGGCCAGCCGACCATCAGTTCGGCCCTCAATCGTTTGCGCACCTTGTTCAATGACCCGTTGTTCATTCGCGTCGGCCACCGCATGGAGCCCACCGCACGCGCGGAGGAAATTATCCGGCACTTGTCGCCGGCCCTGGATTCACTGTCGTCGGCCTTGAGCCTGACCCATGATTTCGACCCCTCCATCAGCACCATGACCTTTCGTATCGGCCTGTCCGATGACGTTGAGTTCGGCCTGCTGCCGCCATTGCTGCGGGCGCTGCGCCAGGAAGCGCCGCAGGTGGTGTTCGTGGTGCAGCATGTGGATTACTGGCGCATTCCCGACCTGCTCGCCTCTGGAGATATCACCGTCGGCATCACCCAGACCCGCGGCCTGCCGGCGAATGCCAAGCGCAAGCTGCTGCGGCATATCCGGCCTTGCCTGTTGCGCGCTGATGCGTCCGACACACCGCTGACCCTCGACGAATATTGCGCACGGCCCCATGTGCTGGTGTCCCACACCGCCAACGTGGCCGGGTTTGCCGATGAGTGGCTGGCCGAAATGGGGCGCAAGCGGCACGTGGTGCTGTCGGTGCCGCAATACAGCTCGCTGCCGGCATTGCTCGCCGGCACTGACATGATCGCCAGCCTGCCGGACTACACGGCCCAGGCCATGGCTGCCGGCGGGAACCTGTTTTGCGAGGCGTTTCCGTTTGAAACGCCGACCCTGGACTTGTCGATGGTCTGGCTCAGCCACGTCGACACCGACCCGGCGGAACGCTGGATGCGCTCACGGTTGGAGGCGTTCATGAGTGATCGAGCGCTTGCGCTCCCGGGGTAAAGCGCGTGGTGTATATTCAGCCGTCTTCCTATAAAAAAGCTCGGAGAAACCCATGCCGCATCTGCACCTTGAATACACCGCCAACCTGGCGCAACTGGACACCGACAAGGCTCTGTTGCGCCTCAACCATGCGCTGGTGGCTTCCGGTCAGTTTGGCGCCGAGTTCGACATCAAGAGCCGGGCGGTGAAAATCGAGAGTTTTCGCGTAGGCACCGGCTTGAATGAGCGGGGGTTTGTCGCGGTACGTCTGGCATTGCTCAGCGGGCGCTCGCCGCAGGTCAAGCAGCAACTGTCGCAAAGCCTGCTGGCGGTGCTGCAGGATCTGGGCCCGTGGCCTGAGGGCGTGCAGGTGCAACTGAGCGTTGAATTGCGTGATATGGACCGCGATGCGTATAGCAAACAAGCAGTGGGGAGTGACACGCTGCAAGCGCCAAGTTAAAAGCGACCGTGGCGCCTCTTGCCGTTTTTTAACTTGCCGCTTTTAACTTGCCGCTTGCCGCTTCATCCTCACACACCTTGACGACCTGCTCGCGAAGCCAGGTATTGGCGCTGTCCTGTTCGCTGGTCTGGTTCCATTGCATGTCCAGGGTGAAGCCCGGTAAACCCTGCGGGGCTTCGCAACACCCGTACGCCGAGGTCGACGCCAGCAGCTTCTGCACGCGGCGGGGCAACGTTACGATGAAATCTGTGCCGCTGATCATCTTCAACGCCGCGCTGTAGCTGTTGGCCCGCGCGATCACCTGGCGTTTTTGCACCTGGCGCGCCAGCCAGCCGTCGATCATGTTGGTGGCGGAGGTCCACGGCGTGGGAAACACGTGGCGCCGCTCGACGAAGGCTTGCAGGCTGAGTGCCGTTTCCCGCGGCGCCGAGCGTTTGTCGAAGACGCACACCAGGTCGTCTTCGAGCAGCATCTGGCTCTTGAAGTCTTTATGGGCGCGGTGAAAGTTCGGGCCGAAGCAGATCACCAGGTCCAGGCGGCCTTCGCGCAAGTCATCGGCGGGAATGTCGGCTTCCAGCTTTTGCACATTGACGATCACCGGCAGGTCGGCGCGGTCGAAGGTTTTCAGCAGACGCGGCAGGATCAGGTGTTCGAAGTATTCCGGGGCGCACACATTGAACGTCACGGCCTCGCGGGTCGGGTCGAAGGCCTGGCCACCGGCGTGGCACAGGTTGATGCTTTCGAGGATTTTCTGTACGTGGCCGTACATCGTGGTGGCCTTGTACGTCGGACGCATGCCCGCTCGCGTGTTGATAAACAACTCGTCTTCGAAACTGGTGCGCAGTTTCTTCAGGCTGTAGCTGACGGTGGACTGACTGACGAACAGCGTTTCGGACACATCGGTAACGCTGCTCTGGTCGTAGACAGCGATAAACACCATCAAGTCCTGCATATCGAGCTTTCTGAGCAAGTTACTGTTTAGCATCGGTTTCGTCCGTAAACCCTTTGTACCGAACTCAGTACAAGACTGAGCAAAATGTTAACGGAACGCTCGTACCAATAGAAAGCTCTGTAGGACTCTTCTATGTTTTGGGTGAGACAAATAGTGTTTACAACACGACCTCAGCGGATATGTCCTGCGTAATGCACCGGATTGAAGCGCGTAACCATCACCAGCATTACCGCCACTACCGCCGCCAATGACCACCACGCCCCTTCGAAGCTGCCCAACTGGTCGCGGATCATTCCGGCGATCAGCGGCGACAGGCCCGCGATCAGGTAGCCGATACCCTGCACGAATGCGGTCAGGCCACCGGCACGGCGCGGGTTATCGAGGTGGTCGAGGGACAGGATCAGGCTCATTGGAAACAGGCCGCCAATACCCAGGCCGAGCAGGCACGGCCACAGCAGGCTCAGGTGCCGGGGGCTGAGGATCAGGCCGGCGAAGCCGACCATGATCAGCACCAGCAATACCGCAACCACGCCGCGCTTGTCCCGGCGGCGATTGGCGATGGCGGGCGTTACCAGGCCGGAGACTACTTCCATGGCGGTGAGCAAACCCAACAGCAAGCCGGCATGCTGTTCAGTCCAGCCCTGCTCGACATAATACGGCGCCAGCCACGCCAGCACGCAGGTGTAGCACGCCGTGCCGAAGCCGAAAAACAGGGCGAGCAACCAGGCCCGGCGATTGCCGAAAAAGGATGCCTGCGGGCCGCTGTCGACCCGAGGCAAAGCGGGTAACGTCGAGCGCTGGGCGTACCCGAACACCAGCGCCGGCAGCGCCAGCCCCGCCCACATCGCCAGGCCGATGCGCCAACTGCCGGTGTGCACTTGCACAAACGGTGCAAACGACGCGGCCAGTGCGGCGCCGCCCATGATCGCGGTGACATACAGGCCCATGAACAATGAAACGTTATCGCCCGGGCGCGACTTGATCAGCGCCGGCATCAGCGCCTGGATCAGCGCAATCCCGACGCCTGCCGCCATGGCGCTGACAATCAGCTCGAACGCCGAATCCAGCCACAACCGCGACAGTGTCGCCGCGCCAATCACCAGCAGCGACACCACGACACTGCGGTATTCGCCAAAGCGCTGGGCCAGGCCCATGCCGAAGAACATCGCCAGGCCCATGCTCATGACGGGCAACATGGTCAGCAACGCCGCGCTGCTGAAATTGAGCGGCACATCAGCGCGGATCGACGACAACAAGGGGCCTACGGCCGCCATCGACGGGCGCAGGTTAAGGGCGACCAGCACTACACTGATCATCAGCCACACGGCGGTGGTGGGTTTTGCCTGAATGTTTTGCATGGGCCTGCCTTGGGTGAACAAGGGCGAATCAGGCCATGGGAGGGGGAGGCTGGGCAAATGAGAAAGTCATTGGCCCTATTGAAAAATTGCAGGCGCCGGATACGCCACCGTTCAAATGTGGGAGGGGGCAGGCCCTGATGCCAGTCTGTAGGAGCGAGCTTGCTCGCGAAAAACGTCAACGATAACGCGTACTTTCTGAATGAACGCGGTGCCTGTGAGTTTTTCGCGAGCAAGCTCGCTCCTACAGACGGCGGTGTACGCTCCCACAGTACAGATCCGGTGTATCAGTAGCCCACGGTGAAACGCTGACGCGAGTGCTTCGGCGTTTCCACTTCATCGATCATGGCAATGGCGAAGTCGGCAAAACTGATCGAGCTTTTACCATCACTGCCGACCAGCAGATCATCCTGGCCCAGGCGGAATTGACCGGTGCGCTCGGTGCCATCGAACAGGGCCGACGGCGACAGGAAGGTCCAATCCAGTGCCTGCTCTTGACGCAGCGCGTCGAGAAACGCTGCCCCTGCGCTGGCTTCAGCTTTGTATTCTGCCGGGAAGCCCGGGCTGTCGATCACCCGGCTGCCGTCCGGCAACAGCAACGAACCGGCGCCACCCACCACCAGCAGGCGTTTCACTCCGGCTTTTTTCACCGGGCCGAGCACGGCGCTGGCGGGCAAGGTGGCAAAGTGTGCGGCACTGATCACCACGTCGCTGCCGCTCACGGCCTGTTGCAGGGCATCGGCCTCCAGCGCATCCACTTGTTTGACCGTGACGCCTGGGCGTGCGGCCAGTTTGTCGGTATTGCGCGCGATGGCGGTGACGGTATGCCCACGGCGCAGTGCTTCTTCCAGCAGTTGGCTACCGGCACGGCCGGTGGCACCAATGATTGCGATTTTGCTCATGACGTTCTCCAGTAAAGGTCAGGGTTTAAAACCAGTCACCACTTCATTTCGCCCTTGGCGACTTTGGCGCTCAGTTCCAGCGAGCTTTCCTCGGCGAGGCTCGGGTAACGCTTTTTCATGGCCGCAATCAGGGCGGCGGAATCCTTGGCCCGGGCGGTCTCGATGTCGAAGGCCTTGATGTAGTCGGCGGTGAACGTGACCGAAGCGGGTGATGGGGTGCCCAGGTAGTGGCCCGGGATCACGGTGGTCGGCTTCAAGTCTTCAATACGTTGCAGGGTGGCCAGCCAATCCTTGTGGGACTGTGCCGTCTGGGTATCGGCCATCCATACGTGGATGTTTTGCGCGACCACCACACCACCGACCACCGCCTTGATCGACGGAATCCACACAAAGCTGCGATCCGGCTGCGGGCCGTCCAGGCCGATGACTTCCAGCTGCTGCCCTTCCAGCGTCAGGCTGTGGCCCTTGAGCACTTGCGGCACGAGGGTCCTGGCCGGTTTGTCGGCACCCATTTTCGGGCCCCAGAACGCCAGCTTGCCGGCGACGGTGGCGTTGATATGGTCGACCACCGCTTGTGGCGCCAGCACGTTCGCGTCAGGAAAGGCGGCGGCCAGGGTGTCGAGGCCGAAGTAGTAGTCCGGGTCGCCGTGGCTGATATAGATGGTGGTCAGGTGCTTGCCGCTGGCACGGATTTTCTGCACCAGTTGCTCGGCCTGGCCCTTGCCGAATTGCGCGTCCACCAGGATCGCGTCCTTGGCGCCGCTGACCAGCACCGAGCTGACCGGGAAGATCGCGGCTTCGCCCGGGTTGTACACGTCAAGTTTCAAGTCTGCCGCCACCGCATGAGCAGTAAAGGCCAGGGCGGCAGTCGCCAGGGTCAAGCGTTTGAACGTCGAGAACATCGGGGCAGCTCCTGCCATCGGTAAGGGGTGTACAGAGCTTAGTTGCATAAAACACCACAAAAAATGCGATGCTGGGACATAGTTTGTTTCTGAAATCGGGCAAATCATGGATCGTCTCCAAGCAATGCGCGTGTTTGTCACCGTGGTGGATCTGGGCAGCCAATCCGCCGCCGCCGATCATCTGGACCTGTCGCGCCCAGTGGTCTCGCGTTACCTGGCCGAGCTGGAGGATTGGGTCGGTGCACGCCTGCTGCACCGCACCACGCGCAAGCTCAGCCTCACCGCCGCCGGCAGCGAAACCCTGCCACGTTGCCGGCAATTGCTGGAGCTTTGCGGCGATATGCAGGCCGCCGTCAGCGAGCCCGATGAGACCCCCCGTGGCCTGCTGCGCCTGAGTGTCAGCACCTCGTTCGGCCAGGCGCAGTTAGGCGCCGCCATTGCCGAGTACGTCAAACGCCATCCGTTGGTGACAGTCGACCTGCAAATGCTCGACCGCACCGTGAATTTGGTGGACGAGCGTATCGACCTGGCGATCCGCACCAGCAATGACCTGGACCCGAACCTGATCGCCCGACGCCTGACGGTGTGCCGCTCGGTGGTGTGCGCCACGCCTGCCTATTTGCGCGAGCATCCGGCACCGCAGAAAGTCGAAGACCTGGCCCGGCACAACTGCCTGACCCATTCCTATTTTGGCAAGAGCCTGTGGCATTTCGAAGAGAGGGGTGAACATGTGTCAGTGGCGGTGCACGGCAATATCACCGCCAATGAGGCCGGTACTTTATTGCGCATAACCCTGGCCGACGCAGGAGTCGCTATGTTGCCCAGCTATGAAGCCGGTGAGCTGATTCGCAGCGGCACACTGGTGCGCTTGCTGCCGGATGCGCAGCCGCGGCAGATGAATATCTACGCGGTATACGCCTCACGCAAACACATGCCCTCGGCGTTGCGCAGCCTGTTGGATTTCCTGGTGCAGCGGTTCCCCGAGGAGCCTGACTGGGACATCGGGCTCTGAGGCGATATAAGCGCGCTGAATGGCCTGCAATCATGGCAACTTGCCCTATCTGACCTATGCTTGAAACAGGAGCCGGTAGATCCGTTCAGAGGTCCGTGCCATGAGTATCAAAACCAGAAAATACCTGACGATTTTCAGCCTGTGCGCCTTGGCCACCGCGCTGTACGGTACAGCCGCTTATCGCGTTGAGCAGACGCGTATGCAGCCGGCGGCGTTCGCCATCAGTTGCCATCAAAATCAATGCGTCCCGCACACTGGCAGTTTCAGCGCCCTGCGTTGATTCTCAAAGCACTGCAGATCCAATGTGGGAGGGGGCAAGCCCTGACGTCAGTCTGTAGGAGCGAGCTTGCTCGCGAAAAACGTCAACGATAACGCGCGCTTCCTGAATGAACGCGGTGCCTGTGAGTTTTTCGCGAGCAAGCTCGCTCCTACAGTATTAGGGCTTGCCCCCTCGCACATTCAGCTCTGCTTCAACTGCTCGCGAAAAGCCTTGGGCGAAAATCCCACCCGGCGGCGAAACAGCCGTGAGAAGTTGGTGGGGTCGGAAAACCCCAGCACCTCGGACATTTCATTGATCGTCATGCTGGTGTAGGTCAACAAACGCTTGGCTTCCAGCAACTGGCGGTCATGCATGATCTGCAACGCCGGCTGCCCGCCCAACTCCCGACATGTGCCATTGAGATGGGAGACCGAGATGCCCAGTTTGTGGGCCAGGTCTTCAATCTTTGGGTGCTCGCGGTAATGCTGTTCGACCAGTTGGGTAAAACGTCGGAAATACTCACGGTTGCGTGGCGTCCTGGGGTGGCGGCGCTGGATCGCCTGGCGGCTGACCCACACCAGCAGCACGCTGACCAGGGCGTGCATCATCATGTCCCGTGCCGGTTGTTCGTCGGCGTATTCGTCCTGCAAACGCACGAACAGGTTATTGAGGTAGTCGCTGTCCTTGCCTGCGGGATAGTTGCCGAGGGTGTGCAGGCCATCGATTGTGCTGCCCAGTTGCGCTTGTAAATGGCTGACCAGGGGCGCCGACAGGGTCACCACGTACCCTTCGACCTCTTCGGAAAAACGAAATCCGTGCACACACAGCGGCGGCAGTACTTGCAGGCTCGCCTCGTTGAGCGTGGTGCGCTGGCCTTCGATTTCCAGGTGTGCCTGGCCTTTATGCACGTAAAGCAACTGGCACAAGTCCGCGTGCCGGTGGGGCTGGATTTCCCACTGGTATTCCCGACTGCGCCGGGAAATGGTTTCGCAGTGCAACAAATCGGGAGTCGGCCACTGTTGGCTTTCCCCGTAAAGCTTGAAGACCGGAATCGCGGTGTTGGTCATGTTTTCAATCCGATACTCAGGATAGTGGTGCGGTAATCGCCCCGATTGGCAAAAAGCGCAGGCTTTAAAGCAGTTTTCACCTTCTTATGCTGCTCGCTCAGGTGAAAAATGTCAGCCACACGTCCAATGACAACTCTTTCACTCGTTCGGTTCGGGTGAAGCCAGCAGGCCATAAAAATAATGAAAACGCTGAAAACCCAAGTCGCCATTATTGGCGCCGGTCCCTCCGGATTGCTGCTCGGCCAACTGCTGCACAACGCTGGCATTCAGACCCTCGTCCTGGAGCGCCAGACCGCCGACCACGTGCAGGGCCGCATCCGCGCCGGGGTGCTGGAGCCAGGCATGGTCGACCTGCTGCGCGAGGCCGGCGTCAGCCGACGCATGGACACCGAGGGCCTGGTGCATGACGGTTTCGCCCTGGCGCGCGATGGCCGACTCACCCACATCGACCTCAAGACTCTGACCGGTGGCCAGTCAGTGATGATCTACGGCCAGACCGAAGTCACCCGCGACCTGATGGCGGCCCGTGCGGCTGTCGGCGCCACGACGTTCTACGAAGCCTCAAACGTACAGCCCCATGACCTCAAAAGTGATCAGCCCTGGCTGACCTTCGAGCATCAGGGCCAGGCCTTTCGCCTGGAGTGCGATTACGTCGCGGGCTGTGACGGCTTTCACGGGGTGGCCCGTCAATCGATTCCGTCCGAGGCGCTGCAGGTGTTCGAGCGGGTCTACCCCTTCGGTTGGCTGGGCATGCTTGCCGATACGCCGCCGGTGCACCCGGAGCTGGTGTACGCCACGCACCCGCGTGGCTTTGCGCTGTGCAGCATGCGTTCGCTGACCCGCAGCCGTTACTACTTGCAGGTTCCGGCACAGGAGCCATTGGCCGACTGGTCGGACGAGCGCTTCTGGGCAGAGCTCAAAACCCGTCTGCCGGTCGACCTGGCTGAACACCTGGTCACCGGCCCGTCGATTGAAAAAAGCATCGCACCGCTGCGCAGTTTCGTGGTGGAGCCTATGCAGTACGGGCGCCTGTTCCTGCTCGGCGATGCCGCGCATATCGTGCCGCCTACCGGGGCCAAGGGCTTGAACCTGGCGGCCAGTGATGTGAGTACGTTGTTTCGGATCCTGCTCAAGGTGTATGGCGAGGGGCGCGTGGAATTGCTCGAGCGCTACTCTGCCATCTGCCTGCGGCGGGTGTGGAAGGCCGAACGGTTTTCCTGGTGGATGACGTCGATGCTGCATCAGTTTCCCCAGGCGGATGGCTTCACCCAGCGCATTGCCGAGAGCGAACTGGACTACTTCATGGGTTCCGAGGCCGGGCGCACAACCATTGCGGAAAATTACGTCGGGCTTCCTTATGAGGCTATTGAATAGCCTGCTATCGTATTCAGCATTTCCGCAGGCTGCCGTTGCCTGCGGGCCTTGCTCGAAGGTTGTGCCGTGACCCCTCTCAATCAGTCCGCTCCCACTGTTCCCGCCGTGCGCAGCATTCTTGCCGCGCTGATGCTGGCGATCTTTCTTGGCGCCCTGGACCAGACCATTGTCGCCGTGTCGATGCCGGCCATTTCCGCGCAGTTCCATGACGTCAACCTGCTGGCCTGGGTGATCTCCGGCTACATGGTGGCGATGACAGTGGCGGTGCCGATCTACGGCAAGCTCGGTGACCTGTATGGGCGGCGGCCGATGATGCTGATCGGTATGGGCGTGTTCACCGTCGCCTCGCTGTTCTGCGGCATGGCGCACAGCATGGAGCAACTGGTGCTGGCGCGGATTATCCAGGGCATCGGTGCTGGCGGCATGATTTCGGTGAGCCAGGCGATCATCGGCGACATCATCGCGCCCCGTGAGCGTGGGCGTTACCAGGGCTACTTCAGCAGCATGTACGCGGTGGCCAGTGTCGCCGGGCCGGTGTTGGGCGGCTACATGACCGAGTACCTGTCCTGGCGCTGGGTATTTTTGATCAACCTGCCGTTGGGCGCTGTCGCCTGGTATGTGGCCCATCGCACCCTGGTGGGGTTGCCGGTGCCGCAGCGCAAGCCGATCATCGATTACCTGGGCACCGTGCTGATGATCATCGGCCTGACCGCCTTGTTGCTCGGCATCACACAAATCGGCCAGGGCCGTGCGTGGCGTGACGATCAAGTGCTCGGGCTGCTGCTCTGTGCGCTGTTGGCGTTGAGCGTGTTCGTCTGGCATGAGCGCCGTGCGCGCGAGCCGTTGCTGCCCATGCACTTGTTCGTCAACCGCAGCGCGGTGTTGTGCTGGTGCACGATATTCATTACCAGCTTCCAGGCGATTTCCCTGACCGTGCTCATGCCCCTGCGTTACCAGACCGTGACCGGTGCCGGTGCCGACAGCGCGGCCCTGCACCTGCTGCCCCTGGCGATGGGCTTGCCGATGGGCGCGTATTTCGCCGGGCGCATGACCTTAGTGACCGGCCGATATAAACCGATGATCCTCAGTGGCGCCGTGTTGAGTCCCCTGGCGATTCTCGGCATGGCCTTCAGCGCGCCCCAGGCCGTCGGGCTCACCTCGCTGTTCATGCTGTTGTGCGGCATCGCTGCGGGCATGCAGTTCCCGACCTCGTTGGTGGGTACGCAGAACTCGGTGGAGCAGCGGGACATTGGTGTGGCGACCAGCACCACCAACCTGTTCCGTTCCCTGGGCGGGGCGGTGGGGGTGGCCTGCATGTCGGCCTTGCTGTTGGCGTTGTTGCGCGATGCCAGTTTTGCCCACTTGGCCAGTGGTGCGCTGCTGACCGAGGGTAGCACCGGTAATGTGCTGCTCGATGGGCTCAACGCTGCGCCGGGGGCGGCGCGGGATGCGTTGCGGGGGGAGTTGGCGATGACGTTTCGGCATTTGCTGATGGTGAGTGCGGGGGTGTCGGTGTTGGGGTTGGCGGCGGCTATTGCGATGCCTGATCGGGTGTTGCGGGGGCGTTAGCACGCCGGCCTTAGAGTCGATCGGTATCTTTTGCCGATCCTGGTCCAAATGTGGGAGGGGGCTTGCCCCCGATGGCGGTGTGTCAGTTACGGATGCACTCACTGACCCTCCCTCATCGGGGCATAGGTATCTACACAACTCTGTAGCGCTCAACCGTAACCACGATGCGAAGCGAGTCGCTCTTGATCTTGATCTGCTTTTGATCTTGATCTCAGGCGCCCCGTTAAACCACGGATTCAAGCCTTCGTTCGGGCACACCGAGCCTAAGCGAGGTGCCGAGTGGTGGGGCATGTACGGGTCAACCACATGGGTTACAAAAAAGTGCACTCACATAGGTGACACTTTGATTGAGACATAACCGTTCTTTGCATCTCTCGCATTCACATGGCCCAAGATCACAGGACCGAAGATTACATTCCATACCCCATCACCGATCATCTCCATTCCGATGGTCTGGTGACAAAGTAGATTGCCAACATAAACCCGCATGCCTCCTCGATTGATGATTCCGCTACTGTCGGCCAGGTAACTCTCAATATGACTCGCATAGATCATTTCCGGTAGCGTCTCTGGGTACATTCGAGTTGAAGGCGTATAGCAAGCAGCAGGCGTTTTCTGGCCAAGCGCCTCATGTCCACGCTCGTAATTGTAGTGCTGCAGGAAGCGATCAAAGTGTCGCTGCTGGGCTTCCCACGCAATTGCCGACGGGTGAGGTAATGTACTTTTCAGCGTCCGGTGCATGCGCTCATGCCGCCCATTCTGATCTGGGCGACCTGGCTCGATCCTCTCAGGAATGATCCCAAGTCTCATCCACCAAATCGACAGCTGTGACAGCCCTGCACGACTGGTGCTGGCAAACGGTATCCCATTGTCAGTACGAATACGCTCTGGCAGGCCGTATTCGCGAAAAACCCTTTCGAAGGTTTGCTGGGTTTCCTTCAGATTGGTGCTGCTCATGCTCTGGCACGCCAGCAAAAACCGGCTGGCATGATCCATGATCGTCAGCGGATAACACCAAATCCCTGCTCCGGTCAGGTATTGGCCCTTGTAATCAGCGCTGAACAACTGGTTGGGATTTTCTGCCTTGCGTAAAGGCTTGGGATACACAGCCACCCGTCGGCGCAATGGCTTGGGGGTAATCAAATCAGCTGCCTTGAGAATGTTGTAAATGGTCGTCTTCGAGGGCGGATCCTGATCTGGGAAACGCTGCATGAGGCTATTCTGAATCTTTTTCGGGCCGGGGATCGTCTCGCCACTTAAGCGAAATTCAACGATTGCCTGTTTCACAGCCAAGGGCACCACGTAGGTTTGGTTGTGGCGGCAGCGGCTACGTTCATCAAGCCCACTCGGGCCCTCTGCCTCGTAACGCCTGATCCACTTATACCCAGTCTTGCGGCTGACCTCATAGTCCCGGCACAGCTGGCTAAGGCTGTGCTTCTGGGACAGGTAATCGGCAATGAACATTACTTTAAGGTCCATAGGTTTCAGCTCTTTCCAGGGCATGGTCAGATCCTCGCGAAATCGACCCTGCCAGTTAAAAACTGTTACCTATGTGCGTGAACTGATTTGTAACCCATGTGGGTGAGTCATACC